>JAVBSH010000065.1:0-42254 GCA_031547085.1 Bacteroidales bacterium
AAATTCCACAGTACAATCAGAGGATTTTTTGACCAAATAAACGATATAGCACAGCCTGAATTGGAGAGTTTACTCACACTTAAATTTCAACTTTTTGAACAGGAAACAATCTCACAAAATCAAGTCGCGTAAAGTATAACATCAGCGATAACACCACAACATTCTCTTCAACAAAACTCAATTTGGACAGGATATATCCCTTGTCTAAGTTAACCCAGGAGTTCTGTAATGCTTTCCCGAATTATTGCAAATAACCTGTTTATTTTAAATAATTGTCGGAAGTAATGCCCTTCTAAATAGAAAAACATATACAGCATAGCCGGGAGGCTTACTGTACTAAAGCAAATTTCCTGCTTACCATATATGGTAAGCAGGAAATTTGCTTTTATGAACTACTTTATCAATAAACACCTTGGATATTTACTTACGCCCGGCGTCAGGATTCTCCGATTGATCTTATCTCAAAAAAGAATATTGTAATAAAACAGTACTATTGGTGAGTTCAAGAAGTAAAAGTGATTGATTCTTAGTTTCGTTTCAAACATTTCAGATGTACCACAAATGGTAATCCTTTATCTACAGACTGTTCTTGAAAGTGTACTTTTTGTAAGATTAAGCATATAGTATCCTTCATCAAAGAAAACAAGCCTTTCGTCAAAATATTTTTTTTGTAGAGAACTTTTCTATCAACCTTTTGTTTACTTCAGAACCATAAGGTAAAATAGCTAAGTGTAAAATAATTAAGTATTAAATTAAAATTAGATTCTATGAAAAAAGTAAATTTTATTAAGACAGTAGCATGTTTCTTTATTGGAGCAAGCATGTTAGCAAGTTGCCAAAAAGAGAAAACTTCTCCTGCGTCTGAAGAAACGGGAGCGGTAAAGTATGCCGAGTTTGTGCCTACAGGTGTAGATACAAGAGACTTGGGAGCGCGGCCTGATTGGATGGGTGTTGGCGGAACATTGGCTTTTCTCGAAGAAGGTATCAATTTGCCGACAAGAATGCCCGGATTATTTATAAATGACGGTGATAATATTCCCAGCGGAATATTGGTTACGAAGAAATCTTATGTATACGTAACTTATGTTGGTAATGTAGCGGCTTTTAATAATGTGTTGGGATATTATTACTATAACAAAGCGGATGGTATTGACGGTGTGGGTGTCCTGAACAGTATCTATTCATCGGGAATAGGTGGGGTTCATTTCAAAAATATCATTTACGACCATACCAAAGACCTGGATTTTGGATACACGTTCAAATTGTCTGATGACAATGGGGATATGTTCGAACCGGGAACTGTTATCGGGTTCTGCGTGATGCCCAATGCCGGGGGAGGTGCAACTACGGATGCTAGTTATAAGACTCAGTTACCGAATGTAAAAATGAAAGACGGTAAGCCTATTTTCATCGCTACCAACAGGGAAGTGAATGAAAATACTGCAATATCGCATATTATGGGGCAAAGCGCTTGTGGCGACCTGATCATTGCTTTTGAAGACTTGAACTCCGAATACAGTGCAACCAGTGACCAGGACTTCAACGACTTGATTTTCCTGGTAGGTGATAACCTGACTGACAGGACTACGGATAATATTGAGGCATACAGTATAAAGAGCGAAGATATACAATTATGGCGTTTCGGTGAAAACTGCGAACGGTTGCATTGTGGCGAAGATCTGATCATTTCGCTGGTAATCAATGAGAAAACCACTGCCGGGAAAGTGACCGTATGGAATGATGCTGTCAACCTTTATGTCAACTATTCGACAGAGGATGGCTGGTATCTGGATAAAACATGTCTCTATGTGGGTGATTGCGATATTAATAAAATGGAACCCGACAAATTTCCACACCATTATACACATAATCCCTGTGTCACAACCAAGACTTATACCATTCCGTTGGCTCAACTGCCAAAATGCGTATGCATAGCTTCTTATGCCGAAGTTGTTAAATTTAAAGACGGTGTGAAAGGTACATGCGAAAAGGCTTGGGGCTTTGGCGACAAGATCGATTGGGGAATGAAGTTTGGATATTGCATCCAGAATTGCGGTGTAGAAGAGCCTGAACCATGTTATGGCGATAGTGAAACCGCATGGACACAAGGACCGGACTATGGCGGCAATTGGGCGATGTATACCCCATATGCAGTGGGCGATGTCGACATCATGGCCGGGCAAAACAAGTTGGCTGGTAAAGCTACATTCTCGCCAGTAGTTAATGGTAAAGTAACCATTACTATCAGCTTGGACGGATGGGCTTTACAGGATGTTGCCGAGGCTGTGAAAATACAAGGCTATGCTTCTGCGCCGTCAGGTAACCCTGCTCCCGGGCAATTTAAAACCTATAAAGGTAAAGACCTGATTGTAACAGTTGATGCTTACGCTTTTTACGGAATACACCTGGATCTAAGGAAAATAGTAGATTGCAGGTAATTTCAAACAATAAAAAAACCGGGTACTTTACCCGGTTTTTTTATAACAATAAGGATAATCCGGCCAATTGTTTCAATATCTTTCTCGCTCTCGACAAAAATCCTACAGAGTTGCGCGGCATTTGTTCTTTGATCACAGTCTGTAATTCCATTGCCAGATCGGGATACTCAACAGCAATATTGGCCAATATTTGCATACAGTGTATCTTGACGGCAACCGGTATGGCTGACGACTGCAACCACATGAAACACAAATCGGCGAGTTGTCCTTGCCGGGATTCGGGGATGCTGCGTATTGCAAGCGCTTTTACAATTTGCCGTTTTACTCCGTCATTGGTAAACGAAGACAAAGCATCGATCAACGTTTCCACGTATGACGACAGCAATTCCGGATGATTTTCCAAACAAGCGTCCATCGCCCAGGCTGCCCGTTGCACTACCGGTTCTTTTCCGTGCATCACGATCTCCATTAGCAGGGCGAATTTCTGCCGGTCGTTACCGATCTCATGCGCCACACGCTCCATATGCCGGCGCGACAATTCCTTCATGAGAAGCGTTTCATAATACACGGTATTGTTCATTACTTTTTTTGCAAAAATTATAGACTTACAAGTTTATTACTATGATCTTTTTATCTATTTGAGCCGGGATATAAACTAATTTGGGTAGTGCAAATATAAGATAAAGCCAAAATTAATTTATACTTTTGCACTTCATAAATGCGGATCATCAAAATATGATATTCAAGCGGATATTGTTCTTAATGGTTGTCTTTTTCAGCATCATCGCTGTCCGGGGGAATACCCGTACTGATGAGTTGCGAAAAACTTTGACCCACGCTCCCGACTCTGCCAAAGCCGCTATTTTGGTTAATCTTGCTAAAACGTTCGAAGCCGTCAATGCCGATAGTTGTGCTTTCTATGCACGCAAAGCCTCAGAAACAGCCCAGAAAATGAAGCAGGACGCTGTATTGATTGAGGCGGAAACAATCCTTGACCGGTTTGTTTTTGAAAACAAGGACTATATGAAATCAACCGGACACCGGAAGAATATCCTTGACGCAACACTCCGCCTTCGTGATTGGAATCTCGCAGCTCAAGCCTATTATGACATTGCACAGACTTGGTTGCTCAGGTACAATTATGCCGAAGCAATCGATTATCTCAAGAAAGGTCTTGAAATTGCCAAAGAACGCAACAACCCGGAGTTATTGCGTGACTATTACCAATCGTTGATTACTGCATACCAAAAGCTACATAATATGAATGCTGTAAGCGAATATTATGCACTGTTGGTGGATGTTAACCGGCAGATCGACGCTAAAGCTCACAATGAACAAATAGCCGCTTTGCAGGCAAAATCCGGAACCCGTATCCCGGCATCCGGAGCGCAGGCAAACGGACAAGCAGATGAGAATTCACCTTCCCCTATCACCGGAATTATCATTATCTGGGCCATATTAGCCACCCTGTCATTAGCTGGCGTTATTATTTTTTACCGTTACCGTATCACTGCTATCAATACAAAAAATCAAAAAGTGATGGAAGACACGGTTCGCGATATCGATGCGGTCAAAAGTAACCAGACTGCTATATTCCAGTTTCTTACCCAATATGCCTACACTGGAATCAACAAACTGCACGGGAACATCGACCGCTTTACAAGCGAACAAGGCATTGATTTGCCTTCGGCGATGGACGACGCTTTGAGCCGTATCAACAGCGACGTATTTGCCCTCTACGGCTTTTTCCAGAATTTCCTGTTGTTGCTCGAAGCTCAGTCCGGGCAATTGAAACCGGAACTGAACACCGTGAACATACCGCAATTAGCCACCAATCTGCTCGCTGACTACGAATCGTTTGCCGCAGCAAATGATATCCAATTGGTGAACGACGTACAAAACAATGTTTTTGCTATGGCCGATGAACGGATGATCGACACTGTGTTGCGCAACATGATGTCGAATGCATTCAAATATGCACCCAAAGGCGGTTTGATTACCCTTGGCGCAAAAGAAAATTACGAAACCATGGAGGTTTGGGTTACCGATGATGGTATCGGTCTCGATTCCGAACAGGCGTCGAAATTGTTCGAATTGTCCGAAAACCTAACCTTGCCGGGAATACCCGACATTAAAGGCTATGGATTGGGCCTGGCCGTTTGCAAGGCGCTGGTTGAAACGTGCAAGGGACGCATCTGGGCCGAAACAAAACCGGGCGAAGGATTCTGTATCCGTTTCAGTTTGCCGAAAGCCGTGAGCAGGGAAATTATGGTTCAAAGTTGATAATAAATGCCTCATATCAGTCACATATTAAATTGTCTTCCCAATGAAAAAATATTTTTTTATACTACTTTGTTTGTGTATGATGAATTCGTGTAAACAGGAAAATATCAAGCATAAACCTTACCCCAAGGCTGTCAAGGAAGATGTAACGGATGATTATTCCGGTACAAAAGTGGCTGATCCTTACCGTTGGCTGGAAGATGACAATTCTTCCGAAACGGCAGCATGGGTGAAGGCTGAAAACGAAGTAACGGAAGATTATCTTTCACAGATACCTTTCAGAAACCAAATTAAGGAAAGATTGACTGACATCTGGAATTATCCCCGCTATTCAACACCTTATAAAAAAGGGAATTACTATTATTTCTTTAAAAACGACGGGTTGCAGAACCAATCTGTATTATACCGACTTAAAAAACTGGAAGATACGCCCGAGGTATTCCTCGATCCGAATACATTATCCAGCGATGGAACAGTGGCTTTAAGCGGTGTCTATTTTTCAAAGGACTACAAATACATGGCTTACGCCGTATCAAGGGCAGGTTCGGACTGGACTGAATTTTATGTGATGGACACGGAGACCGGGAAAAAATTAGATGATCACCTGAACTGGGTGAAGTTTTCAGGTGCGGCATGGAAAGACAATGGGTTCTATTACAGCCGGTATGATGAGCCGGGCGAAGTCGGGCAATTTTCGAAGCAGAACCAGTTCCATAAAGTATTTTTCCACACGGTCGGCACTCCGCAAAGCAGCGATAAGTTGGTTTACGAAGACAAGGAACATCCCTTGCGGTATTTTTATGCCGATGTTACCCACGACGGCGAATACCTGGTCATCGCTTCGTCCGAAGGCACATCGGGCAATGAGTTATATTGCCAGTTGCTTTCGCAGCCAAATAGTAAGATTACGCCTTTGACAAAAGGGTTCGAAAATAATTACCAGGTAATCGATCATTACAATGGCCGCCTGCTGATGCTTACCGACAAGGATGCATCCAATTACCGGCTCACGTCCATCAATCCGGCCGAACCCGATACTGCTAACTGGGTGGATGTGATTCCCGAATCTGTGGAACTCTTGGAAGGAGTATCGACCGGTGGAGGAAAACTTTTTGCCTTTTACCTGAAAGACGCCAGCACCAAGATACTGCAATTAGATTATCAAGGAAAAATCGAGAAAGAAATCGCCCTGCCGGCAATTGGTTCGGCAAGCGGACTATCGGGTGAGCGCGACGAAAAGACTTTGTTCTACTCGTTTTCGAGTTTCACTACGCCACCCACCATCTACCGCTACGATGTCGAAAACAGTAAATCGGAACTGTTCCGTCAGCCCGAACTGAAGTTCAACCCGGATGATTATGAGATAGAACAGGTGTTCTATACCGGCAAGGACGAAACAAGGGTTCCGATGTTCATCATTTACAAAAAGGGAATCGAAAAAAACGGCAAAAATCCAACATTTCTGTATGCATACGGCGGATTTAACATTAGCCTGACGCCATCTTTTAGCGCTTCGCGGATATTGTTCCTCGAAAACGGTGGTATATACGCGGTACCAAACCTTCGTGGTGGAGGCGAATACGGCGAAGAATGGCATAAAGCAGGCATGCTGGAAAAGAAACAAAATGTATTTGATGATTTCATTGCGGCTGCCGAATTCCTGATCAAGGAAAAATATACATCCAGTGAAAAACTGGCGATTAGCGGCGGATCAAATGGTGGCTTGCTGGTGGGCGCTGCCATGACACAACGTCCAGACCTGTTCCAGGCTGCATTGCCGGCTGTGGGTGTTATGGACATGCTTCGTTTCCAGAAATTTACCATCGGTTGGGGTTGGGTAGTTGAATATGGATCAAGCGACAACGAAAAAGATTTCGGATATCTGTATAAATATTCTCCCTTACATAATATCAAAGAAGGAGTATCGTACCCGGCTACGTTGATCACTACTGCCGATCATGACGACCGTGTGGTTCCTGCACATTCGTTTAAGTTTGCCGCTACCCTTCAGGAAAAGGATAAAGGCGATAACCCGATGTTGATAAGGATAGAATCCAAAGCCGGGCACGGAGCAGGTAAACCGCTTTCGAAAGCAATCGACGAAGCCACCGACACTTGGAGTTTTGTGTTCTACCAATTGGGTATGAAGATGAAAGCAAAATAAATTTCGGGTATCCAGCATTAAAAATACAAGCCATGAAATCAACTTTGATTTCATGGCTTGTTGCTTTTTATGGAACTGTTGGTACCTTTTGAAAAGCTTGGCACGGTATTTGTAATTATGAGGTCAAGTTCTTTAATTTAATATTTTATTACCATGAAAACAAAGGTTTATACCAGTAGCTTTTCAACGAAAGGTAATAAGAATTTCGGTCTCATTAGAAATTCTTTCTTTGTACGTAAGTACAGAACCACGTTGTAAAAAGTGGGTCGTAGTTACAAGGTAACTCACACGACCGATTTTATAACGAAGACCGTTAACTCATTGTAACACTCATGAAGATTTTGAGTGTTTTTCCCAAGCTTTTAAGGTTAGTTTAATTGATAATTGTTTGGTTTGTTAGATTGAGTTGGCGCTATGCCGACTCATTCTATTTTAAAAAGAACTTCCGATAACATCACTACATACCTCATCCCCAATAATTTTAAGGATTTTGAAATGCATAAGCAATGCTTGTGATTTTTGCTATTTGCCCGAAGGCGTCAATTGCAAATCATGCTCTTTGATGAGTCGCCGCAAGTTGATCAATGCATAACGCATCCGGCCCAATGCCGTATTAATGCTGACGCCTGTATAGTCGGCTATTTCCTTGAAACTCAAATCGCCATAATGACGGAGAAGGATCACTTCTTTCTGTTCGTCGGGTAAATAATCGACCAGATTCCGCACATCTTCATAAATCTGATGTTGCACCAAGTCGTCTTCGATGGTGTTATCCGAATATTTTGGGGAGTTGAGGACGGGGATGGTAAAACTGTCTGTCGAACAGATACTCAGTTGTTTTTCCTGACGAAACATATCAATCATCAGGTTGTGTGCTATGCGTGTGATCCAGGGTAAAAAGCGCCCCGATTCGGAATAACGTCCATCAAGCAGCGAAGTAATCGCCTTGATACAGGTTTCCTGAAAAATATCTTCGGCTATATGCTTGTTTTTAATCGTATAGTAGATATACGAAAATAAACGATTCTTATAGCGTTCCATCAATACTTCAAAACACTTGCTATCGCCTGCCACAAATTGTTCGACCAAAGCCTGATCTTGCAACTCTTGTATGTTTATCATTCAGTGATGAGTTTATTGGTTCAAGCGTAGATATTTGCCGATAGATGTTAATTTAAAATGGATGTTTAATATATGAGAAGGTGACAAAAGTAATGGTTTTTCCCTAAAAAGTGAACAAATAACGTATTTTATCCACCTGCCTTTCAATTACTGATACTAATATCATACTTCAAAACCGATCCCATTGGGATGATTTCCTGTCGGTCTTCATTTTGGTGGTATTCATCACCATACCTCATTTTATAAGGCATAAGGATCGTAATTTTTCCTCCTTTCTTCACCAACTTGTTCCCTTTTTTCTCTGATTTGAGTATTTCGAAAATTTTGGAACCGGGTGTCCAGGTAACTTCCTCATTGATTGAAACATCACGGATATCATTGTCTTGCAGGAAATAAGACTCGCTTGTATGCGTTTTTACGGAGCTCCCTTCAATAACAGCGCCTGTGCCTTCATTTTCTACATGATATACGATATAATAATCTTTGCCGTTGTCCCTGACAATGGTCGTATCCACGTCATCACCCCACTGTTTGATGTAGTTGGCCATCATGGTTTCCTGATATGTCTTTAAATCAGTATCAATGACCTTTCTAAGTTGAATCCAGAACAAACGGGGTTTAAAATCCTGAAAACGCAAAATACGGGACGGCACATATACATTGGCCGTTTCGTTTTCGCGCATTTGTCCGATTCCCATACTTACCCACCACTCATAAGACCATAATTCAGGTCCACCGTGTAGGTATCGAGAGAGATATGTGGCGTCATAAGCTCTCCAATCTTCATAACTCACCTGCTCCACCGTCCCCTCATACAGGAAACTGCAAACAAAGTCCACCAAAACATTATCCCCGGTCTCAGGTTGGATATTATCCCTGTATTCGATTAGTTTTTCGAAATAGATGCTTTTATCGAGAATAGCCCCAGGCTTGTTTTTCTCCATATATTCCGCTAACAATTGCTCCTCTTCCGCCCATTTTTCCCCCGTCTCGTCCTTGCTGCACGAAACGAAAGAGTTTAGCAAAATACATAGGAAAATGAACAAGGTATGCTTTTTCATTACTGATCAATGAGTGATTTTAATTACATAAAGTAAGATGTGGAAACTAACAAAACGTTGCGTCGGCTAACTGTTTTTTTTAATTATTTAACACTTAACAGTTCAATTTCGAAAACAACAGGTGTAAACGGAGGTACTACCCCGGCCGCCGATCCGTCGACGCCGAAAGCCTGCCCGGAAGGGATCACCACCAGCGCCTTGTCGCCTTCTCGCATCTTCCCGATGGCTTTTTCGAGGCCGCCAATCACTTGCCACTGCTGGCCGTAAACAAACTGGAACGGCTCATTACGGCGACGGGTCGAGTCGAATGACTTTCCGTTAAGGAAAAACCCCTCGTAATGCACCATGATGGTGTCGCCCTGTGCAACCGCCGGACCAGTACCTGTTTGCTGCACAATATAATAAATACCATCCTCGGTGGGTGGAATATCAATTTTTGCTTCACGGAGATATTGCTTCAGCAACACTTTTTCATATTCGCCCAGATCTTCTACCCAATGGAGGAAAGCTTCCTTTTCTCGGGCATATTCTTCCGGTGTCTGCACATTCAACAAATTTACCGCCAGTTTCATCTTTCTGTCGGCTGCCAGATAATCGGGTACTACACTTTCCAGCGTTTTTTCAAAAAAATCGAGTGCCGAGATAATAAACCGGGCTGAATCGTGTTCGCAAATCAGGGTAAAGCATTTGTCGATAGAACCGGGAAAACCGGATTGCGTGATCCTGAATTTACGTATTCCCGAAAAAAAGACAGAATCGTTCATGGTGATGTAAGAAATATTAGCCACCACGTAGTCACCATATTTACAACACTTTTCCTGGTCGCCGATGGTCAATAATTTGTAATAAACGCCATCGTCGGTTTTGGTGTATCCCGGATATGGGTCACGACACGACAGGGCTGCAATAACAATGCAGGAAAGCAACAGGTACTTCTTAATGCTTGTTTTTTGATTTTTTATGTACTTCATAGAAAACAACGGTAATAGGATACGAGGCTTCATACATTAGGTCTCTTAAAAATCAAAAATGTATCTGTTTGGCTTTCATCCATTGCTGGGCATACGCCAAGTCTTCGGGGGTATCGATGGCAATCGTTTCCCCGTGGGTTTGTATGACTTTGATGTAAAAATCGTTTTCTAACCAACGGTTTTGTTCGAGCGATTCGGCAATTTCCAGCGACGAAGGCGGCAGTTGGGTCAATCGTTTGAGGGCTTCCGCACGATAGGCATACAAGCCAAGGTGCCAGTAAAAAGTATGTTTTCCAAGCCATTTATCCTGTGCATGTCCACGGACATAGGGAATAGGCGAACGGCTGAAATATATGGCACGTCCCGCATTGGTTATCACTGCTTTAACATTGTTAGGATTGAACAGGTCTTCCGTACGGTCAAACTCCTTTACCACAGTTGCAACCTGTGTGGCATTGTCGTCGAAACATGCGGCCAGCCTGCCGAGCAAAGCCGGATCGACAAACGGTTCATCACCTTGCACATTGACTACCACATCGGCCTTTTCACCCAATTCTTCCTGCATCAAAGCCAAGGCTTCGGCACAACGGTCGGTACCACTACGATGTGCAGGCGAAGTCATCACTACGCAGCCTCCGAAACGCTGCACTTCAGCCGCAATACGGTCATCGTCCGTTGCCACAGCCACCGTATCGAAGGCTTGCGAAGCACGCCGGTAAACACATTCGACCATACTTTTACCATCGAGCTTCACCAACGGTTTACCCGGGAAACGTGTCGATGCATAACGTGCAGGAATGATACCAAAGACTTTCAAAGGATTAAAAATTTATAAACGGTTCGAATAAATGCTTGAATCTTATAATAAAATTTCTGCAAAGATATGAAAACAATTGATCATTGGGAATATGCAAGTGTTGGTTAAAGAAAGACAATGGTTTTTAGAACAAAATTGAACAAACTGCAATGAAACGTTGTTGTTATCATACAAAAAAGCTTTTTTATATTTATAATATTAAAAATAAAGTCATGAATAAGTTTGTTTTATATTCCGTATTTGCCGTGCTAACCCTGTTTCTTACCTCCTGTAGCGACAATGATAAAGTTAAGGTACAGGAAACATGTGAAAGATTTGTAGCTGCTGTCCTGGCAAATGACCTTGCAACGGCTAAATCGATGGTTACTCCTGAAACCTATGCGAAATGGGGTAATCCGGGCTATTTTGATGATATAGTACTCACTCCCGAAATCAAAGCAAACCTGAAAGAGGCAAAGTCTATTGTGAAAGATGTGAACGTAGAAGGCGACAAGGCTACGGCGACATTAGTGGTCGGTATCCCTGCCGAACTGGTAGGCGAAGTTACTACCTTACATTTGCAGAAGCATGGTAATGTGTGGTTTATCCATGAGCCGGGAATACTTGTAAAGGACGTGCTTAAAGATGAAATAATGATTCTGGATGTAGAAGAAAAATGATTTGAATAAAAAATGAAAATCCCCGGAGTATTTGACTGCTTCGGGGATTTTTTGTATGTTTGTATTTGTTATTAAATCCTATCAATCAACCATCATGAAACTGTTGTTAATTAGTAATTCCACCAACCCCGGCGAACCATACTTGGATCATCCCAAAGAACAGATTGCAAAATTCCTTGGTGAAAAACCTGTAAATGCATTGTTTATTCCTTATGCAGCCATCATGTTTTCGTACGACGATTATGAAAAGAAGGTTGAGGAACGTTTTACCGGGTTAGGCCACCACGTAACCAGCATCCACCATTTTGCCGATTCTGTGAAAGCTGTGAGGGAAGCCGAAGCCATTGTTGTAGGCGGTGGAAATACTTGGAAACTGGTACAAATGCTCCATCAGAACGGATTGATGAAACCCATCCGCGAAAAAGCATTGGCCGGAACGCCTTACATTGGATGGAGCGCCGGCAGTAACATAGCATGCCCGACCCTGCGCACGACCAACGATATGCCTATTATCCATCCCGTCAGTTTTGACACCCTCGGACTGGTACCTTTCCAGATCAATCCGCATTACACAGACGCCCATCCCGAAGGACATGGCGGTGAGACCCGTGAAGACCGCATCTGCGAGTTCATTGAGATCAATCCCGGTATGTATGTGGTAGGACTTAGGGAAGCTACTATGCTTTGGTTCGAAAATGACCGGCTTCAGTTGATCGGGAAAAGACCGGCACGTATTTTCAAAAAAGACGATGCTCCACGAGAATTAGATACCTCGGCTGATTTCTCGTTTTTGATGTTATAGCATGTTTTTTCACCACTTGATGATGTAACCACCAAACTTTCTGAGTATTTTTGCCGGTTCAACATCAAATGTACGACAATGATATTCAAGAAAGGCGACCGCGTAAAATTTCTGAACGACGTAGGTGGAGGAATCGTTACCCGTGTGGACAACAAGCATATATATGTAGAAAATGAGGACGGGTTTGAAGTTCCTGCCACAGCTTCGCAATTGCTCAAAACCGAAACAACACAGGCCGAGGCCACACCCTTCACTACTGTTGCAGAACAGTATCTGGCAAATGTCCCTGCCGAAGTATTTGTACCCACCCAAACAGAAACACCCGGTTATATCGACCTGACCGATGACTCCAACGAATCAGGCATCGACACATCGGTATGTATTTTATTGGCATGGGTACCCCAACGGAAAAAGAATGGAAAAACTGTTTACGACGTACATTTAGTGAACGATTGCGGTTACGGCATCATGTATGTGACAGCCATGATTACCGAAGGCGCCTACCGCGGCTTACAAGCCGGAATGCTCGAAAGTAAAACATCCATACACGTGGCGCGAATACAGGGTGAAGACCTGAAACAGATCAACAGCCTGCGCCTTGAGACCCTCTTTTTCAAGAAAGGCGCTTACATGCCTCAGGAACCAATGCGTTATGAGTTGAAAATAGACGAGTTTTACCTGACTGATCCTGTTAACTATGCAACAAACGAATATTTTGATGAAAAAGCGTTGATATACAACATATCCGAGGAATACCTGATGGCCGAGATAGAAGGCGTGGCTTATGAAGTTCAGGCGCAGTTCGAACGGCAAAAGAAACAAGCAGATGCCCCCAAACCCCAGCCTGTGAAAAAAATGCAGGATGACGACAAGGAAGAAGTCGACCTGCATATCGAGCAGTTGGTAGATCAATACAAATCGCTTACTCCTGCCGAAATACTCGATATACAATTAGGTCGTTTCGGTAATGTGCTCGAAGAAGCGATACGTAACCGCCGCAAACGGATCGTATTTATCCACGGGGTGGGCAACGGCCGTCTGCGCCTCGAAATCCACCGTATGCTGGATCACAAGTACCCTAAGCTTCGCTATCAGGACGCCTCATTTAAAGAATACGGGTATGGTGCCACGATGGTCATCTTAAGATAAAGATGACCGGGTTGTAAATAATTGAAACACTATGGGACAAACTTATATCCCACACCTTTCAGGGTTTTGATGTGTTTGTCGCCTATTTTTTCGCGAAGTTTCCGTATGTGCACGTCGATGGTACGGTCGCCAACGATAATATCGTCGCCCCAAACCAGGTTGAAAATTTCTTCGCGTCCAAACACTTTTTCAGGCTTTGACATCAGCAGGGCAAGCAGTTCAAATTCTTTTTTAGGAAGGGTCAGTTCCTTGCCGTCGTTAATCACCACAAAGCGTTCCTTGTCAATTTCAAGGGTACCAGTGCCGGTGCTTTTTATTTCGTCCGGTGTGGAGTGCGCCACGGTCTCCTGTGTTTTGTCGTACCGTTTCAACAATGCCTTGATGCGTGTGTGCAATACCTTTGGTTTAACCGGTTTGGTGATGTAGTCGTCGGCGCCCGCCTCAAAACCGGCAATCTGCGAATAATCTTCTGCCCTTGCCGTCAGGAAAGCAATAACACAGTTGCCTAATTGCGGATAAGTGCGCATCTCTTCGCATGTTTCCACGCCGTCTTTGCCGGGCATCATCACATCCATCAATACCAGGTGGGGTATCTCCTTCAATGCTATTTCGACGGCCGCTTTACCGTCGGCAGCAGTAAACACTTCGTAACCTTCCTTTTTCAGATTATAACCCAGGAATTCCAATATATCAGGTTCGTCGTCCACCAACAATATTTTATATTTCCTATGTGTCATTCTTTTACTTTTAATTTCTCACCTTTCACTTCTCACCTCTGTTTTCCCTTCCAATTCTTCAACCCCGCGTAACACCATTTTGTCACGCTGGTTCAGGATAGGATAATATCCTTTGTCATCAAATACATTACGGGCAATACAGGCAATCACAATATTTTCAATCGCAGGTCCCGATATCCGTAAATCTTTATCGTTTTGCGCTACACCTTGTTTGGCTACATAACGAACAAATTCCTTCAATATATTTTTTTGAAGCAAATTAGCTTCCAGAGCCTTATAATCAGAAATAACCGCAAGTCCCTTCCGGTTGTTGTCCACATAATCAAAGGCAAAGCGGTAGGGCAGTCCCTTGCGCATCAACTGGACGTAATATTTTGAATAATTCGAAGTATCAATCGGAACGAAGATATCGGGTATGATGCCACCACCGCCATAAACTACCTTGCCGCCCGGCGTAATATATCGTAACGTATCGTTGATACGCACGCTATCTTCCATCAATAATTCCCCATGTAGAAACCGTTCGTTCAACTCATTATAATATTCGTTATTATTTTGATGGTTGTACGGTTTCTGGATACACCGGCCAGTAGGAGTGTAATAGCGGGCAATAGTGAGCCGTAGGGCAGAACCGTCGGAAAAGGAAAATGGTTCCTGTACCAGACCTTTACCGAAACTCCGGCGGCCGATGATCATTCCGCGGTCGTTGTCCTGGATGGCGCCAGCCACTATTTCACTGGCCGAAGCCGCTGTTTCGTTAATCAACAGTACCAGTTCCGTATCGGTATACTGTTCGTTGCGGCCATTAGAGTAATAATTGACACGCGGACGTTCATTGCCTTCGGTATATACGATCAGTTTCCCCTGCGGGAGAAACAGTTCCGCCAACCCAATAGCGCCATCGATAATACCACCGGGGTTATCACGCAAATCGACGATTAGCTTGTTCATCCCCTGTGTTTTCAGTTGACCAAGCGCATCATTGAACTCCTGCAATGTAGTCTTCGAGAATTTGGAAACCTTGATATAACCGGTTTCCGGGGTAACCATATAAGATACATCCACACTGAGCAAAGGTATTTTATCGCGGGTAATGGTGAAGTCGAGCAAATCGCTGTTCCCGATCCGATAAATACCTACCTTTACTTTGGTGCCTGTCTTGCCTTTCAGCAGCTTAATAATATTGTCGCTGGGCATCTTCACCCCAGCCACCAGCGAATCATTTACCCGTACAATACGATCGCCGGCCATGATGCCGACTTTTTCCGACGGTCCCTTGGGCGTGGTGTTGACTATGACTATTGTATCCTTTGACATGTTGCAATTTACCCCGATACCCGAAAAATTGCCTTCGAGCGGTTCGTTGATGGCGGCAAGTTCGGATGCCGGGATATATTGCGAATGAGGATCGAGGTTTTTCAACATGCCCTTAATTGCATTTTCTTCAAGTGCATTGGTTGACACGCTATCCACATAAGAACCTGTAATCAGTTCGAGCGCCTGGTTCATTTTGCCCGATGGAGCAAAAAACAATACTCCCCGGTTGTTTCCGGTATTGGTATTCGAATTCCTGAATTTGACCCCGATCAATATTCCTGCTACCAATACCAGCGCAATGATCAGTGGCATCAGGGCATCTGTTTTCCTGTTCTTGATTTCCATATTTCCTTGCCTTACAAAGCTGTGTTATTGGTAATTCCGGTCATCAATTCTTCCGGGATGTTGCATTCCACATAAGTTACTTCAACACCGGCACGTTCCAGCAGGCGAATACCATCGTCAATACGGTACATTTCGCCGTAAACCACCCGGATGATGCCCGATTGGATGATAAGTTTGGCACATTCGAGGCATGGCGATGCCGTAACATACAGCGTAGAGCCTTCGCTACTGTTGTTCGATTTGGCTACCTTGGTGATAGCGTTTGCTTCTGCGTGAAGTACATACGGTTTGGTGATATTATGATCGTCTTCGCAAATATTTTCAAATCCTGCAGGCGTACCATTGTAACCATCCGAAATAATCATCTTGTTTTTTACCAATAAAGCGCCAACCTTACGACGTCGGCAATATGAATTTTGTCCCCAGATACGCGCCATTGCCAAATATCTTCGATCAAGAAGATTTTGTTTATCAACCATTTAATCTATTGTTTCTAAAAACTGTATTCTATTTTTCCTGTACAAAGTTATTAAAATATTTGATGGTTAACCTATTATTGCATTATATTTCACAAAATCAATAAAATACAAAAACAGAAGAAATGGGGTGACATAAAAAACATAAATTAAAACAAATGGATAATCCATTGTTGTTTAAAAGATTTGTATATTTGCAAGTATTATTAAATCGTTAATCTTATTATTTTCTATGAGATGGGAAAGCAAAGGAAAAGCGGTACACGCACGAAAAAAAATCTTATAAGCAAGCAAAAATTTTTGAAAGCCGTAGGGCTCATTCTTCGAACAGAAGGGTATCAAAAATTAGGAGTAAACAGGGTAGCTGAGGTAGCTGGTGTTGATAAATCGTCGCTTTATTATCATTTTGGCAGTTTAGATAATTTGTTGGAGCAATATGTCCTTGCAAATGATTTCTGGTTAGGCATTTTCAAGGAACAAACCGGTAAAAACCTGATTGATGCCGGAAAAAACATTATTACACAACAGTTTGATACTGTAATAAAAAATGAAGAATTGCAGGCGTTTTTGCGTTGGGAATTATCCGAGACCAAAGGTATTCCCAAATACATAGCTGAACTTCGCGAAGAAATGGCACGCGACACGCTGCAACAATTCCAACAGTATTTCAAGGATACGGATATCGACATGGAGATGATTGCAGCCCTCCTGACCTCGGGTATTTATTACCTGATACTGCATCGGAACCTGTCGACTTTTTGTAATGTTGATATCAACAAAAAAGCAGATGCAGAGCGCCTGAAAAAAACAATTGATAAAATTGCGGAATTGTTGGTAAAAGAAGCCGAAGCCAAAAAGAAGGCATCGTAGCCGACGGATGCGGCATAAAAGTACGATGATATCCTGACATCGGTTCACCGGGATATCATCGTATTTTTATTCCATATTTTATTCGAATTTTACTGTTCCGAAAAACTCAGGCCTGTGGAAATCGGGCTTTTCTGTTTTAATCGGATCCCAGCTTAAGAAATGTGGTACTGTTAAATCGTCGCCACATTTGTAAAAATTAGCCCGGATGGTTTTCCCGGCGGGCGAGTATCCCGGATGCTTAAACAGGCAAGTGTAAGGAATCACCAGTGCCAGGTTCCATTCCGTATCTCCTTTGCGTTCCCCGAAAGGGTGCCGTCCCAGGCTCGGTTGACGCCTGATAGGTGCAATCGTGCCAAGCGGCGCAGTTTCGCGTCCATTGCGTGATGCTCCGGCGGCCAGCAGGCAGGCGCCGGCACAGTTGAATTCAAAATTATAATAGATACCATCATCGGCCGGTGTCAGGAAAAATTCCACGCACGAATCTTTCCATACTTCGCCGTTGTCGCCTGCTGCCACAGCACGTACCGATTGTTCTTTCACACGGTACTGCAACAAAAAATCCGAATTGGTGTATGCCATGCGGAATTGCACCTCGGGACGGTAATTATATTCCGGCCAGTTTACCGTGTCAATCGGATTCCAGGCAAGGGTTTCCAATTGATTCATTACTTCATTCCACGACATTTTGTCAACCGCATTTACCTTTTTTACAACTAATTCTTTCATTTTTTTTATTTTTGATGAGAATAATAGACCTTGTCTGTGGGATAAATTGTTTTTTTTGACAAATAAACGATTTTTTAGGATATAAAAATAAGATTTATGACATTTCTGGCATTGAAATTGCCAATGGAACCATAACTTTAAATTTTTTATATGATCACCGCGATAGTAATTAGTTTTATTGTATATAAATTGTTTGGTAAAAACAATCCCTTCAAAAAAGCAACCATAAAAGCACCTGTTTGTGAGCAATCCGACAGGCATATCACAAAATTATAACAGCATGTCCGTGCTGTTTCACAGATTCAGACTGCAATTCACCCATTCGGGATCGAGCAGGGCGTTGTATTTCTTATAAAACCTGATTGCAGGCTCGTTCCATTCCAATACCTGCCATACCATACCATTCAACCGTTTTTCAATAGCTTCTTCTACAAGCCTTTCGAATAAAAGGCTTCCCAACCCCTTTCCCCGCATCTCATAGGTTACCAGTATATCTTCAAGGTACATCCTTTGGCCTTTCCATGTGCTGTAACGGATATAATAGAGTGCAAAAGCCACAACCAAACCATCTACCTCAGCCACAAATGCCCACCACACGGGATGTTCATCAAAGCCGCTATCTTCGAAATGCTGCAAAGTAACGGTTACTTCGTCGGGCGTCCTCTCGTAAAGAGCCAGTTCGCGTACTAGCTCCATCAGCCGTGGACAATCTTCCCTGACGGCTCTCCGTATGATTGGTGTTTGCATAAATGATATCGGTTTCTTTTTTGAAAGTGCAAAAATAACATTTTCGTACCTGAGTTTTGGCGAAAGTGCGTATTTTTGCCGCATACATTAATGCATCACTGAATCGTGGCAAAGAATAAACTCAAGCGTTTTGCAGAAATGACGGGCTATTCCAACGTGATAGAACCGTCATTTGAAGAAGTTTTCCGTACCGATTTCCGGTTGAAAGGCCGTTGGGCGGATGATATTTTCGGAAACACACACCCATTGGTATTGGAACTCGGATGTGGTAAGGGCGAATACACAGTGGCGCTGGCCCGTAAATATCCCGGTAAAAATTTTATCGGTGTGGATATCAAGGGTTCGCGGATGTGGGTGGGCGCTACCGATGCCTTGCAGAACAACCTTACGAATGTTGCATTCCTGCGCACCCGCATCGAATTTATCACTTCAAGTTTTGCTCCCGGCGAAGTATCCGAAATATGGATTACCTTCCCCGACCCTCAACCACAACAAAGCCGGGCCAATAAACGGCTCACTTCCGCACGGTTCCTGCAATCGTACCGGGAAATCATGCAGCCGGATGGTATCATTCACCTTAAAACAGACAGCCAAAGCTTGTTTGACTATACCTGTAAAGTCATTGAAAAAAATAATCTGAGCGTACTGACCTGTACCGATGATTTGTACCATTCGGGCTATACGGACGACATTTTGTCTGTGCAAACGCATTACGAAAAGATATTCATGGACAAAGGTTTTACCATCAAGTATGTGAAGTTTTCCATCCCGGAAGACACCGTTTTGGTAGAACCGGAAAAGTGATGCTCCTCGACCTGCTGTTTTTCAAGACATGCAATGACGTAGACTGCAATACGGTTAGTAACAAACACAAACAGATGTCTCGACTTCACTTTGTTCCGCTTGACATGACGGCCACACGGGCAAAAAAGAGTAATATATTTTAAGATTATCGGTTATCATGCCCAATGTTTGTTGCCGGACTGTTCGGCGCAGCGTCTCGCTACGTCGAAGCTAAAAGCAAGGCTCCTGCCTGGCAAATATGGAAAGCAGGAGCTTTCCTTTTAGCGCAGCGTAGTCTGGAGACTACGCTGAACGTGATTTTCCAATCGCATAGGCTGATGCCCGATAATCATAATATATTTACTACAACTGTAACTTTTTGAATCTACTATCGTATAATGTTTTAGAAAGCGGCTGCAAGTCATAACATGTCTTTAGCGTATGGGGTTTGCAGGGCTGCAATAAAAAACATTATCACACCAGGAGATCATGAAGTCTCTTTTTGAAAATATATCCTCTTCAGAATTTGCAGGCATAAGCGCCAATAATAACAATATTTTTCCTTTTACAAATGACCGCAACATTGTTTTCATGCAATGTTGCGGTTTTTTTGTATCCAACCTGTCAATCAAAAATTATCAATCAAAAATGTTCATGTTATGAGTATCATTAATTTTATTTGGAAAGTGTGGCTACGGCTTAACTTGTTGACCAAAGATGTGGACAACGACTACGTGGCCGAGGTAATGCCAAACGGCAAGAAAGCCAAGCGCAATGAGGATATTGCCAAACGGATCGGGAAAGAAGGGTCGGAAATTAAGTACGATACCCTGCTTTACATCCTCAATCAGCGCGACCGCATCGTTCGCGAGATGGTGCAGGAAGGGAACAGCGTGCTTACGGGCTGTGCACAGTTCTCTCCGCGTGTGTCGGGCACATGGATCGGCTCTAATGCCAAGTTCGACTCCACCGTGCATAAAATCACGCTGGATATTGTTCCAAGCGCCGAGATGCGTGCTGCTTTGAAAGAAGTAGGCGTGGAAGTGCTTGGCGTAAAGGCCGACGGCGCCTTCATCGGGTTGGTGACCGATACCGTTACCGGCCTCACCGATGGCACCATCACCCCCGGCGACGATATCCGCATTGAGGGCGACAAGTTGAAAATAGCTCCCGACGGCGAAACCGGTTTAGGTGTGTTCTTCGTAAATGCCGACGGCGAAACAATTCCCGTTACCCGCCGCCTGACGCAGAACGATCCCAAAAAACTGATCGCACGAGTGCCCGATCTGCCTTCGGGACAGTATACGCTGCGGGTGGTGACGAGGTTCTCGAACAGCGCTATATCACTGAAAGAGCCCCGCGTGATCGAATACAGCAAATTGCTGATCATTTAATTTTTTGTAACGAGACTCGTTAGCGTCCGTTAACGAGCCTCATTAATGAACAGTAATGCGCCGCATGAACGGACGGTAATGTGCCTTGTTAACGGGCGGTAAAAGGAATGATAAATCAGAAATAATTTTTCAAACAAAAAGAGGGCGCTGAAAATATCAATTTCAAACAATTAAATCACCATGAAAAAGCAAATATTAACCCTATTGTGCCTTGCGTTGGCGGCCTCGCTCAATGCACAGGAAGCGGTTACTTCGGCAGGCGGCAGCGGTACGGTGCAGGGCTTGGCCGTTAGTTGGAGCATCGGCGAGGTAGTAACCGAAACCTTCAAAGGTACGGCCTTGACACTGACACAAGGCGTACAGCAACCGCAAAAGATCGAAATTGTGAACAGTTCGCCGGAGCTGCCGGGCTACATCATTGCAGCTTATCCCAATCCGGCAAGCGATTATGTCACCGTATCGGTATCGGGCGACGCCACGCGACCCATTGCCGTGAAGATATTCGACACGACGGGACGGGTACGCTATGTTTCGCAGATAGCCGACAGCGAACTGAGGATACCGGTGAGTAATCTTCCTGCCGGCATGTATGTCCTGCAATTGACGGACAAAAAGAAAAATATCCAGACATTTAAACTCATTAAAAAGTAAAGACTCTCATTATCACACTCATTAAATAAAAAGATTTGAAACCATGAAAAGAATTTTATCTATCTTATTTATCACATGCTTTACCATTTCTACATTTGCAAAAACACCTCAATCATTCAAGTACCAGGCGGCAGTACGCGATGCACAGGGCAATCCGCTGGCCAACAAGACCGTTTCGTTGCGTATCGGCATTCTGGCAGGCAGCTTTGATGGCCAGGCCACATACTCCGAAACCCACCAAACAACCACCAATGCCTTTGGACTGGTAAACCTCGAGATCGGCAAAGGCTCACCCAAGACCGGCGCTTTTGCTGCTATTGACTGGAGCACGGGCAGTTACTTTGTGAAGGTGGAGTGTGACCCAGACGGCGGTAGCAACTATGCATTGCTGGGCACCTCGCAACTGCTTAGCGTACCTTATGCCCTCTATGCCGAAAAATCAGGTAACGGGTTCAGCGGCGACTACAACGATTTGCAAAACAAACCTGACCTTTCCAGTTTTCTTACTGCCGGCCAGATAAACCCGTTTAGCGGAAGCTACAACGACCTCACCGACAAACCCGACCTCACCAAGTATCTTACCACCGATGATATGGCGCCCGGCGGAGTCCCTAAGTTGAGGGTTTCCCGACAAGGAGATACGTTGAGTCTTGGGAAGGATAATTATGTGTTTATACAGGGGATCAGCCAATACAATCATGGAGGTAACCGCATGGAATTGATTGAATATAAGATAACCAATGTACAACGTGATGTGGATGGCGATGTTGAAATAACATTTGCATACAAGGTAAGATCAACCGGCAAACCTGAGTATTATGAGCATAGTGATAATGTTGGAACATTGTACAATGATCAATATTCATTTTATTACGCTGGGGGTCAAGAGAACGAATTTATTTCAACAGGCGATAGATTATGGCAAGGTGCGATCACACGTTCATACGAAAACTCACGCTACCTGCCTGCCGGAATCTATCGGGTCTGGGGGCCGGATGTCATTTGCTATGCACCAAGGTGCAGTACTTATATGGCACCTTGCGAAGTAACCATCCCCGGAGGTGAAAAACCGGCACCAAAGCCTGTGGTTACTGGTGTAAGTATTTACAAGGGGCATTTGGAAGTCTCACATAATGGTATTGGATTGAGGTATATAACATATACCCAGACCGAACCAGGCAAGACTCCTGAGAACAAAAAAATCTATGAGTCCGGTATAGTATTATACGATGTTCCAATTGGTACTGTATTCAGTAATTTCAAGGTAACTGATATGTTCGGCCAAACATCGGATACATGGAACGGAACAGTGACGTATGAGGAAACAAATTCAGATAGTTTTATTATTTCGTTTAGAGTGGATGGAGTGGATTGGACAATTGATGGCAATGAAATCAGCCATGTGTACCCCAAAGGAATAAATTTAAACAATATGGCACCTGTGATCCTTGTATCGGATGGGGCAACCGTCACCCCGTCATCGGAAAGTATTCAGGATTTTTCAAACGGAAAGACTGTAGCTTATACGGTTACTGCTAAAGATGGCTCAGTAAGAACATATATGGCAATAGCAAATATAGCCAATGACGGCAATACTGATGAAATACAGATTCAAGATGTGCAGGTGAAGAGTGTTGTAAGCGGCATGGCTCAAACAACAATAACTTTAACCTATAGTGTATCGTCGGTATCAATGCCGCAAATAAATCCGGGCGCATTGATGCAATTGAAAGGTACTTCTTATTATCTCCAGTATTCTAATATCGGTACGCCTGTTTCAATAGGAGAAAATATTTGGGAGGGAGAACTAACCCTTACTTGTGGTACGCCACTTGAAGGCAGTCAATTTTTATTGGAAGGTTTTGAGTTGTATAATGATAGTGGCAGTAGCCATCGATGGGGCGATATACCCATTACCATACCTGTAATTACCATACAAAACGTAGAAGTCAAAAGTGTGGTAAGAAACGGGTTAATGGTTGCAATCACCTTAACATATACTGCAAATTCTGAAGTAACGCCTCAATTTTCACAAGGTAATGACATTACCTTGAAAGGGGTCAATACATATCAGTCTCACAATTACAATGTCGCCATACCAGCATCCACGGGCGGAAATATCTGGAAAGGTGAAGTCCAAATTACTATTGACCCTGGGCAGTCGGTTATCCCGGCAGGAGAATATGTGCTGCAAGGGTTTGAATTAAGAGGTATTGGCAGCCATGTTTGGGGCGACATATCTCTCACCGTACCGGCTTCAGAAATACCTGTATTACAAAATGTAACTGTTAAAAGTGTAACACGTGAATATCAAACCAGCTCAAGTTACAAGAACTGTGATATAAAAATCATATTATCGTACCAGTCCCAATCACCTTTTTCCATAACAGGCATGTATTGTGGAGGATTGACCAACAACGATAGGTCATACTCTTGTTCTTTGCAGTATCTTCCTCCATCTAAAGCCGGAGAATTATGGCAGGGTGAAGTAACAATTACAATAGAAGATGGTTACACCAAGTATATAGAAGGCGCATGTCAACTGAGCGGATTTTGTGTTGAAAACCTGAAAGGCAGATCGCCTATATGGAATAACATATCCGTAGCTGTTCCTAAAACCGAAGCTCCTGTTTTAACAAATGTACAAGTAGTAAGCGCTACACTTGCAGGAAATGGCGTTGCCAGCATTGTTTTATCGTATGAAGCCGAATCGTCAAGCATCCCTACCGGTGCAAGAGGCGGTAACTTGCAGGGAATGAAATTTTATGATGGAAGCGCCAGCATAAGCACCCCAACATATAAAGACGGGAAATGGCATGGTACAATTACCATTGTTCCTAATACGGCAATGCATGGACCAGTTTATAGTGGAGATTACTATCTGTCGGATTTTCAACTACGTAATGATAAAGGTTATTCATCGTCATGGCCAAAGATGATTGTAACAATATTTAATCCTTAAAGTCGAGCCGTATATGAAAAGTCGATAACTTGAATGGATTACACCCTTAAAACGCCTGGCATATCCAATATGTCAGGCGTTTTTAACATTAAAGGCATCTCTTGTTAATGCCCTACAGGCAATCGAATGGTCTCGCGTGTCTTTTTTCTACTAACGTTATTCCCCTAACGGGGAATTGTTGCGGGAACAAGTCATATTGCGGTTGCGGGAACTTATATTCATTCATGAAATACATAACGACGTTGTCCGTAGGACAATAACGTTAGTAGAAAGAAGTGGCCTAAATCAGCTATTGCCCGTAGGGCATTCACTGAAGACACCATATACAATTGTGCTATTTGAAAGAAAAACTTAACGCTTAAAATCCGCGTTCATTCGCCCAATCCGTGTCATCCGTGTTCCATTAAAACGCCACACTCAGTTTTACATTGATACGTCGTGCCGTCAGATAGTTCGGCACGGCGTATTGTTGTGTTTGTCCGTCGCGGTTCGAAACGACTTGCACCCATAGGTACGAAATCGTATTATAGGTATCGAAAAGGTTGAAGATCTCAGCATTCAGCCATATTTGTTTGAAAAACTGGTGTGTTTTTTCTTCCTTGAAAAACTCCTTGGACAAACCGATGTCTACCCTCCGGTATGCCGGCATACGGAACGTCTGGTCGTAACGATCGGCAACCGGATAGTTGTATGGCAGCGGAGAGCCGTAAACCAGATTCAGATAAACACGCCAGGTAGGCGCTCCCGGAATATAATCCTGGAAAAACAGGTTGAAATTTACTAATTGGTCGGTCGGAAGCGGAAAACTGCCATACGCATCATTTTCGATATCCTCGCGTGCATGCATCAGCGAAAAACTGACCCACGATTCGGCTCCTTTCACAAACTCGCCGTTTAATTTAACGTCCCAACCCACGATATAGCCCTTGGCCATGTTGTCGCCAGCGTAATAAATGCGTACATTTTCCATCTTGTAAGGTACGAGCTGGCTTAATTTTTTGTAATATATTTCGGTCGACAGCTTGAATGGGCTTTGCCCGATACGGAAGGAATAGTCGCCGCCCAGCACATAATGAACGGAACGCTGCGCCTTCATGGAGGTATTCATCTGCCCCTGTGCATCTCGTAATTCACGGTAAGCGGGCGGCTGCCCATACATCCCGGCAGCAAAGTGTCCCGTAAAACGCGGAGCCGACAGTGGCCTGACAATCACCGACGCCCTTGGACTGAACAACCATTCGCGGTTCGCATCGTTGTAGCTGAGCCGCAAACCCGCAGTAATTGTCCAGTCAAAAAAATCTCCTCCTATCCGTTGCTGATACTGCAAATACGACATGGCGCGATTTATATCCAAGTGGTTATCTGCACGCCTCGAGTATTTTAATACGATATTTTCACCATTGTAAGGTACTGAATATCCGGCCGAATCAATCATTACCCATTCATTCATCCGGTTATCCGTCGTTTCCTGCTGATAAGCCACCGACCAGCGCAACGAGTTGTTCCGACCCTGGAATATCCCCACATGCGATAATACATTGATTCTCGTATCCAAATAATTACGCGCATGGCTCAATTCGCTTCCTATGCCGATATTCACCGTACTGTCACCATAAGTAGACGATCCTTGGTAAGCGTCTAATTCATTCAGCAGGTATGCACCTTCTATATCAAATGTCTCCCGTTCGTACGAATTGTAAGTTGTCCCTATCAGTTTAAGTCCAAGCCGTTCCATTGGCCGGAACTGGAGTGTCAATGCCCCCAAACCGCTGGTATAACGATCGACCTCCTGCCCGTCATAATATATTTTCAGATTGTAAGCCTCATAGAGTGTACCGAAATTGGTATTGCGCGATTCGGGTATAAACCGATACCTGTTCTGTGCGATGTTGGCCAACAGGCTGATTTCCCATTTCTTGTTAACCTGATATCGCAACAAACTTTGTGCATCAAAAAAGTCAGGATTATATTCACCTTTTGTATCAAGTGTTCCCAGCAGATATTGTGAGGTTTTGTAGCGCATCCCGGCAAGGTAAGAAAAACGGTTCCCGGCAGCAAGCCCTTCCACCGAGGCCGATGCTCCCAACAGGCTCAGCGATGCATTGCCGGCAAATGCTTCCGGCGAGCGATAACGTACATCTAGCACCGACGACATCTTGTCGCCAAAACGGGCATCGAAACCGCCAGCCGAAAAGTCGACCGACTCCACCATGTCGGGATTGATAAAGCTCAGCCCTTCTTGCTGCCCCGAACTGATCAGTGTAGGACGGTGTATTTCTATATCGTTCACATACACCAGGTTTTCGTCAAAATTACCACCACGTACCGAATATTGTGAACTCAGCTCGTTGTTGGACGAAACACCGGGCAAGGTCTTGAGTAAAGTTTCGAAATCTCCTGAAGGATTGGGTAGTTGACGGAAGTATTTGGTTTCGAGTCGCTGTAATGTCCCATTAACCGGACGGTTTGAACTAACCGCCACTTCAGATATTGCTTGGGATTGGATACTCAGAACGAAATGATATTCGATTTTTCTATTCTTTTCCGGCATTTGCACATCAACAGTCTTTCGTTGGGATGCATAGCCCACATGCGATACAACGATCACATAATCATGTCCCACGGGTAAACTCAGTTCATATCGGCCATTTTTATCAGTCGTTGTACCCTTGCCTGTTCCTTCGGCTATAATGTTTGCCCCAACAATTGGCATGCCGGTAGTATCGGAAACAATTCCCGCTACAATGCCATTGTTTTGCGCTGCTGCATCCCAGCAAAAAAAGCATAACAAGAAGAACAGAAAAACTAAAAAACATCTTTTCCCCATGGGCAAATATTCGAAAGAGACAAAGATAATTGTAAATTTCGCAACGAAATGTCCACCAAGGAAACAAAAAGTAAGAATTTGTATCATAGCGACCGGCAATTTTTCTGCTACCGATCGCTATTTATTTGACATTCTTTCTGAGGGTAGATTACACCATTCAGTTATAATCTTTCAAGGCATCCGATAATTTTTTCCGGGTAAAGAATATCCGGCTTTTAACAGTCCCTATTTTAAGTCCAAGAATGTCTGCTATTTCCTTGTATTTATATCCCTGGGTATGCATTTTAAACGGTACCTTGAACTCGTCCTCCAAACCTTCTATGGCCCGGCTGATCTCCTTTTCCCTGAAGACAGAATCCGGTTCAACATTGAATGTATCCTTATTTTGGCTGAGAAAGAATAAATCCTTGGTATTATCAAAAGTGGTATTCTGGCGCGAACTCTTACGATAATTATTGATAAATGTGTTTTTCATGATGGTGTAAGTCCACGCTTTCAAATTGGTAGAGTCCTCAAATTGTTCCTGATATGCAAGTGCCTTCAAAAAGGTGTCTTGCAGTAAGTCTTTTGCGTCATCCCGGTCAGAGGTTAGTCGCAAAGCGAAACGGTTTAATTTTTCTTCAAGGTCAATCAACTGATTACTAAATTCCGACGTTGTCATAATGAAATCATTTTAATTTAATGTCTTAATTATCGACCTGTAACGATGATTTTCTTATTTTATTAAACATGTTGTTGTTCAATAAGATATTTGTGTCATCTTTGCCGCTCATTACAAGTCGGACAAATTCCATGCAAAATGTTTGTGAATACAAAAATTTTTTCGTGTATAAAAAATAAATATTCGTCAAAAAACTTCATTTTTATTTCTGTTTTTAAAATAGGCTAAACGAAGCAACAACAGGATAAGAAATTTGTTCATTTGAATTGATTGTTTTTTTCTAAATTTTGAATAATGATTGATGGAATAATTTATCAATTATTTAAAAATAAGTTAGTTGTTTGTTTTTGAAAATATATTTGGAAAATAAAAATATTGATTTTGATACCTAACCTGAATTATTCATACTAAATCCTGAATATCCAGAAAAAAAAATGGAAAAAGCACGTTCGGCGGCATTTGTAATGCCGTCGCCCAACATTGTCGAATTTCAAATTCGACGAAGATGAAGAGCGGTAATACAATTGCCGCTCAACCCAGTGACGTATTCGAGTATGAATAATTCAGGCTAATATGTTTTACGCATACTAAAACCCTGAATGTCCAAGAAAAGTGAGAAGAATCGTATAAGAATTGCGTTTTACATGACTAGAATGTAAAACTTCCTCTATATCAACATATTTATGTCTATTTTTTTCAATATTGAAGTGAAACCTATAGTTGAGCAAATAGACAGAACTTTTCCTGTTGAAAAATATATTAATCTTTACGGAACGCAATAAAACCGGATGATGTCAGTTTGTCTATCTGGGAGAGATTGCATGGGGAGTTCTGATCATATCTATCATAAAAATAAATTAACCAATGAAAGCCCTAATATTATTTACGTTATTAATGACATGTTGCTGTAAAACAGTTTATAGCAATTCCGAAAATGATACATTAAAGTATATCATATTCTTGGATGATAAGCAAATCTCAGTAAAGGAAGCAATAGAAAAATATGAAGTAAAAAGAGTTATCCAATACCGTGCAGGTTTTTGCACGAATAGGGATGCGCTCAAGAATCTGGGTGAAAAATACCGTAATAAATGTGTTATTTTTTATGTAACCAAAAAAGAAGAAAATGAAAGCGCTCCTCAAAAGTAAACTTTATGTTTTGATTTGGCTGGTGCTTATGTTCGTGTCGAGCGCCTGTATGCAAAAAATGGGTGACAAGTATATCATCGATGGGCAGATCAACGAGTCATACAACGGAAAAAATGTGATGTTGTTCAAACTTAGCGGCGATAGCATTCTTTCAGTGGATACTACAGTTGTTAAAAATGGATCATTCAAATTTTCCGGGCAAGAATTTATCGAGGATATTTCCATCATCACCATCGGAAATTATCCGGACAAAACGCTGTCAGCCGAACTAATCTTGGAACGAGGTAATACTCATGTCACCTTGGATTCAGTTTCGACGGTTACTGGTCTGCTGTTACAGCCTGCTTATCAGGAGTATCGGGACAGTTCACGTATTCTTGGTACCATTTGGTACCAAGCTTTCGAAAAATACAGGGATGGAGGAATGAAGGATGATGGTACTTATGATGAGGCGTACAAAGCACGTAAGAATTACAAACTTAGGATCTTACGTGCCAATGCCAATAATGTCATTGGCAGGGAGATTTTTAAAGGCATCATCATCGAATTATGGGATGATAGCGAATACGATGAGATCTATGCTTTGATGAGCGAATCGATCAGGACATCGCCTGATGTAGTCGCGGAAATAGAATACAGGAAAGAACAAAAAGAACTTCAAGCTAAGAGGAAGGAAACCTTACAGAGTATGTTCATTGACCTTGAAGTGCTGGCAGTTGATGGTAAAACCAAAAGGATATCGGATTATGTAGGGCAGTCTAAACTTCTATTCATTGATTTCTGGGCTTCGTGGTGCGGGCCATGTATTGCCGATATGCCCTATTTGACGGATACTTATAAGGAGTATAAAGACAAAGGACTGGCTGTATTGGGCATATCGATCGATTCCAACGAGAAAGCTTGGAAAGAAGGTCTTAAGAGAGTATCGGTGCCCTGGGATATGGTTTTAGCCAAAGATGAGGGTGAGATAAAAGAAGCGTATCATATCTTTGGCATTCCTTATGCAGTACTGTTAGATCAGACCGGGAAAATTATCGAAGTAAACCTTCGTGGTGAATTTCTGAAATCGTTTCTAAATCAATACATGGACGAAGTATAACCTCGTCTTAATGCAAGTGCCTGTTTTCAAGTCTGATGCAATTTGCGTCATTGTAGGACATCTTACCAACAATTTCCGTTATGATAATTTCTTCAGCCTTTTCTGTCCATTGCTTAAAGTCATTATTGTATCCGTTTTGTAAAGTTTGCCGTATTAATGGATCCAAATCGAATGAAGTAGCTGTTAAAACTCCTGCATGTGCTGCATAGTCGGCATTCAATTCCTGTTCTCCATGTGCAGGAACTACCAGCACCGGCTTACCTAAATACAAAGCTTCGCAAACAGCTTCGATGCCTGCCGTACCAAAAAAGGCCGAACAATTGGCAAGCATCGTGGTAAACAGTTGATAATTTAACCGGTGAAATATCAAATTTTGATGTACCGCATGTATTTCAGGTGCTTCGGGTTGATCCCAAAAAACATGTACCTCGGTTTCGGGATGCTGCGCGTGCCATTGGCAAATCTCATCCGCGAAGCCGTGGTTGAGGATGTAGCCCAAAAGGAAAGGCCTCGTTTGGGGCTGTAATTCTAATATATCCCGTCGCAGCAAGGGTGGTACAACAAAAATTTTTTTTCCGGGGGCATCAGGTATTGGTGCATACGAAAGCGCCAAACATTTGGTAGCTTTCATCCGGCAAAGCTTAGTGTAGAACCTGAGCAACCGGTGTACCAGTGTTAGTCGGCGCGAAAAAACAAACTTCGGGTGTATGAACATGAATTGATGCGCCACACAGATCATCGGAACACGGATATTGTAACGCCAATAGGTCAATCCGCCCAACATTTCATAAAAATTGACAACAACATCCGGTCTTATCTCGTTGATTCGACGGGCAATGAACCGGATGCTGTTGAAATATGCTTTCCTTCGTTTTCGATGCAGGTTGTGGATAATGCTCCTGTAAATCTTGAAATGCTTGTTGTCGGCTGTTTTCAGGAAATTGGGACTTTCAAAGGTCTGCACAGGCGCTTGTATCTGTTCATAGAAAAATTCAGGCAATTGCCGCATTTCACTATGGCCAACCAATACTTCCGTAACCCGGTGTCCGTTTCGCCGTAACATATCAGCCAACGCTATGGCTTGGGTTATATGGCCACGTCCCTCACCCTGAACGATCAACAAGAAATCCATAAGCGTTTATAACGTTTATAACGTTAGAACGTTTTAACGTTACAAACGTTCTAACGTTTCAACGCATTAAATATCCATTCCGTTGATTTTTCCCACTGTTCGGGATATGTCCAGTGTCCGGTTTCTTCCATCAAAAATAATGTCCGTGGCGCCTTGATGACATTATATGCCGAATACATGGATGTGGGCGGGCAGGTAACATCGTTATATCCCCACGAATAGAAGCCGGGAACCTTCACTAGGCGGGCAAAGTTGACCACATCATAATATTTGGATGTCTCGACTTTCGCGGGTGTGTTATGGGTAGGATCGTTGAACATGTGAGGCCATCCGCCGGCACGTCCGTTCAAATATCCTGTGAGATCGCACAGTGCAGGATAGAACGATACCAAACCTTTAATGCGGCTATCCAAGCTGGCGGTTACAATAGCCAGAGCGCCACCCTGGCTTCCACCCGAAACTACGATGTTGGAACCGTCGAATTCCGGCAGGCTGAAAATAAAATCAATTGATCGCACACATCCCAGGTACACACGTTTGTAGTAATAACGGTCCTTGTTATCGAGGTTGTAAGTAAAATATCCGTTCAGGACACTCCTGCTCATATCAGTGTATACGCTTGGTTCCATTGTCACAGGGATACCGTGGATGCCGATTTCGAAGGTGATGGCGCCTTTTTCGGCACCACCCACATCGCCATTGTATGGACGAACGCCTGCTCCCGGCACCCGCAATATGGCCGGATACTTGCCCGGAGCTTTCGGTACACACAAAATACCATATAACCTTGCGTTTTGATAATTTTGAAGATTTACATGATATACATTCACCTTGCCTGTGCAACGTTCGGGAAGCAGTGTCATGCGTGCATCCAATGGGATGTTGGCCAGTTCCGCTTTGGCTTTGTCCCAAAATTGGGCAAAGTCAGCCGGTACGGTAGTGGTTGGCTGTATGGTTTCAGGATTAAACGCAGCCGTTGCCAAGCCTTCGTAATTCTTCCCATCATATTTGGCATATACACGGCACCGGAGAAACCCGGCTGTTTTCATCGTGCCGGCATCAATAGTGCTTTTCCCGTCTTTGAGGGTTTGTTTGTCCCTTTTCACAGGAGGCAACATCTCAGGTCCGACTTCATAGCTGATTTCGACATTCGGTAACAACACATCATTCTTGGTAACCGTAACATCGAATTTAACCGTTTCGCCGGGTTTGTATACCCAATCACCATGCTGAGGTGCGATGTTGACCTTGATAAGTTTTTCGCCGGGCTGCGCCACAGCCATCGAACATACTGTGATAAGTCCTGCCAATAAACCAATAAATGCCCTCCTTGTTTGTATCATGGTTTTTAAGTTTAAATTGTCCTTATGATTTGTTGAGGTCAAATGTAGCGAAAAATATTTTACTTTTACGAAATGTTAAATCTTATCAGGGCAATCAATTTTTCTTCTTCATTTTCATTTTCGCAAAATGGTAAGTGATTAATGATCTTTATATCAATAATTTTCATTCAATAAGGTCTATTTTAAATTTACCACTCTAAATTTTTGTAATACTTTATTACAAAACTCATAAATTATAATTAACTTTGCTCCTTGTGGTTTAATGTCAACCATACTATGGTCTATAAAATCTTCCCATGGACACTACACGTGAATATACAGGACAATTGGAAGCCGAGATCCGCGAATTGAAGGCGCAACTGGCACAACACAGGGAAATTGCCCGACAAAACGAATATGTTATTGCTTCCGAGAAAGAACGCTTGCAGGCGTTAGGTGACAATTTTCCTACAGGGACGATGTTCCGTTTCAGAATGGATGTAGTTACAGGCGCCATGTCACTCGATTACGTGAGTGCGACTTGGGAAAAGATACTCGGGGTAACCGCCGAAGCAACCATGGCTGACATCCGTGCGGTATTTGCCTGTGTCAATTCCGGCGATCTACCCCGGCTGATGGATGCCATCAACGAAAGCGCCCATACAATGTGCAATGTGGATATTGAGCTCCGCTACCGATACCCCGGTGGTTCGCACAGGTGGCTGCACCTCACTTCGCATCCGCACCGCGAAGGCGATACGATTTTTTCCGACGGTTTGGTGCTCGACATCACCCAACGGAAACGTGCCGAGCAGGCGCTTATTTTTGAAAAGGAGCGTTTACAGTCGCTTGGCGACCATTTCCCCAACGGAACGCTATTCCGGTTCCAACTGGAAACCGCCGTATTATCGTTGCCCGATGCGCCTACCACCTGGTTGGGATATTTGCAACTCAGCTATGTCAGCGCCACCTGGGAAAAAATCAGCAACGTGCCTATGGCCGACGCCATGAAAAATGCAGCCTTGCCATTCTTGAAAATTTATCCCGATGACCTGGCAGCTATCGTTCCTATTATGTACGATTGTTTGCAAAATCTTTCCACTTTTAATATAGAAGTGCGTTATGTGTATGCCGAAGACGCTGAAATGCGTTGGCTGCAAGTATCTGCACATCCGCGCATTGAGGACGACCTGATTGTATGCGACGGATTTATCCTTGATATCACCAACCGGAAACAAATCGAAAGTGAACTGGCGTTGTACCGCAAGGAACTGGAACGGTTGGTGAAGGAAAGGACTGAGGAACTCGAGGCTACCAATGAGGAACTGGCTGCTACCAATACGGAATTGCACTCCGCCAACACCGAACTGTTTCGATACCACACGCAGCTCGAGCAAATGGTGGAACGGAAAACCCTTGAGCTTACCATTGCCAAGGAAAAGGCCGAAGAATCCGACCGGCTCAAATCGGCGTTCCTGGCCAACATGTCGCATGAGATACGCACTCCGCTCAACGGCATTGTGGGGTTTCTCAATTTCCTGGATGATGATAACCTTTCGTTGCGGCGGCGCAACGAATATATTAATATCATCAATAACAGCGCCGGACAGTTGGTGAAGCTGATTGACGATATTGTGGATGTGGCCAAGATCGAGGCCGGGCAAATGAATTTATGTCCTATGGCATTTCGAATCAATGACCTGATGGAAGAGGTACGGACATTTTTCGAAGCGTGGTTGCGAACCAACGACAAAACGACCGTTGCGGTAATACTCGACCGTTGCGGGTTTATCGACCATTGCGTTTGTTTTATCGACTCCATGCGTCTCAGGCAGATACTCATCAACCTGATTGGTAACGCGATCAAGTTTACCGATAATGGCTACATCCGTTTTGGGTACAAGAAATCGGCACCGGGTATGCTCGAATTCGTGGTGGAGGACACTGGCGTGGGTATTCCCGAAAGTCAACGGGAATTGATTTTCGAACGTTTTCACCAGGCAGAGCAAGGTAATAACCACCGTTATGGCGGTACAGGACTGGGATTGACCATCTCGAGAAACCTGGTGAAGCTGATGGGTGGCGACATGCGTGTGGAGTCGACTTCAGGAACCGGTTCATCATTCTATTTTACGGTTTCCTTCCTCCCCGTGTGCCCGGATGACAAGCATATTTTCGACCCGTTGCCCGTCCCGCCGGTATCAACCAGCAGTCCATTGGCTGGCAAGGCGGTGCTGTTGGCCGAATCGGTTGAGATAAAACGCCAATATTACGAAAAATTGCTTTCTGCAGCCGGTGTTACAGTGGTTCCTGTAAGCAGCGCACAACAATTCCCAGACATTGCCAACCAGGACGAAGAGATAGACGCCATCATTATCCCTGCATCCGCATGTGATGTATACAACAGCGAAACCGTAAACCACCCCGTGGTTTGTATTATTTCCGGACAACCTGACGATCGTGATGACCGGTTTACCCGCGGCAACCGGTACGATGCCGTATTGGTTGAGCCGGTTGATTATACTACATTGACAGAGGTATTGCGAAAAGTTATGAATTGAAGGGATGCGAATTCTCATCGTTACTATAATTTTCCAGCCATTTTGAATGAAACTTTTATAGTAAATATGATATAAATCCGTTAAATTTGCAGATATAACAAATCGACATATTATTCATTTAAATTTCAAGACCATGAAATGCACACGATTTACGATTGAAGACCTGAAAAACGAAGAGTGGTTCCAATTCTTTACTGAATTTAAAGATTTAATTGAGCAATATGGTGCATCGGCATTGGATATCGATGCATTGTTTGCTACTTTCCTGGCATTGTATGCCGATGCTGATGAAGCGCTCGAAATTATCCGCAAGAGCCCTATAACCGAACAGCTTGCCGATGCCGACAGCCGCCGCGACGGTATTTTCCGGGGCTTTGCCGATGCCGTGAAATCGGCGCTCAACCACTTCAACCCTGCGAAACGGGAAGCAGCTAAACGGTTACATGTCACGTTTGACCATTATGGCAACATCGCCCGTAAACCATACGATGAAGAAACGGCCTCCATTTACAATTTCATCCAGGACATGAATGGCGCCAATGCTGCTGAAATCGACATTTTGGGACTAAACGACTGGGTAGTCCAATTGGAAGTCGACAACAAAGCATTTGCCGCGCTGATGAAAAACCGGGATGCCGAAGGAGCAGGCAAAACAGAATTGCGCATGAAGGATGTCCGTACCGAAGCCGACCGTTGCTACCGCGACATCCTCGACCGCTTTGACGCCCTGGTGATTGTGAACGGCAAGGATAAATACGCCCCGTTAATGAAAGAACTCGGTGTTGTCGTGAACAGGTACAACAATAAGATTGCCCAACGCAAGGGACGTGCGGCCAAGTCGAAAAAAGAAGACGGACAGTCGTAACCCTTTTTTGTATCGTACCGGCGGGTTGGAATGTTTGCCGTAGCCCTGCGGCGAACATTCCAACTCTATGGGAAAGTCCGCTACAATCTGCAGGAACCATTCCAACTCAATAGTATGGTTTGCTGTAACCTGCGGCGAACTTTTCAAATTAATGGTAAAGGTCGCTGCAATCTGCGGGGGTAAAGACAAGTCGTTGGACATAAAATACTTTAACGTTGGGTGCAAGCCAGTGAACAGCGTAATAGTAAAGTCAAAACGCCATATTTTTACTATATTTGCAAATCAGATAATGAGAATAATATGCAAACAGATAATTGGATTGAAGATATTTTAAGAAAGTGTACTTCAGTAGAGAACGATCATTCTATTGAAAAAGAATTAATAAAGCTACTTATAGAACAGTGTAATTCGTTCAATGATAAAACTAACATAGGTTTATTATTTGCAAGTGCATTTGATTTGCTTATTTCTGCTGAATATTACGGTTCTTTGCCACATTCAGGTTGGTTGTATTGTCCCAGCCCCACCCCACGGCTTTTCTTTCATTTTACCAACTGTTGTCCAAAGCATGTCCTATCCAATGAGTTTTATTTTCATCCGTCAAACAAACCAACATCTGGCAAAATAGGCGCTGCAACATCAAGGCTTTTGCTACTTTTTCTAAAAGGTATTTTTGAATACAAAAATTTGACAGAAGAAATACTAAAAGGGACAGAGCCTGTTGATGCTGTGATTATTAATAAGGCTAAAAAACAAATCCTTTTTGCAGAAATAAAAGCGTCACCTCTTTTGACTTTAGCTATTTCTGTGAGGACTCAAAAACTCACCCAAGAAATAGAAGGAGAGATTGTTAATAGTGAACATATAACGACTATTAATCCCAATTTATATGCAACCACTGTTGAGATACTTGTTCCCAAATTTGAGAATGGAAAATGGGTTGAACAATATTTCTCAATAGGTCAACGCAAAGATGAGAAAGATACCTATTGGGCTTTCAACGGACTTATTAACCTTTTGAAAAACAATAAAGATTTCTTTAAATTGTATTTCACCTACTGGAGTGAATCATTCGAGGCATATCATCTTAAATCCAATCAGAATATTTTTTGGCTTACCAATGCTTGTGGAACACCAAGTCCAATTCCCGCGAATTGGAAAAAGCGTAGAATTGGTTCAGGCTACGAATCTGTTTCTGATTCAAAGACAAGCGTGGGTATGGATAGAACAGATGATATAAAGAAAGGAATATATCAGGTTTTAAAACTTGGAGCAGAAGGAAAACCCATGAATTCAAATTGGGATTATAAAGTTGGTATAATTTCCAATATTCATCCAGCCAGACATTTTGATGATTATTTACAATCCTTAAAAGATATTATTTGGACCAATGATGAATCGGGGTGAGCTAAATTTGTCGGCGATCTACCTGATTCTCAAAAAGTATTCAATCTTTTTGATGGCATTATTGCTCTGACAAAGACCTATTCCCGTGATGAATGGATTGATAAATTGTTTGCAAATTAAAACATGATGAGAGTCGTTTTTCTAAAATTACGAGCAAATATTGAATTAGACAGTGATATTTCTATTGCAGAAAGAGAAATAAAATTCTTCTGCAAAAAGTATATTCCTGTGAGTAGAAAAGAAATTGAAAAAGCAAAAAACGTATTTGATTTATCGGATGAGCATTACCTATCCAATACAAGAAAAAACGATATAATTGGCTTTATTAGTTTCATAGAACAAGAAGATGTTAGTCCTATGATTATTAAGTCTAGCTTTATTCAGGAAATATGGATACAACAGCTCTTAAAAGCAGAACTGTTATTAATAGACAAACCATTTTGCGAACTGGCTAATGATAATTTTTATTGCTTGATTCCTTTGTTTCCAGCAACGGAATTTCTTACATATTTAAAAAAAGAAAATATTCAATCCCAGGATTTACAATTATTTTCACAACATCTTTCTGGTAAAAAAACAAATAAAGATATTGAAAAGGTCATTTATAAGTCATCAACATCCACCCCACATGCGCATGGGCTTCATAAGTATAAAGCTAAATTTTTCCCACGACTGATAAGAACATTTTTATTGACAGAATCTAATGATACAGATAACTTTGTTGTCTTAGACCCGTTTGTAGGAAGTGGAACAACACTTCTTGAGTCTTCTTTCTTAGGCTACCAATCCATCGGCGTAGATATAGATAAACTCTCGTGCTTAATTTCAGAAAGCAAAATAAATATACTTAATACAGAACCTACAGCTATTCAAAAAGAGAATAAGGCATATCATCAAAAAGCCAAAGAACCATCATGTCAATATAAATTTCCATCATGGATTAGTAAGAAATTTGACCGTTGGGAAAATGTGCAAGAAAGAGATATTTATGAGAATGAAATCTCTACATTGACCGCAGGGTTACAAAATCTTAATGGAGGGAAAAAACTTTTTCAAACAGCAATAAGTGATGCTGTAACTAGAAAATTCAATATTAGAATGATGGGGACAGGCGTTGGAAGATTTGCCTTAGAAATTCAAAAAACATCATTGGATAAAATTGTTGCTGAAAACATTAAATTCCTTGCAAAAGCAAGTGCCGTTATAAATGCAATTAAGCAAGCTTATGGAATAAATCTCAGCAAATCGGAAGTTATAAATGGAGATGCAACATCATTAAATCTTAATGAGAATACTATTGACTTGATTCTAACATCGCCACCATATTTGCCTGCATCATCGGGAAGAGAAGATTATTTAATCGGAAAGTCAATTTCAATAACAGCATTAAATTTAATGACAGAAGATGAAATAAAACATGCTGAAACCGCCAGTGTTGGCTCTATGAAAAATCAAACAATCGTGGCTGAAGATGGTTTGCCAAAAGAAGTTCATGATTTATATACTTTTTTAAAAAGTGACACACTCAGAAGCATAAAAGCTGACCCTACATATTCTTATTATAAAGATATTAAGCAGTCTTTATCTGAATCTTTCAGGGTTCTAAAGCATACAGGTAGAGCTGTTTATGTAATAGGGAAAGAATCTGTATTTTACACATTTAAAACACGAGAAATCCTATTCAAAGTCGAGTGTGATAATATTTTCAAGAAAATTGCAACCGATGTAGGTTTTAGAGTAAAAGAAATAGTAGATGTAGAACTTAATAAAAAAAATAAGACAGCAAGACCAAGAGCCTTGGATAAATATTATGAATCCGTATTTATTCTTGAAAAACCATAGATGCCTGCGCCCAACTATAATACTCCCCAAATTGAAAATAAATTAATAATAGATAAAAAGCAGTTAGTAAATGACAAACAAGAACAGATTTTTAGGCTTTGTTGCTGTACTTGTAATCAGCAGCACTATGAATTCAAAAGCGCAGGATTGGACGCAATGGCGCGGTTCAAATCGCGATGGTATCGTGAAAGCGACGAATTTTAATTTAGATTGGTCGGAGAAAAAGCCGACTCTGTTGTGGACATTCAGACAGGCTGGCGAAGGATTTTCCGCGCCAACAATTGTCGGAACAACACTCTATTGTCAAGGATCCGCGGACAACAGCGATTTCGTATTCGCTTTAGACACGAGAACCGGCGATTTGAAATGGAAACAAAACCTTGGCGCGGAATATATCCAAACAGATGGACATGGTAATGGCCCTCGCGGTTCAATTACAATAGATGATGATAAACTGTATTTCATTCGTGGCGGCGGTCAAATACACTGTCTTTCGGCTACTGATGGAAAAAAGATTTGGCAAAAAGATTTCAGAACTGATTTGGACGGCAAACTTCAGAGATTTTGGGGGTATAGCGAGTCGCCTTTAGTGGACGGTAATCACATCATTTGTTCGCCTGGTGGCAGTCAGGGAGTTATGGCTGCACTTGAAAAAAATACCGGCAACGTGGTTTGGAGATCCGGAGAATGGGCAGATGAGGCATCACACTCTTCCCCAATAGTTGTCGAAGTCGATGGAATAAGGCAATATGTACAGCAGTCGGCAAATGGAGTGGCAGGTATATCAGCAAAAGATGGTAAGTTGTTGTGGAAAGTCCCGCTTTCATCTGCCAGGGGACAAATACCAATCATCACAACTCCGATCTACCATAACAATACAGTTTATATTACAGCAATGTATATCAGTTGTAAACTTATCAGGCTTATCCGATCAGGCGATACATTTAATACCGAAATTGTTTATGACAACAGGAATATGCTAAACCATCATGGCGGAGTAGTGTTGTTGAACGGTCGTATCTACGGATTTACAGAAGGCATGGGTTTTACATGTCAGAATTTGAGTACCGGCGAAATCATTTGGAGAGAAAGAATCAATGAGGTCATTAAAGGCGCTGTACTTGCTGTAAACGACAGATTGCTCTTGCTTAATGAGCGGAATGGCTTACTCACAGTCGTAGCTGCTTCACCGGATGGATGGAAGGAGTTTGGAAGAATGGAAATACCAGAACGAACTCAAATATCGACAACACATCATATGGTTTGGACACATCCGGTCATTGCAAATGACAAACTCTATATCAGGGATCATGATTTGCTGTTTTGTTTCGATTTAACAAGGTAAATTCGCCAAAATCAAAAAAATGCCAGCCGGGACGTTGGGTGTCAGTCCGCGGAAAGCAAATATAATTTAGGATTTAAAATGAAAATATCGTATGAAAAAGTTTTTATTTATAGCATTAATGCTTTGTTTATCAGGAAAAGCATTTTCAACTGCTCAATATCCTGACAAAATCATTTATAATGGAAAAGAATATTCTTTGCATAGTAATCCATTAGAATCTTACTTTGAAAAGCACCCAGAAAAGAGACCTCAAGGAGATGTTATTTCTACGGCTTTATGGAGAGGATATGTTGCAACTTTCGAGGTAGTTGAAAATCAGTTGTTTTTGAAAGATATTGAAGTCGAAGTTTCGGACACTTCAAGCAAAAAGAAAGACGAAACAAAATGGAAAAGTGTATTAACTGAAGTGTTCCCAAATTCAGAACCGCTGAAAGTTGACTGGATGATAGGCCTGCTTGTGTTGCCATGTGGAAAAGTGGTTAACTACGTACACATGGGATATGGCTCTACACATGAAAGCTACATACTTCTTGAAATAAATACAGGAGATCTTATAAAAGAAAAAGAATATAATTACAACGAATATACTAAATTTAAAGAGAGACAATTTCAAGCATTTAAAAAGACGGAGGATTACAAAAGAATAAAAGACGAGTTGAAAAAAGAAGATCATTCGGATGAATTTATTGACTCATTTCTAAAAGATTTTGTAATTGATTATTCGTCAAAGATTTTAACAGATGATTGAATGCCGAATACCCAACACCCGTTAGGCGGTATATATGTAGCACCGTTGAGCGGTCACTCGCACGCCTCTTACAGAATCATCAAAATTTATACTTGGCCCCGATCGATACTACCTGGCTTTCGTAATAGTTCTGGTATTCCACCCGTAGCCCGTTGGCATTTAGATTTTGCCGGATACCCATCGTGTTGAATATATCCGTGGCTGAAAGGTTCCAAATCTTCGTTATCTTCTGGTCGAATGCCATCTCGAAACCAAGGTTGGTAGCCCGGCCTACGTTGTCGTACGCTTTAATGGTCACACCCGGCACAGGGTTGATATAGACGCGTGTATAAGGATCTTTTATATCTTTATAGTAGGCGGCGGCGAACACTGATCCGCTTGTCCACGTGAGGCGGTAGGCTAATTCTACATTCTGCGTATATTGCGGACGCAACGAGGGGTTGCCTACTTTCAGTACGCCGGGGTCGTCGTATTTGGGAAATATGCGCAGCACATCTTCGCCCGGCCGGTCGATGCGGCGGTTATAGAAAAGCGAGATGCGGTTGCCCTTACCTGCTTTAAGCGTCACGCGCACGTTGGGGAAGAAATCGAAATAGTCGTAGCTGTCGTCGCTGAAATAGTTGTTAGGGGCAAACTTATACGATACAAAAGTGTATTCACCGCGTAATCCCGCTTCGATATTACATATTTCGGTGATACCCCCCCAGTGATTTCGGTGATATCCCCCCACTGATTACGCCAAATTAGTATGACAAAATTACCGTTTTTTTCTTAAACTATCGCCGCAAAGTTCAAATCTATGTGAAGTATACACGATCCTGT
>JAVBSH010000085.1:0-87661 GCA_031547085.1 Bacteroidales bacterium
CATGGAAGATGATTACGAAGGAAATCCTCTTCGTGGACTCTATCATTTTCAAGCAATTGAAAATGTAATTGATATCTGTAATAAGTACAACCTTAATTTTGATATTGAAGAAATCTTTGCGGCGCATAACAACAGTAAGCATCTTCCTGGAGTTACCGTTTTGAAGAAAGAAGAAATTGCCCATGGGGAAAAATCTGTAGTCGCCCATATTTTAAGAAGGATATTCACTACTATCCGGATCAATGATTATGAGACTGACGAACTAACCACTACGATCGTATTGACCTACCATCAGGACGGTATCCAGGCTGCAATCGGACCATGTGTAAAAGCCTGCCATAATCAATGTATCCTAAGTGCAGAGCGCATAGTCTCGAATTATGGAAAAAATAAGGTTAGCACGGAACAGCTCTTCAATGTCGTAGACGGGTGGCTAAGCCAGTTCGAAACACAGATGACCGAAGACCGTGAGCGGATAAAACGTTTGAAAAATACGATCATCAATCAGCAGGAAGTATATACCTATATCGGCTTGCTTACGGCATTGCGTGTAGCTCATGACAGTTCTGATGAAGCACTTTCGGCCAAAGTAGAAAACTACCCGCTCAACCAATCACAGATTTCAGCGTTTACGGAAGATGTGCTTAAAAAGATGAAAGGGAGCGATACCATTTCAGTATGGGATATATATAATATAGCTACGGAATATTACAAGCCGGAAAAAACTTCAATCCCGTCCCTGGTACATCAGAATGTCGCCTTTGCATCGACGCTTGATAATTTCTGCCAGATTAAAGATAAAGAAATCATCGATGTGGAAGCTGTATTTGTTTCCTGATAAGAAAAAAACGGAGGGAGCCGAAAGGCTCTCTTCCTATTTATAACAAACCCATTAAAACAAACAAGAATAATTATGAGTGTAATTTGCAGTGAGTGCCACGGCACAAAAGTCTCCTGTGAGGCGATGATAAACCCGAACACCAAAGAATTCATCCACTATACGGATGAATCTTTTAATTACGGATGGTGTGGCAGCTGTAATAAAGGCCAAGTCCTTCTCGATCCGGAAGGAACAACCGCAAGTATCGGTAAAGCCTTTGGCGAGTATAAGTCAACCCATGGTAAAGAGCCTTTGTATGCGCTATGCCAAATAATCTACTGTGGGGATGATGACCTTTTGGAAAGGCAGTTCAAATTGTCTTTAGATGTAGGTGATGATGACGACGAAATCTTCTATTACTGCAATGGCATCGAAGAATTGAAACAATTGGCAGAACCTTCATCAAGCGATTTTATAATAATCACATTCAACTCATTTTTAGAATAATAAAAATCATGCAAATCAACTGCGAAGCAAGGTATAATGAAGCAATGACTTATGCCGAAAAGACCAAAGACAACACATTGCAAGATTGTCTGGACAGGCTCAAACGATGGGAGGAAAACAGAAATTGGACCGTCACGCTTTACTATGACCGTTCTCCCTTATCCTTCTATTTTGAAATGTACGACAAAGCCGGTCGACGGGTAATGAACGGAGGATTACTCTATCATGGAAAGCCGGATGAATCCCATGCAGTTACATTCGATCCTACGATAGGTTGGCAAATCCATACATAAACCTCCAAAAGATTCCGGCATGAAAAAGCATAAGCAAGAAGACATTTCGGATTGGATGGAAGCGATCCACGAACTGGCTAAAGCAGAACGGGAACTTAAAATCGAGAAATGGGTAATTATATCCATTGAATACCGGAATAAGGACTGTCGGCGGGCAGTCCTTTTCCGCTATGATCTGCCGAGGGATGTGTATGAAAGGTACCGGTGGGTTATCCGTTGGCGACAATCGCGATACCAATGCCTGTACCCGCGTGAAGATGTGATGGTTTACCATTCCTATTATGATAAGAGTACCGGACTGAGGACCGATATCAATTCCTGCCTGTCAAGGCTGGCGGCATCCAAAGCCCAGATTACCATCGCCAAACGGAAAGAACAGGAATATCTTGACTGGCAAAAGCGGAATAACCTGTTCTTCGATGAAAATACTGATGAAGACCTGATTAAATTCCAGGAGAAACTAAAAAAGAAAGAGGAAAACTATAACCTGCTTTACCTGAATATCCAAGATGCGGTCAGGGAACACAATCTCAATAAAAAACTAAGCCTGAAATCGCAGGTGAAACTTTCCGGATAGAGGATTTAAGTTTATCTTTGTCCGATTTTTAAATAAAGAAATAATGAAAAATTTAACAGAAAACTTATTCCAGCTATTTGCTGACTTCACAAAAGATGCAACTTTACAGGTAGAAAACGGAAACAAGGCAGCCGGTACCCGTGCCCGCAAAACTTCTCTGGCAATTGAAAAAGCGCTGAAAGAATTCCGCAAAGCGTCTTTGGATGAGTCCAAAAAGTAATTTTACAGCTTCGTAGGCTGAAAAAGAAAATCCGAAACTTTCCAATGAGAAACTTCGGATTTTCTTTTTTTATTATTCGCCCTCTTCGTCCTTATCTACCATAATCGTATAGAATACATTAGCCAGGACTTCACAATCACAATACCCACCTTCATCTCGGAATCCCGCCAGTATCTTTTCGTGACTTTCCCGGATAATATGATCCGTCAGCCAGCTTTCCGTATAACGCAAGCTATGGTTGCACTCTTTTTCGGATAATTTATCAATCAAATGGTTCCGAAGGGCTGTCCGCTGTTTTTTATCCAACTGCATATTATAAATGGAGTCTCCGGAAATAACCGGAGTTTTCCGTATTACAAAATAAACATAGCCAAAATATTCCTTATAAGTCAGGTAGCGTTCCATATCCTCCTCTATGCCGGAGGAGAACAATTCTCCCATATCTTTTTTCATTGATTCGAAATACTCAAACCAGCACTCATCAGGTAATATGAACCGGGTATGTAACTTATACCCTGCATCTTTTATTTGCCCGATGTGATAATCAATACTTTCCAATTCATGGTTAGGGTAAGCGTTGTTAAAATAATCGTATAATTCGTCAGGCAACTCCTTATTAGTCAAAAGGCACAGTTCAGAAACGGCCAGATAGCCACCATGCTTGATATATTTCCTCCATCCCAATAACCGTTTCCCAAAATCCAGTTCTTCGAAAGCGCCTTCGGAAAGTATCATATCCAAGCTTTCCTCTTCAAAGGGTAAACCTGTTAGCGGTGAGAGAAGGGTTTCTATCCTGTCCCCAACACGGTTTTTCTTTGCTTTGGCTTTGATAGAGGAAAAGAACAAACCATCTTTGTCTACTGCCGTAATGTGGCTGTTTTTATATGTTTTAGCCAATAACAGAGCTTGCTCCCCTGTACCACAGCAAATGTTCGCAATCCTGGGCTGCGGGTCTTTTAATATTATCTGACGCAATACCTTTTGGGTAATCACGTCACTGCCCAGACAATGCCGGATTGTATGATATTGGTTAGTTGATTCCATAACTCTGTAAAATTACGATTAATTTGATTGTTGTATTTATAAACCCCGGCCTTTTTTCTGTTTGGAAGGTATTTGATCAATGGCAAACTTAAGTACAGGATGCTCGCGCTCTTGTCTTATATGGGGATAATCCCGTTTTAAAATGGCACGGGCGTCATCTGCCAGCCCATCTATCACCTTCTGGCGATGGTTATCCGGAAACTGTTGTACAAGAATGGCTACTTCACGTAACTCTTTATCGTATTTACAGTAATCCATACCATAAGTCCCGGCTCCAACAATACTGTTCACAATCCCGAAATAAGAGTAGTCCTTCTTTTTATCCGCGATCTCTTGTAGGGTGCTGATATTATGGGTCTCTCCTTTTATTGATATATATTTGCCATCACAATAGAAATCTCCAAACTTGTTTACCTGCACATAGTTCGGTTTCCAACTAAATCTTGTTTTTTGGGCACTATATTTCAAGACATTCTTGTCTGCAAAGAAACAGTTGTTTATTGGAAATTCGCTTTGCTTTAGCAATGGAAAACGTAAGGCAAGGTCACTCTGCCCTTTTAAGGTTCCATTGTCACATTCAAGATAGTGAATATTGAGATAAGTGTTATCACATGACGGATTATAAAAATTATCCATATACTTTCTCAAATATTGATGAAACAACTCTTTTCCTTCTTCAGTTCTTGAAAACAACAATACACCTTTATCCTCTTCTATGGCATTATATCTGTTCGTTCCGTTTTCCCAGGATAGATGCTCGATATCGGAATCATCTATTTTTCTTAAACAGGGCTGCTGCGCTTGTCTTATATCGGGATAGGCGGTTCTTAAGATGTCTGATGCCAGCCCTTTCATATAGCCGAGAAGATGCATGGTCTCATTTCCGAAAGCATTGTTCTCCATTTTTCTTGCCAGATCAAGGAATTCCTTTTCATACCTGAATTCGGACATCTTACCACTTAGCAAAATCCTATTGTATGAAACTCTGCTGGCTATTTCCTGCAAGGTGCTTATGTCAAAAGTATCCCCCCTGACAGGAATATGTACGCCATCCACATTATCCGTAATCCGCTGTATTTGTGAGGGCGTGGGTTCCCAACCGTTTATTTTCACATCCATACTGTCCTTCAAAACATCCGTACCGGTAAAACAGTCCTCTTTTATGGGGAATTGTAATGGCAGGTATTTTTCCGGGAACTTCAGCGCGATATCACATTTGTCCCGTAACAATGGATCGGTCGATTCAATGTAATGGAGATTGAAGTATGTATTATCACATAAGGGATTGTACAGGTTATCCATAAACAGATTCATGTAATCATGGAAGAGCGCAAAACCTTTAACTGTTCTTGAAAATAATAATACTCCTTTGTCTGTTTCAATAGCATTATAGCCACCATAACCATTTGCAGGACTTTCAACTGACATAACTGATTGCATTAAGGCGCCCGGTGGTTGCCGGGCGCCAGGGTTTAGACAAACTATTCTTCCTTCTCTTCTTCGCTTTCATTATTGAACGAAAAAGAAAGGGTAAACATAGTACCAAAATTATCGAGGAAATATAAGTCGATTACCTGCTGATCTTCGGAATGCGAGGTAAAATACAAACGGAAGGTTTCTTTGGTCATCTTATACAGGTCATTCGGTTTGAAAACCATTCCATCTTCCGACTTCAATACCCCTTTACCATCAGGTTGGTAGTATCTCATAAAGAACTCAGCATCTTTCCAATTTCCGGATTTCACCAACTGGAGCCTGATTTCCGCGGTTTCTCCCTTTTTAATTTTCTTCTGAACAGGGAGGTGTTGAACCTCAAACTCATAAGCCTGCTTAATATCAAGATTGTCGCTACAGGCACATGCTATCACAAGGAGCGATAGCGTGTATAAAGTATATACAATGAATTTTCTCATGGCTTTTAATTTTTATCTGAACATTATCTTAAAACCGATACCCGCCTGGAATTGTAAGCGGTTGATAGAAGAACCGAACATCATCCGCTCACGGGCCCGGAGCAGTAAGACAAATGTATCCGAAAGGTATGTTTCAACTTCAAACGAGATGGCCCCTCCATAAATAAAGTTGCCCTCATTTTCCAGACTTGCGCCGTCGTAAAGCAGGGACTCCCCCCAGTTCAAAGATTCATATCCGACCAAAGCACTCGGACCAATGGAGAAAAACACATTCTTACTCGCATCCGAGAGGAAGTTGAAATAATGTCCTCCCTCTGCGGTCATCTGGGCAACGGGCAGATATACATCACGGTATTCAAATTGCTTTTGAAGGTATTCGGCGCCCAATACCCAACGGTTCCCTTTTTTAGTATAGGTGCTCATACTGATATTGCCGTAAAATGCCTGCCCATCCTGCCTGGAAAAATTGAATCCGTTGACAAACCCTCCGGTAAACTCCAAACCACTCTGACCGGGAAGATACCGCTGCGCACTTGCCGTTCCGGTAAAGGCGCAGATAATGACATAGATTAAAAGATACTTCTTCATCTTACTTCACTTTTAGTTCGTCAATAATACGGGCACGCACCAGGTCCGAATTCTCGATGGTGAATGACTGATGCCTTCCTCCATTCTTTTCAAACAGTTCAATTACCATCTGCTTATTATCCGGGATTGTTATCTTATCAATAGCAAACACCGTCCGCCCGGCCTTATTACCTCTTACCTCCAATACATAATTATAAGCCCTGATGGGATATATCACTGTTTCTTGAATAGCGGTGCGCTTGGCTACTTTCTTATCGACCACTTTCATCCGAACGAAATCGACCTCAAAAGGAACATTCGATGCGTTCTTTATCTGTGTATGCAGATAAAGTAACCCATTGTGTGTGTAAATCCCTTTTAGAAGATACTGTATACCGAACCTTTTGGAACCGATATGCTTGATATGCCGTTTATCTTCCTTATAGATCGAACGGTTTATCAGGTAGACCAGCTTCGGGGATTCATTGCCGAGTTCCGTCAAATAAATCTCCAACGCATTATTGGGACGGTTGACGGCTTCCCCATCGTGCATGAAATCCCGCATCTCAACATTCAATTTCTCCGGTTCATCCACATACTTTATGTTGAACGTATAAAAACTACCATCAGCGGTAATAACCGACATATTGGTTTCCGTTTCAAAACCATGTATGGCAGCTTTGACGCGGAGCACATTCTCCGAACCGGTTGCTTTCCCTGCAAGGATATTTCCCGAGCCAAGATCAACGTATGTAATCTCCGCCGGAAAAATAACATGCACGGTTTTTTCATAAGTCACTTCAAGCCCGTAAGGGGGGATCATACGGTCATACGTGATTTTTCGTGTATAACCTTCAAAGTAATCTCCGAAAGAAGGTTTCGGACTCACTGTTACTGAGTCCCGGACTTCTTCCACGGTTTCTGTTGGGACTTCCACATCGTTTGTCTGGGCATAGCCCGTAATTGTCGCAATTGCCATTGCGAACATGATCATTGTCTTTTTCATATCTGAACTGTTTTAATAATGGATGATTAATTATTATCGCTTGGGAGAAGCAGTATCCGGTAACCTGCTTTCAGGGTTACTTTGGCCTCCTTTGCTTTTTTTGAAATGTATTGGGATGTTCCCTGTATAACTCCCCGTCCGAGGTCTGTCAACAGTTGCTCTCCCGCGCTTTGCTGGGAGATATTGATGGTATTTCCCAGATTCTGCCCCATATTGCCGGCTATTTCTTTAACCGCCGTTATTTCCATCGAACCCGGAATATAGATACCGGGTTGCCCGTCCGAATCATACGCCTGCATCTTAACCGGAATAATGGTACCCTCAAACTCAATGGACGATACTATAATCTCCAATCTTTCCCCGGCTATCTTTCCTATACCTGTCAGGATGGTGTTACGGGGGATAAGGTATTGTCCCACCCGCATGGCTTCAGTCATTCTTATTTTCACACTCTGGCCGTCAACCAAAGTCTGGTCCTCATGGACCACCGCAGCGATGGTATTCTTTTCATTTGTGGTAACTTCAGCAGCAACCGTATTAAAATGTAAGTTGCGTTCCCGGCTTTGTTGCCTCACAAATTCCAGATCACTCACAGGCTGGTTCAGGGAGGAAACAACCGGTTTCTTCACATGAGAAACCGGAACCACTTCCACATCCTTACCCGTATTAGTACCCTCAGCGTTATTGCCTGGTTGTCCTCCCGGCAGGTATTTAGATGCCAGTTGATAGGATTTTTCGAGCAATTGAACCTGATTGTCATAAGATGAGTATACGTTCTGATGTTCTTCCATAGACTGTTTGAGTTGTTCCAATTCTTCGCGCAATTCTTCCTTTTCCGGATCTTCCCCGGGCTCTTCATAGAAATTATCGAGCGTACGGTTAATATCCATATAAGCCGATTTTGAAGCCTCAACCGAATTCGACCTCCTGTTTGAATATCCGCCATACTCTCCGGAAGAACCATAAGAACCACCTGAATAGGTATGTTCATCGGGTTGCTGCTCCTGTGTCTCGTAAGCGGAGTCACCCTCTTCCGGGTATTCTTCCGTATGTTCATCGACCGAATCAAGCATATAGGAATAGTCCTGAAGGGAGTGCATCTTTTCTTCCTGTTTCAACCGCATCTGTTCCTGTTCGTATGCGGTTTCCTTATCGTCCACGATTCCGGCACCTTTGGGATCAGGAATGTCGGCATTAAATCCGGTTCCCTGTTCCTGCGCTTCCTTGTCAGTACTAGATGGTGCAAAAATCCACCACATGCACACGGCAAAGACAATAAACATGATGGCAAAAACCATGTTTTTTTTGATATGCTGCTTTTGCCCGGTATTACTCTTGGGTTGTTGTGTCATTTTTCTCTGAATTAAATTGGTTATTAAAAAACTCTTCCATTTCCTGCTGTAGCGGTTTTACGTTTTCGTCCAAAAGTTCAAGACTATCCCGGGGAATTATCTCTATGACATCATGGCCGGCATCTTCCCGCCCGATGTTATAGATAGCCTTGAAGGTGATGTAGAAGTTAACCACCGCAAATACCGCTACCAGTATGACAATGGTGATCACCCGCTTGTCGGGAGTCATTGGCCCACAGATGCCGCGAAGGACATCATCGAGCCAATCTTTTATTCTGCTGATTATTTTCTTCATGTTTTTTTACTTTTTTATCGGTCCAATACTCTGATATCTTTATTTTCCAGGACGGTAAAACCTTCCAGGATAAACCCGTGGGGATTGTTATCACTACGAATCGTGTTCTGTAGTTTTCCGGTTGTGATAAGGTTCCTTTCGGTAATGTTCTTTTCCCGGATGATATACTGCCTGCCATAGGTCATGACCTGATAGGGGTACACATTAAAATTGCACACCACGCTGTCTATCTCAATCCGCTGGTTGATATTCCCGGAGATCACCCTGTTGTAGTACCCTTTTTCCGACAGGTCGCGGTAATGGCTAAAAGCCGCACGGTCCGAGAGGAACAAGGCCCGCTGGATATTCCCTTCAATCGCGCTTTTATCGGGAGCCAGTGTATAAAAGAGTTCATGAAACCTTTTCACATGTTCCCTCGCCTCCACCGGACGGTTCTGTTCCATATCCTGAGAAAGGGCGAGCATCAGGGATTTTCCATTATCCAATACATAGATTTTCTTTCGTTGTTCCTCGGCAAAACTATAGGCTTTCCATACCGAATAGCACATCATGAGGGCACACAGGCACAGGAAAATGATGCTGAACAAGCGGATCTGCCTGAAACTGGTCTCAATGTTTTTAAGTGACTTGAATTCCATAATTATATGCTTGTATTATCGTTTCAAAAGACGTCCTGCGACATTACCTATAGCCGCACCCGTGGCTCCTGCCGCCATCGAACCGGCTTTAGTGGCGGTGGTGTTCACATTCTTACCATAGTTACCCATACCTCCTCCTGCCGAAACAATCCAGTTGGAAACGGTAGGAATCGTAAAGTATCCGACAATCCCGATGATCATAAATATGATGTAAACCGTATTGGAACTGTCCGGGATAAAATCCGGATCGGCAAGTTTGTTGCAATCCTGTTCGAGCATCAAGCCCTGGATACGGGCGAGGATACTGCTGAACAAATCCGAAACGGGAAGCCAGAGGTAAATACTCAGGTACCTTGATATCCATTGGACCAGGGAAGACTGGAAACCGTCCCATACCGAAATGGCAAAGGCGATGGGACCCAGAATGGCAAGGACAATCAGGAAGAAGGTACGGATCGTATCTATGACCAGCGATGCTGCCTGGAATAATAGTTCCAGCAGTTCCTTGAACCAGTTCTGTACTTCCTTTTTAAAGTTATACATGGCACGGTCCATATGAAGCCCGCACTTCTCGATAGCGTCAAAGGCTCCCAATTTTTCAAGTTTCTCATCGAATGTCTTTTTATCTACCAGGTAGGCGGTTTCCGGATTCCTCTTCATCGCTTCGTATTCCAGCTTGTCTTTCTGCATCCGGTATTTATTCATATCGAATGTCTGTGTCTGCAACATCTGGTTACATCCCTTGACCACCGGAGACATGACACTGTTGATCGTTCCAAGCACTATCGTCGGGAAAAACATGATACAGAATCCGATCACGAACGGACGTAACAGGGGAAACACATCAATCGGTTCCGCCCGGGACAATTGCTCCCAGACCCGGTAAGCCACATAGAACAAGGCTCCCAGACCGGCAATTCCTTTCGCTACCCCTGCCATGTCGCCGCACAACGGCATCATTTCTTCGTAAAGGTTCCGAAGGATCTGATGCAGGTTTTCAAAATCTATTGCTAATAACATCATAAACTTTTTGGATTAAATTACCAATAACGGTCGTTAGGATTCCCGTACAATGCCAATACCCGGTCCGCATCATTCTGTTTCTTTGCCCTCAGATACGAAACACCGATATTCTTATTCGTATAATACTGTACCAGTCCCCGGTATTCAAAGACCTTTTCATAACAGGAACTGATAATGTCCATCCGTTCTTTATCATTCATGGATAAACCACTCTCATTTACCACTACTTTAAGATCGGCCAATACATTGGAAGATTCTTCCAACAGGATGGCGTATCCCTTTGCGATGGCGTTTAATTCCTCTGCATTAAAATAGGGATCGGAAAGCATCTTCTGATAGTTATGTACATAGATATCCGATATATCGCCTATCATCAGGATGGTTTGCTGTACTTTCCGGGCATCCTTGACAAGTCCCTTTACCTGCTTTAACGCATCGTAGTAGGCTTTTCCCTGTTTATAGATTTTGACGGTCTCCTGGAAATTTTTGACCATGTTGGATGCCGTGGTAGAGGTCTGGAAGATCTCTTTGACACTATTGACAAGGTTGCCTGCAAAATTTGTCGGATCGGTTACGACCCATTGTGCGTGGGATTTCTGATTAAAAAAGAAAATAGCACCCAGGCACAGTATGAAAATTTTAAGTTTCATATTGTTACGAATTAAATGATTAATAAATACGTGTGATTACTCTGATCGTTTGCTTTCAGCCAGTTGTTTGATTGCGAGTTCTATGTTTCCGCCGAGTTTTTCGGTTAAGCGGAATAATTCCAGTTTTTCAGTTTCTTCTGTTGTATAGCAATAATATTCTTCAAGACTTACTTCTGTGGCGTAAACAGCAGACTGGATGCCTCCAAGTCCGATCCACACCTCTTTATACCGCCTGGACGGGTTGTTCGCCATATTGATGGAAAGGATTTGCGCCCTTTCTTTTTCGGTTAATCCTAAAAGGGTCTGGATGGAATCGAATTTGTTGACATATTTCCGCTGGTCCAGCAGTATCTTACAATCCGCATTGTTGATGATGGTTTCCTTTACAATGGGGGAAGAGATAATATCTTCCACTTCTTGTGTGACAACTATTGCTTCGCCAAAGAATTTACGAACGGTTTTGAAAAGATACTTTAAATATTCCGCCATACCCTCCTTACTGATAGCCTTCCACGCCTCTTCCAGGAGGATGACTTTCCGGATGCCTTTCAACCTGCGCATTTTGGAAATATATGTTTCCATAATGATGATTGTCACGATGGGAAAGAGGACTTTGTTATCTTTCAGATTATCCAACTCGAATACGATAAACCGCTTGTTCAGCAGGTCCAGTTGCTTGTCGGAATTCAACAGAAAATCATACTCACCACCTTTATAGTATGGCTCCAGTACGTTCAGGAAGTTGTGAATATCAAAATCCTTTTCCCTTGTTTTCTTCGTCTCCAATACTTTCCTGTAGTCTTTTTGAACAAATTCATAAAATGTATTGAAGGATGGAACAATCTTCCGGTTCTTCTTTATCTTTTCCAGATAAAGGTTCACGGCATTGGATAAAGCCACCTCTTCTGCCCGTGTTGGAGGTTCATCATCACGCTTCCAGAGTGTCAGAATCAGAGTTTTGATAGATTCTTTTTTTTCGATGTCGAATAACCCATCTTCCGTATAGAACGGGTTGAATGAAATAGGATCATCTTCCTGGTAGGTTATGTATATTCCATCGTCGCCATGGGTCTTCGCATGTATGAGGTTACACAACCCCTGGTAGGAATTTCCGGTGTCTACCAACAACACATGCGTTCCCTGCTCATAATATTGCCTCACCATATGATTGGTAAAGAAACTCTTTCCCGAGCCGGAAGGACCGAGGATGAATTTGTTCCGGTTGGTAATCACACCCCGTTTCATGGGTAAATCGGAAATATCCAGGTGAAGGGGTTTCCCGGTCAGGCGATCCACCATTTTGATGCCGAATGGGGACGGGGAACTTTTATAATTGGTTTCTTCCACGAAAAAGCACAAAGCCTGTTCGATAAACGTATAAAAGCTCTCCTCAGCCGGAAAGTCGGCTTCATTACCAGGAATCCCCGCCCAGTAAAGGGTTGGGGCATCCACCATATTATGTCTCGGCTTACATTCCATCAGAGCGAGCTGGCTACCCACATCGTTCTTAATCCGTTTCAATTCCTGCCTGTCGTCAGACCATGCAAACACATTGCAATGACAACGGATGGAGGTTAATCCCATTGAATGTGCTTCGTTGAGGTATTCTTCGATCCATTGCCGGTTGATTTGGTTACTCCGGCTGTACCTTGACAATGAGTGCATATTTCTGGCCTGTTTTTCAAACCGTTTCAGGTTTTCCGAACTGTCATCAATAAACAGGAACTGGTTATATACATGGTTACAAGGCAACAAAACCCCGACCGGAGCAGCAAAGCACAACCTGCAATCACTCCGGTCCGTTGACAACCTTTCATAACGGATATCGGACTTCACATTATTTGGTAAGTCTTCCGGATCGGAAAGCGTATGCAGGCATACATACTTATCACCGATTTTCATTTCACCCGGCGCCAGCTCGATATCCTGTAAACAGGTCGTGTCCTCCTGACTGAGTGAGAAATATCTTTCGATGATACCCGCCTCGTTTGCAGTTCCTACAATTTCATCATTGCCTAACCGGGTAATCGTGACAAAACCACTGTCGTTGATAATCCGTTCAAACTGCTCGCAGCTTTCGAGAAACTTAACCGCTGTATCCTTGTCCTGCATTTCCTTCGGGATAATAAATCCCCGTGTCAACGCATTGAAATTACTTTGGGTACGGCTGCGTTCTTTCGTTGTCTTGGTCAGGAAGAGATAACAGGTATGGTTCAGGAACGGTCGTTCATTGAAATGCCTTTCAAAACTCCGGCTCAGGAAACTCATTTCATCCTTTTGGATATTGGGCGTATAGCTCTCTTCAATAAAGAAATCCTGCTTATGGACAACCGAGTAATTGGGAAGTACCTTAACTGCCTTTACCCATGCGGAATGAATAGCTTCGTATTCCGATGAAGTGACACAAAAGAGTTCGGGTAATTCTACCTTATAGGCTACAGTGATATCCGCATCCTTGGATACTATACAGTCATGCTCCACTGCCAATAACGGGAACTTGCTTTCCAACGTAGCTGCTTTTAAGACATTTCTCATTCCTGTTTCTTTTTAATGTTGCGGGTGAATAATGAGGATATCTTCTTGCGGTTAATGATATATCGGGGATGATTGCGTAAGGCCTGTAATTTTAATAATCCATGCTCTCCATATTTTTCATTCAGGTGAAATGTTCCCCAAACAAGAACAGAAGCACAAACAACACCGAAAATAATACAGACCACCTGGTCGATACCCACCATATACATTATCACAAAAATGATGAACACACCGAGTAGCCCTCCTGCAAAAATGAAGAGGTACTGGCTTTTGAGGCCCTTAAATTCAGCGTTACGGCCAATTCCTTTGTTGATTGAATATTCTGCCATAGTTAAAGGAAGAATGACCGGAGGATGGTTGCTGCTACAATCAGGAAAATGCAGGCTCCGAACCAGGAGGCTGCCGTCTTAGAGGTGTCCGGATCGCCGGACGAGAACTTGGAATACACCTTTACACCTCCGATGAGCCCTACAACGGCTCCGATGGCGTAAATCAGTTTGGTGGCCGGATCGAAATAACTACTGACCATGTTGGTGGCCTCTGTTATTCCTCCTACTCCGTTACCCTGGGCGAATGCCCCATAGGCTGCCAGCAGCAGTGCTGACGAGAAAAGAATTCTTTTTTTCATTGTCGAAACATTTGAATTGTGATACATAAAAACGAAATCGACGGCGAATATATAATGGTTAAATCGTTGATGTACAACACTGACGAGCTGTTACACCGGATGTCATCCTGTGTCATCGGTGGATATAAAAAAGCCCTGCCCTAGAGGAAAGCAGGGCTATGAAAAAAGCAAAAACATCCTCTCTTTTACACGTACTTATTCAGGTCGAAAGACCGGATATCTTCCGGATTGTTCCTTTTCGTTTTCCTTACCTTGAGCGGTGCTCCGTCATCATCCAGGCAATCACTCATCAGCTTTTCCACATTATCAAGGTTGCTTACCTGATGGGTAAAGAAATCAAAGAGGTCGGTATCCCTGATACTGTATATCGTTTTGGCCGCCTCGATGATTTGCTTTTCATCGTCCGTAGGGGCAGTAAGCACACCGATGGCATTGGCCATTTCCTCATAAGTCAGTCCGGTTGAGAAATCGGGGTCGAGCCCCGGCGCCAGATCATCCATAACCTCAAACCGTTCCTTCTCTTCCAGTATTTCTTCCTGCTTCTTCGCTTCAGGCGATAAGTCCGATTCTACTTCCTCATCGGATATGTCAGGCTCTTCGCCGATAAAATCACTCGGTTCCAATTTCTCACTACGTGCCGGAACCTTTGCTGCCAATTCAGGATCTTCGAGATATACGATGGTGGTCTTTCCGACCACATCCGTATTTTCTTTCTCTGTAGTCACCGTGATAACCGGTTCGGGAGTTCTTTTCTTTGGTAGGACAGGTATCCGGTCCCATAAGCCGAATAACCGCCCGTTAAACAAGATGACCCAAGCCCTGTAAAGGACATAGCCACATACGGCCAACTTAATTGCAAAATGTAAACAGGTTTCCATCGATATATGTATGTTATAAAGGTTTTTCTAATTCTGAATTGTACAGTTCATTTATTTCGTCCCAATGGGATTCCAAATGTTCTGATATGATATTATTCAGGTATGAGGTCAAGGTAATGTCGGGAGCAATTACAGGCAGGAACTTCCGTATCCGTTGGAATAACTCACGGCTGATATTGGTCGATACCCTGTTCCTGCTGCGGTCATTTACAAGAAACCTCGCCGGGTAACTTTCCCCGGGCTCATCCATCTTCTTCTTTCTACCCGTAGATGGCCTGCGTCCTTGCGTGGACGGTAATTCCTGTCCCTGGCCGGACTCCCCAGCCGGAACTTCCACAGGGGAAGGCTCCTTCTTAGGCCCGGAAGAATTACCGCCGGTATAAACCGGAACTTCTTTCATCATGATACCCCGCATCATTGCTTCATCAATCTGCACTTGTTCTTTTTTCGCCATACTTGTTTACAATTTTAAAATGGTGCATAATTCCTCTGCCAACTCACCCAGGCCGCTGCCTTTAAGCAATCTGGCAGGAGGAGGAAGAAGCGTACAACGGAAATAGGTTTTCCCCCGGAAAGGCAACTCTTTATCGTAACGCCGGGTTTCAGGCACAATAGTCTTCAATACGGTCAACTCCAGTTTTTCCATGATCTTTCTATACACATCGTAAACATCCGTCGAAGCCCGCTTGTCTACACGGTTCCAAAAGAACAGGATATCCCTTAACGGGACTTGCGGCCTGTTTTTAATGAAATCCAGTACCGTAGTGGAGAATGCCAGGCTGCTCTGCATGACCATCCGGTCGGCGATTATCGGTGTGATAACATAATCCATGTTCACGATGGCCGTGAATACCCCTTGGGAATTGACCGTACCGGGAAGATCCACAATGACAAGGTCATAATACGCTGGGGAACTTTTAAGAAAAGCCTCTGCATCTTCCCTGGCACGCTCTGAACTGGAAGGGATAATCGGGTACGCTTTCTTTTGGATACGGCCGTACTGTTCAACCATCAGTTGTTTGAAATAGTCGTTTTCCAACACGGTTTCCATGTCGCGCTCTTTCATGTTGTAAAGGCTGTGTTGCGGGGCATCGCAATCAACGACCGCTACATTCAGATTTTTCGTGTAGTGCAGGTAACCGGCCAGCAGAATTGTGAAAGCTGATTTTCCTACACCGCCTTTTTGGTTGCTCAGGGCAACGAACATTGTTTCTTTCTTCATTTCTTAATCTTTTAATGAGTTAATTAATCGTTTGATGAGCCTGTGGATAACCCGGCTTGTAAGTGGGTAAGTGAATCACTGGATTACTGGATTATTAAATCACCGAATCAAATAAGCACTTTGGCACCCCGCCAGCCACCGACTTTATTTGCCTCCTGGTCTTTGTAGCGGGCAATCTGTCGTTCTCTTTGTCCCGTGGGGAAAGAAGCAAGCCGCCTGTGCTTTCAGTCATCAATCCTTTCGCCACTTCACTTGTTAATCCGTTTGCCGGTTTATTGCTTGCTCCGGCAATTCATCCGGTTCTCCCCCGACTCATCCACCTGCAAATAAAATCCTAATTCTCCATCCGTCCATACATTTCTTTCCAGGTGACGATATGTGTCACCGGATGTCATTCTGTTACACCATGCAAGCTATTTAGTAATCAAATGGTTAGGTCTAATTTTGCCTTTGTCTTAACAACAGATGAACACTATGGTACAATCAATCAGAAGTACAACCTTGCCACACCGGGCGAAGCCTAATTTGCAGCAGGCAAATTCATGTTCAATGGAACATAGCAAGTTGTGTTTTATGCGGCACGGAGGTCTCCGCGCAGCACAAAACAACTTGCCACTCGCCGGCGGCTCGGGGACGATTTCCTCCAAAGTCGGAAAACTAAGAAAGAAGATTATTAACCGCTAAAAGTTGCCAGTATGAATAATGATAACAGTAATAAAAAGAAGAAAACGGTTGGCCGGAAGCCGAAAAACAACCCCTCAAAATACAGGTATACGGTCAATCTGAACGAAGAAGAAAACGATAGGTTCCGTCTTTTGCTGGAACAATCGGGGGTAGATACTATCAGCCGTTTTATCCATCATGCCATCTTTGGAAAGGAAATAAAAGTGGTAAAAATCGACAAGGCAACCATGGATTATTACGTCCGGCTGACCAATTTCTATCACCAGTTCCAGGCAATCGGGAACAATTACAACCAAACGGTGAAAGCTCTAAAGACTAATTTCAGTATAAAAAGAGCATACGCGTTACTCTATAAACTGGAAAAAACAACCGTTGAACTCATCCTTTTGAGTAAGCAAATTATAGCATTAACCAAAGAATACGAAGAAAAATGGTTGCAAAAATAAACAGGGGAAGTTCGCTTTACGGAGCGTTGGTTTACAACCAGGAAAAGGTAAATGAAGCCACGGCACGGATCATTTCCGGTAACAGGATGATTACCGATATATCGGGTAATACGGATAAAACCTTGTACCAAGTCATGCTTTCTTTCGAAAACTACCTGCTTGCAAACAAGAATACCGAGAAGCCCGTCCTGCATATTTCGCTGAATCCTTCACCGGAAGATTATCTCACGAACCAGCAGTTCGGGGAACTTGCCAAAGACTATATGGACCGGATGGGTTATGGCGACCAACCCTACATTGTATATATACATGAAGATACAGGTCGCAGGCACATCCATATCGTCTCCACCTGTGTAGATGAAAAAGGCGATAAAATATCGGATACTTACGAATGGAACCGTTCCATGAAAGTATGCAGGGATTTGGAACAGAAATACAACCTCAAGAATGTAACGGATAAGAAGAAGGAGTTACTCGAACCGTATCTGAAGAAGGTGGATTACAGCAAGGGTGATTTGAAAACCCAGATTGCCAATGTCCTGAAATCAGTCAAGAATTCCTATCGGTACCAGACTTTTGGCGAATATAGCGCCATGCTTTCCTGCTTTAACATAGAAGCCAAGCAGGTAAAAGGGGAACACTACGGAATCCCTTTTACCGGAATCGTCTATTCGGTAACGGATGATACCGGTAAACCGCTAAGCACACCCATCAAATCATCCCTGATAGGAAAAAGCTTCGGCTATGACGGGTTGAACAAGCGCATGAAGCATAACACTAAAGAATTCAAAGCGGGAAAATGGTCACCCAAAATCCGGGATAAAGTAGCCCGGTGCATGCATGGCTCAGCTGGTAATCGTGTGGAGTTTACCAACCGGCTTGCCTCACATGGAATTGATGTCGTATTCCGGGAGAATGAAGAGGGAAGGATATACGGAGTTACATTCATTGACCATCATTCAAAGGAAGTCTATAACGGTTCCCGTTTGGGGAAAGAATTTTCGGCCAACCAGTTCAACCGCCTGTTTAACGAGCCTTCGGACGAGCCTTGGCTCCATAAACAGGTTGAGGACGGAAACCTTCATCAAGACTCCCTGTCGGGAGACTTTCTTTCGGTTTCCACGGATTTGGAATCGGCAATCGAACAGGCATTCGGGATATTCAGCTTCGAGCAACACGGAGACGACTATCAGGAAGAAGCATTTATCCGGAGAACGAAGAAGAAAAAAAAGAAGAAAAGCCGTTCACGCGGCATCTGATCAGATTTTTAAACCATTAAATAAATAGCATTATGCAACAGGAAGACGATTTACGCGGATTGGCGAAGGTCATGGAATTCATGCGGGCCATATCCATTTTGTTTTGTGTGATCCATATTTACTGGTATTGTTACCAGGCAATACTTGATATGCATGTAAATATCGGAGTAGTCGATAAGATACTCCTGAATTTTCAGAAAACGGCAGGGCTTTTCAATAACTTACTACTGACAAAGATGTTTGCCTTAATCTTCCTTGCACTGAGTTGCCTCGGTACCAAAGGTGTCAAGAATGAGAAAGTTACCTGGGAGAAGATTTACACCGCCCTATTATTCGGATTGATATTCTTCTTTATGAACTGGTGGATATTGGACCTCCCTTTTCCTTCGACAGTAAACATGGGATTGTACGTGTTGACACTAACCATAGGCTATATCCTGCTATTGATGTCGGGCGTTTGGGTAAGCCGTATGTTGAAGCACAACCTGATGGAAGATGTCTTCAATGATGAGAACGAAAGTTTTATGCAGGAAACACGGTTAATTGAAAACGAATACTCTGTGAACTTGCCGACCAATTTCTACTATCAGGGTAAAACCTGGCAGGGGTGGATCAATGTAGTTAATCCATTCAGGGCAGTAACGGTTCTGGGAACACCCGGTTCCGGAAAATCCTATGCAGTGGTCAATAATTTTATAAAACAACAAATTTCCAAAGGCTTTGCGACTTACATCTATGACTACAAATTCGATGACCTGTCGGTGATTGCATACAATGAATTACTAAAGAATCTGGATAAATATCAGGTTCCGCCTAAATTCTATGTGATCAATTTCGATGACCCTCACAAATCCCACCGTTGTAACCCGATTGCCCCGGAATTCATGACCGATATCTCTGATGCGTATGAATCCGCCTATACAATAATGCTCAATTTGAACCGCACCTGGATTCAGAAACAGGGCGACTTTTTCGTGGAATCGCCGATCATTTTACTGGCGGCTATTGTGTGGTATCTCAAAATTTTCAAGGATGGCCGGTACTGTACTTTCCCACACGCCATAGAATTCCTGAATAAACCCTATGCCGATATCTTTACCATACTGACCTCGTATCCCGCTCTGGAAAACTATCTTTCACCTTTTATGGATGCCTGGAAAGGAAATGCGCAAGATCAGCTCCAGGGCCAGATAGCTTCAGCAAAAATACCGCTTTCACGTATGATTTCACCGCAACTCTACTGGGTTATGACAGGGAATGATTTTACATTGGATATAAATAATCCTGCGGAGCCAAAGATACTTTGTGTCGGGAACAATCCGGACCGCCAGAATATTTATTCCGCAGCTTTGGGATTGTACAATTCACGTATTGTAAAATTGATAAACAAAAAGGGACAGCTTAAAAGTTCGGTTATTATTGATGAGTTGCCAACTATATACTTTCGGGGATTGGACAACCTGATTGCCACGGCCCGTAGTAATAAAGTAGCCGTTTGTCTGGGATTTCAGGATTACAGTCAGCTGACAAGAGACTATGGGGATAAAGAATCAAAAGTGATTCAGAATACTGTCGGTAACATCTTCAGCGGACAAGTCATCGGGGATACGGCAAAGAATTTATCCGAACGATTCGGCAAGGTATTACAGAAAAGACAATCCATCTCCATCAACCGGCAGGATACGTCCACTTCCATCAATACCCAAATGGATTCCCTGATACCGGCTTCCAAAATAGCAAACCTGTCCCAGGGTATGTTCGTAGGTTCGGTAGCTGATAATTTCGGAGAAAAGATAGAACAGAAAATATTCCATGCTTCGATTGTGGTCGATAATGAAAAAGTCGCAGCAGAAACAAAAGCCTATCAAGAGATACCTGTTATTAATGATTTCAAAGATGAAAACGGCAATGATATCATGAAGGAACAGATAGAAAGGAACTACAACCAAATAAAGAGTGATGTGCTGAATATTATTGAGGACGAAAAAGATCGCATCCGCAAAGACCCGGAACTACGCCATTTACTTGGAGAAGAAGAGGGGGAAGAAGAATAACTGAAGGAGCTTGCTGTTATAAGGTATAAACAATATGTAAACATATACTTGAGATATTCTAAATTATTGGTTTTTAGTCTGTATTTTTGCTGTTGTATATAAAAATAGATATGAATATTATGATTAGGAAGTCTCTACTGATATGGGTCGCCATTATTCCACTTGCTATTCTGAACGGTGGATTGCGTGAGAAAGTAATCATTCCGCTGCTTGGTGAAAAATATGGATTACCTCTAAGTGGGATTCTACTTTGCTTGCTGATCTTTATTCTTTGCTATATCTTTATTCCTAGAATAGGTAAAGGAATAACAAAAACATATTGGCAGGTTGGTTTGCTATGGATGTTGTTGACCATCGCTTTTGAAACTGTTTTCGGGTTGCTTTCAGGGAATACTTTACCGGAGCTCCTAAACGCATACGACATTACCTCCGGAAACCTTTGGCTGTTGGTCGTGTTATTTACAAGCATAGCGCCTTGGCTGGCAGCAAAATCAAGAAATTTAGTTTGATATAAAATAGCAAAAAGATGAATACCCATAAAATCATTCCCTGCCTTTGGTTTAACGCCGATGGCGGCACAATCTCAAAAGTAGTTGAGTACTACAAATGCATTTTCGGCAGCGATTTCAAAGAAGGCCTGGTCATTCCTCTTGGCGAAACGCCCAGCGGACATACCGAAATGTGTGAAGTCCTGATTTTCGGGCAAAAATATTCCCTGATGAGTACTGCGGAAGGACACCATCCGCTGAATGATGCTATATCGTTTGCAATTAACTGTAAAGACCAGAATGAAATTGATAAATACTGGGACTATTTTACTCATGAAGGAGAAGAATCTCAATGCGGTTGGTGTATTGACAAATACGGGCTTCGGTGGCAAGTGATTCCTGAAAAAATGGAAGAACTGATGAACCGGCCCAATGCTTTTGAAGTGATGATGAAACAAACAAAGATTGTGATTGAAGAATACCTGAAATAATATGGATACGACCAGGGTATACAAAATATCTTTTGCAAGCGTCTATCCGCTGTATATTCAGAAAGCGGAGAGAAAGGGACGCACCAAAGACGAAGTGGATGCTGTTATCTGCTGGTTGACAGGCTACGACAAGCAGGCATTGCAACGGCAAATTGATACAAACAGCGATCTTGAAACCTTTTTTACCCAGGCACCCCAAATGAATCCGAATGCCTCGAAAATAACCGGTGTCATTTGTGGTTATCGCATAGAAGAAATAGAAGATTCGTTGATGCAAAAAATCCGTTATATGGACAAACTGGTCGATGAATTGGCGAAAGGTAGGATCATGGATAAAATACAGAGGAAATGAACTGAAATAAGTTGTGAATCGATAAATTTCAAACAAATGAGAAAGATTAAAATCGAAATCAAATGGGCGTTGGTTTTCGCTACTTTGGGACTTTTGTGGATGCTTGGTGAAAAGTTGGCAGGACTACATAACCAACATATTGATAAACACGAAACATACACCCTGTTTTTTGCGATTCCGGCTATTGCCGTATATGTATTCGCTTTGTTGGACAAGCGCAGGAATTACTACAAGGGAACGATGACCTATATGCAGGGATTTGTTTCCGGGTTGATTATTTCGATAGTTGTTACCGTACTTAGTCCGTTGACACAATTCATTACATCGTATGTTATTACGCCCGAGTTTTTCCAGAACGCCATCAACTATGTGGTGGAGCACGGACGAATGACACAGGCAGAAGCGGAAAGTTATTTCAGCATGAAGAATTATATTATTCAAGGATTGATGTGGGGAATAGGCATGGGTGTGGTTACATCAGCTGTGGTTGCCATTTTTACAAGAAAGAAAAAATTGAAATAATGAATGCAGAATATTCTTTCCGTTCCGCAACATCCGACGATGCGCAAGCCATCAAGAACATGGCACGGCAAGTTATAATATCCAATTACACATCGTTTCTGGGGGCAGAAGCCGTCCGGAATTTTATTGAAAGCGGTTTGTCAGATAGAGAAATCGACAACGGCATGAAACATTGTACATTGATGATTTGTAATGAGAAGATTATCGGGTTTTCCATAACAAATGATTCCCTGCTGCATTTGATTATGATCGACCCCAGTTGTCAGAACAAAGGATGCGGTTCGAAATTGCTGGCTTACATTGAAAATATTTTGTTTGATAAATATGATACGATTCATTTGCAATCATTCAAAGAAAATACGCAAACCGTTCGATTTTACCTTAAAAACAACTGGAAGATCATGGAAGAAAAAGTTGTTCCGGAAATCGGAAAAACCATGTTGTTGTTCAAAAAAACGAGAAATGGATAACGTTTTGAAATATTATCAAGGCAGAATTCCCGCATGTGGTGTATTCTGTGGCGGTTGTCCTGTCTATACAAGACCGAAAAAGCCATGCCCGGGCGCTGAAATAAATTTCCAACGATGCGAAAACTGTAAAACTTTCCATTTGTGCTGCAAGGAAAGGAATATCACAAACTGCTTTCAATGTAAGATTTTCCCTTGCTACAAATTCAAACGCTTTGCCAAAAGCTGGCTGAAATACGGACAAGACCTCATTGGTAACCAACAGCTATTAAGCAAAGTCGGAATGGATGAGTTCCTGAAATATTATAATTTAAAAATAAACTGTATGTACTCTATCCGTCAAGCAACCCTTTCTGATGTTTCTGAAATGAAGGAACTATATCAGAATACCATTTTGACTGTTAACCGGAAGGATTATTCTGTCGAAGAAGTCGAAGACTGGGCTTCATGCGGTGACAATATAGACCATTGGGATGAATTGTTTGCCGAACAATATTATATTGTGGCTGAAGATAATCGAGGGAAAATAGTTGGCTTCGCTTCCATAAACGATACAGGTTATATGCACACTTTATTTGTACATAAAGATTTCCAACATCAGGGAATCGCCACTTTGCTTTATCAAACGCTTGAAAAATATGCCAAAGAAAAAGGTGTTGAAAGAATAACATCGGAAATCAGCATCACTGCACGGTCATTCTTTGAGAAGCAAGGCTTTGTAGTCGATGAGGAACAAAAAAGGAAGGCAAACAAACTGTGCCTTACCAATTACAAGATGAGCAAAATATTGAAACGATGAAAATAGTACATACAGCATGGTAGTAACCGGCATATCAACGTCAGAATATACCGAACTTATGCAGGTTTGGGAAGCATCGGTCAGGGCAACGCATCATTTTCTGAAGGAAGAAGATATTTTGTTTTTCAAGAAAATCATTCCCGAAAAATATCTCGGCATGGTGCAACTATACGCTGTCCGTGATGCTGAAAACAAAATACTCGGATTCCTGGGCACTTCGGATGACGCTATCGAAATGCTGTTTATCCATCCCGATGTCCGAGGAAAAAGAATCGGTTCCGCTTTGTTGGCTTATGCTGTGAATGAATTGCATTTATACAAAGTTGATGTGAACGAACAGAACGAACAAGCTGTCGGTTTTTATCTTCACAAAGGGTTTTCCATTGTTGGTCGTTCGGAATTGGACGGAACAGGAAAGCCATATCCGTTAATGCATTTGGAAATAAAATCGTAAAAAGAGAAAAAAGAGATGAATGCAAAATTTGAATTTGATGCTGAAATCAAAAAAGTGCCGGACATTGACGGGGCTTATGTGGAAATACCATTTGATGTAAAAGCCACATTCGGCAAAGGCCGCGTTCCGGTCAATGCTACGTTTGACAGTGTTCTCTATCAGGGCAGTTTGGTAAAAATGGGAACACCTTGCCACATTATCGGCATACGGAAAGACATCCGTCAACAAATCGGGAAACAACCGGGTGACATGGTTCATGTGGTAATTGAGGAAAGGACATAACGTTTTGAGACCAATCATGTATCTGTATGAAAGAGCTTTTGATTGAAAAAATACGATATTCAGAAATAAATGAGGTCGCCCATATCCTGACTGATTCCTTTCTGACAAATCCGGCTTACGCTCTTATCTTCAAAAAGGAAAACCAGCGAAGGGACGGATTGCTATGGGTATTCAAAGCAAGCCTCATCCTTAATAATCAGGAGCAGGCATTAACGCATGTCATAAAAGAAAAGGATACACATAAAATAATCGGCACATTTACGTTAGTGCCGCCACGGGGAGTTAAAAACAGCCTTTCTACCTATTTGAAGATAGGACTCCCCGGTTTTATCGCAAAATTTGGGGTGGCCTCCTTGATACGGATGCTCAGTTTGGATGATTGCAATAAGAAATCGTTGGGAAAGTCGATAAAAGCTCTTGAATACTATTACTTGTCTATGGTTGTAATCCAGAAGGAATTCAGAGGAACAGGAATTGGCTCCTATGCTATAAAACAAGCAATTCAGGAACTTGAATCTTCTAATCCTGTGTGTCACTTAATGGGGTTAACCACTCAACTGCCGGAGAATGTCACTTTCTATTCCCGGTTAGGTTTTGAAAAACTGGATGAAGGCAATATCGGTTTCAAAGGAGACAAATACTATAATTACAATATGAAACGGCACTTATAGACTAAAAATATGAATATTGAAGAATTTCGTAACCATTGCCTGTCTGTAAAAGGGGCTGTCGAATCGATTTCCTTACAGAATCGCAATGTATTGGTCTGTAAAGTAATGGAAAAGGTGTTTGTCTATCTTCCGTTGGAAAGCGAAGACGGCAAATTTAGAGCATACCTTAAATGCCATCCGAAAAGGTCGGTCGAATTACGTGAAAAGTACAATGGAATAAACCCCGACACTTTTAAAACCCTTTTGTGGAATTGGGTTACGTTAGAAAGCGATGTACCTGACGAGTTGATTAAAGAATTAATCCGGCATTCGGCAGAGGAAGTAATCAGTAAACTACCGAAAAAGAAACAGGAAGAATATAGACTAAGCAAATGATGAAACAATTAATTGCCTGTTGCGGATTAGATTGCGAAAGTTGCGATGCCCGCATAGCCACTGTTCAAAATGACAATGAGTTAAGAGAAAAAACAGCTCAAAAGTGGAGTGTAATGAATAATGCACCGGAGATTACAGCAGCAACCATCAATTGTATGGGTTGTCGCGCAGACGGAGTAAAATTTGCGTATTGCAGCGATTATTGCGAAATCCGCAAATGTGTGCATGACAAAGGATTTAATACCTGCGGCGACTGTAAGGAATTGGATGATTGTCCGATAGTTGGTGCTGTTTTTCAGCATGCTCCAAGCGCAAAAAAAAATCTTACCTTTTAATTATTACATACTATATATGGCAGAACATAATTGCGAAAATTGCCCGATAAGGGCTAAATATGATAGAAATCCGAAATCGATAATAGGGCGGTTTTGGCGGTGGCATATCAACTTCTGTCCCGGATGGAAAAACTATATCCGCTGCGTCGATGAAGATACAAGGACTGCTTTGAATACAAAATACAGGTTGAAATGAAAAACGGAATAAAATATGAGTTTTCTGCCATCCCTTGGCAACAGTGCTGGTATTTCGTTTCCCTCCCCGAAGATATGGCAAACGAAATCAGGGAAAACCTGAAATTTCAGGAAGAAGGTTGGGGACGGATGAAAGCAATAGCAAAAATTGGCAACACCCAGTGGGAAACCGCTATTTGGTTTGATACGAAACGTAAAACATATCTGCTTCCAGTCAAAACAGACATAAGGAAAAAAGAAAATATCGGGGTTGACAGAGAGGTAAAAGTTTGTATCTGGATTTAGTAAATACAGGAACAACTTAATTTGCAATCGACTTCTTATTCGCAACAATGATAATCAATGCTTGCGGAAGAACAAGCCAAAAGCCGGATACAGGTTCTATCAGACAGCCGAAAATGCCCAACATTAAAAGTGCATATCCTACATGTACCGGGGACGGTCTTTGCTCTCTTTTGATATTATACTGCAAAGTATAGCCATAAAGAACCAGCAATATCCCAAAGAGAAAGAACCAAAAAGCAAATTCACGGGTAAAATCATTTTTCGTTGAATTGACCAATCCGTCGCACAGCATATCGGCATAAATATCCTTCCCCATGATAAAGCCGACAACAATATGGATGATTCCCGTAATCCATAGGAATGTTCCACTATATTTCCAGAGTTTCATATTGGTATGTTTTTAGTTTGTTTCATTTTTTATAATGAACCTTATTATTCCTTCAATAACTGTATCCCAATCCAACCGGTGGATTTCATGCCCTGCACCATTTAGCGGCATCAGTTCTGAATGAGGAATGGTGTGATGTAACGCTTCGGCATGGGCAAAGGGTAATACAATATCTTCCGTTCCATGAATAATCAATGTTGGTATTGTAATCTCTTTCGATTTCCCGTATAAACTTTCGCCACCCTGTATCAACGAATGATTCAGCATACAGTGCAGATTATTGGCTCTTTCCACTTCCGTAGTCGCCAGTTTTCTTGCTTGTTTCTCTTCAAACGGATGTCGGGAACCGTTCAGCAGTTGCCATCCATCCACCATGTAGCTGATGATTGCTTCCTTATCTTCCCAATCCAAACCGGCAACGGAAGAATGGTATTCGATAACAAGTTTATCAATCTGTGGTAAGTAGGGCAAATCATCCCAAACACTTGATGAAATAAGAGTCAGGCTTGATACCCGTTCCGGATTCCGGATGGCGGTAATTTGCGCCAGCATTCCACCAAGCGACATTCCTGCCAAATGGGCTTTCTCAATCTGGTACGCATCCAGGATATTCAGTACATCATCGGCCATATTCAATACATCATAATCTGGCTGAAACGGCACGGAGCAAGAGGATTGTCCCATATCCCTGTTATCGTACCGGATGACATGGAAGCCCTTATCTGCCAATTTCTGACAGAATTCTGTATCCCACCATACCATGGATGCACCGGCTCCCATCATCAATAACAATGAAGGATTCCGGGTATCTCCAAAACTCTCGGTGCAAATTTCTATCTTATTTTTCTTCACTCTCTTTTCCACTGTTACTTAAACTTTATCTGTGAATACCGCAATATATCCTCGTTCCCATTTTAGTCGTAAATAGACTCCCTCATTTTCACTAATAGCTCGTTTATCCGATTTTCGTCCGGCATATCCGGCAAATCGCTTGTGGCATACAACTGTTCTATTCCGGCTATTTTTTCATTAGCCATTTTTACCAGTTCATCGTATAAAAATTCACCGTTCTTGATTTTGAGAAGAAAATCCCTGTCCTTCCGGAACACATGAATTTGTTTTTCAACAGCAATTTCTTCCGCCATGTTCAGCAGACGGAATGTATGCATCATATTTTTTGCATCGTAGTTTTTACCATGCTCTAACGTATTCTGAAAACGGATATCATTCCGGTTGCCTACCCAATCCCAATATTGAGCATATTCTTTACAATAGATAGAATATCCATCTTTATTAAAACTCATCATTGCCTTTGGCTCCAACTTTTCAGGGATTGAACTCAATTGAATATCATTGGCATTATCTCCGGAACAAACTCCCGATAGCTTTTCTTTTGTCTGACTTTGATGAAAAATAGCGTACATATCTTTTGAATGTGGGATGTTGATTAATCCGCAATCTTCTTGTTGATAATCATTTCTGTTAAGCCAAACTTGTAGGGGAACAGAAGTATGCCCCTCAATGATGTAACAAAAGTCCAATATGCTTTTTCGTTTTTCATCTACCGGGTTGAAAATCTTTTTGTTAAGACCTTTAGCCTTCTTTATTTGCGATTGTGCATATCCTGCAAATGTTTGCAAACAAAGTTTTGAAAGAAACATCTCCGGCTGAATTAAATCCATAACCGGATGTTTATATAGAACTTTGTCAGAAGGTGTATTCAGCAGTTCCAAGATATTGGGATTGTTCCGGGCAAGTAATTCCATAAACCGTTTCAACTCATAATATACAATATCATTAGTCGGATTGGCTACCTGTTCAGTATAATAAAGTCCATAAAACTCCTCTTTGCCAAGAGCATAGACTCCTTTGATATCCGTATCTGATTGTGGGGTATCTAAACCATAAGCCTTACTGCCACTTATACATTGTAGCAGTAGAACCTGTTGATTGTTATGTACTTGTTCGAATGTCATGAAATAAAATTTCTGAATAAAACATTTAACGGTTCGATATCTATATTCTCTTTATTGGTCAAAGGAACCTGTTGTTCACAAAACTCCATTTGTTCTTCAATAAATGCATTCAGAACCGCAACCGGTTGAATGGTCGTTTTTTCAGTAGCCTGGGCTTTTATCGTTAGTAATTCATCAATCGCTTTCTGCCAGGCTTCATCTTTAATCTGATTCCTGAGTAAAGCAAACTCCATTGGTGGAAGTTCTTGTTTATCAACAATCCAGCGAGCAGCTAATAATGGACGAAGGCAATAAAAATATTTTTTTATTCTGACTTCATCTCCCTGCAACTCACTCCATGCGTTTTTTGCCATACCTAAGTAGTGGTGCATGCCTTTCCGCAATGAAAAATACTCAGGCATTAAACCCTTTAAGTCTTTCAGGAAAGAATCATCTTGCTTGTAAATAATCGGAGATTGCAGCCATTCATAGAGTGGCGCATTGGAATTACAAAATAAACGAAGTGATTTCCTGAAATCCCAACCGTTGATATCCAGTACTTCATTGACAGGAATATCAATGGTGTCCTTTTTCTCTTCAATACTCAAATATTGCTCTTTTGATAAACTGTAAATAAAGCGCACATCATAATCGCTGTCTGTGGATGGGAAACCCCACGCGCGGCTCCCCGACTCACAGGCATACAATATCCGGACATTATATTTTTCTTCTATCCCGATTAATTTATCTTGTATCTCTTGAAACATAACTCTCCTATTTTCTGTAAATATAGTGAAAGGTGAGCGGCAAATCAAGCTTGCTTGAATTTGTCCGAACCGCATCCTATATAATGCAAATATATGCATTTACCCTTTAATCACAGCCAACGGACTCAATTCAGTTCTGATTTTCACCAAATCCGATTGAAAGGCCATTACTTGAGAAATATCTTTATAAGCTGAAGAAGCTTCTTCCAAATCCGATTGGCTTCTCACGGAATGAATAATTCCCAATTCATCTAATTTGCGTTTTTCAGCTTCTAAATCCAGCGTTTTAATAGCAGCACTTCTGCTTAATGCCCGTCCGGCACCATGTGAACAACTCATAAAACTTTCCGGATTTCCCAAACCTTCCACAATATAGGATTTTGTTCCCTGTGAACCCGGAATAATTCCGGTTTCTCCTGCTTTGGCTGAAGTTGCCCCTTTTCGGTGAATTATCACTTTCTCTCCGAAATGTTCTTCGAAAGCAGCATAATTATGGGCAATATTGATAATTGGCTCGTATTCCACATTCGTTACAACTGAAGAAATTGCTTCTTGAATCCGTTCCATCATCAATCGGCGGTTGGCAAATGCGAATTCGGTACAGTAACGCATTTCTTTGTAATACTTATGTGCTTCATCTGTCTGGAAAGGCAGGAATGCCAAATCTGCTTTGGGGTTGACTGAAGAAAACCAGAGTTCATTCATTTTCTTTGCTGCTCTGTTGTAATGGTCTGCCACCTGCTTTCCTAGATTACGGCTTCCTGAATGTATCATAATCCACAAGTAACCATCATTACATCGTTGTAATTCGATGAAGTGATTTCCTCCTCCCAGCGTTCCGAGCTGCTTCAAAGCCCCTAAATATTGGTTTTTGATGACGTGAAGTTCATCAATATTAAAATCCTGTGGCATCAGGCTTTCGTCCTGACGTTCTTTCTGATGCTCGAAACCCAGCGGGACCGATTCACGGATACCACTCATTATTTTTTTGATGTCTTCTTTGGATAAGGAATCGGCAATAGTGTTCGTTTTTACAGCGCACATTCCGCAACCGATATCTACACCGACAGCATTCGGAATAATCACTCCTTGGGTTGCCAATACTCCTCCTATAGGCATTCCATAACCCTGATGAGTATCCGGCATCAAACAAATTTGTTTGAAAGCAAATGGCAGATTCGCTAAATTCTTAGCTTGTACAATAGAACCTTCTTCCGGTTCATCCAACCAGATTTTGATTGGAATTCTTTCTGTTGAAATTACTTTTTGCATAATAGACTACAAATTAAACATTAAAAATGAGAGCAACTGGCATAAAGGGATTCATAACATTACTGTTATGGCAAGATTTGAACTTGCACGCTGAAAAGCTAACCGATGGAGCCCTTTACTACGGCATCTCATATCACTAAAAACAGAAGTAACAAGCGAAAAGGGAAACGGGGCCTGACGTGCCGGAGTCGAACCGGATAGTCTCGTCGGTTTTACGACCTCACTATTCCTCCCCTAAATTGAGTCGAAGTAACCCTTCTCTACGACATTCTGTTTGTGAATTAAAATCAAAAATGAGAGCAATATTCATGAAGAGACATGGCCGGATTCGAACCGGCGGTGGCCACTTACGAAGTACTTCTTCATTACGGCATCTCATTTGTTCAGTAAAATAGAGGTAATGAGCGAATAGGCTCTATATCGGTATTTTGATTAAACTACGATAAGTTATCGGCAACATTGGTTAGTTGCATCTCCGGCGTTACAAGCGAAGAAATCCTATTCTACGACACTCTATTTATATTCTTTCATATTTCAAATAACTGTTGGTCCCTCCAGTGAGATTCGAACTCACATTCCCTCTCAGGCAGTATGGCTGTAAATACGCTTCCCTACTTCCGTGCTACCGATTTCGGTGCATCTGTAAACTCTACCCATTAGTCCGCACAGGTCTAACCGGAATTTCCACACACGCTGCGATAAGTCAATTTTTCCGCAGGCTTTTCCTTTTAAGCTATGGAGGGGATTATAAAAAGCAAGGCGACAGGTCAACAAGAGACTATATACTGCTCTACCCGCTGAGCTACATCTTGCGATGGCCGGAATCGAACCGGCGGCCCGAAGGAACCCTTATTTACGGCACTTGCTTTTTCTTTCCTTACAATTCGATGGCTTTAATCTCTTTCAAAGCATCGCTTCCATTATCGATGGCTGACAATATGTCGAATACTTTATCCGACCATCCGGCTATCAAATGTACATCCTCCTGGGTGATATCCAACGGAACCTGTCCGTATCCCGCCAAATCGAACAAATACAATTTGGCACCCGGAGCGATAATTTTATACTTTTTCCAAACATCTTTCAGCTGGGTATCACCACCGTTGCTGTTCCACAACTGACAGTCGGTGAATATCATGATTTTATCCATCACCTTTTTCCGGTCGATCAAATCCTGGATCACCAAATGTCCGTTGGTAGAATATCCCACTTCGCCTTCCCGTTTGTAGAAAGCATCAACGTTGGATAGAACCCCGCTGTCCGGTAGATTAACAACCTTCCATGTATCCCCGAATATCCCGGAAACCACATTCTTGCAACGGGATTTCAACAACATGCCAAGCATCAACCCGATATCGTAGCTCATCACTTTGCTTTTCGGAGAAATAGCCCGTTGCATGGAACCTGATACGTCACAGGCCACCAATACCTTGGTCGATTCATCGAAACCGGCTATGTTTCCGGCAGCAACTTTCACCGCCTCCTCCAACGCGTTCATGACTTTGGAAGCATAACCGGAACTGATTTGCGACAATTCCCTGAACGCAGCCAGAAAACGGAACGGCAATTGTTTGGACCGAAGCACTTTCTCCCGGGAATGGATCGTTTCACAAACCCGGTTGATGTGATTCAAAGAAACTTCCGCTTCCAGTATATTGCGAAGATTCCGCAACAAAGCCATATAACCTACTTTCCCGCTATCGATCAGTTCTTCCCATTTCTGAGTGAAAGCTGCTTTTTTAGCTTCTTCCGATTCAAATTTGTTCTGTCCCACGGCCGACAATTCTGTTTCCCACGTATAGGGAGTTTGCAAGGTACCTTCAACGATTTTATTGAAAACTATCTGCTGCTCGTCGTCTTTTGCTTTCGGGTGAACGAGAAACAAAGCATCCTTCAATTTGATTTCCGCATCGCGGTTATACTTGGCAAACTGGTATTCGTCGAACTTGTTGAACGCATTCTGTAGTCCGGACTGCAATTGTTTGGACAGACGGTTCAGCTTTTTAGTCCCTTTCCGCTCGTTTGCCAGTTGGTAATACGCCAGCAATTCGGTGATTTCATCCGCACGTTGAACGATCCGTGTTGTCATTTGGCACAACAAGGAATCTCCTGTATGAACTTTGGCCAACTCAACAGCCAATACCAACGGTATGGAACGAAGATTCATTTGCTCTCTTGCGTACACCGCCAAACGAGCCACAAATTGCGGATCGTTCTCACCAATCAGTTTGCGAAGGGATTCCAATCGCTCGGAAGCTGTTTCGTAAAATTTATCGCTCAAAGAAGAAGTTACCACAGCGGTATACAAGTTCCACTCCGGAGATAATTGGTAAGCAGGTGCATTCTCATGGTTCAAAACCTGATTTTTTCCTTTGTTGATAAGATTGAATTTCATAACTTTTTGTTTTTATCGTTTGACTTTGCAAAGATATCCTCATAGGTGCGCAATCTTTTTGCGTAATAAAAATTATTTTCTACTTTTGCAGAAAATAATTTGTAATCTGCTGGATATTAGATGATTTTTTTATGAAAAAAATAAAAAGAAAAGTTGGTTGGAGTGTTCTTGTTATTATTATAATCGGAATTCTCCTTCCTCAACAGTTTGCCATGCCTGTAGAAGGAGCCGACAGCAAGAGCTATAATGCGAATACATTCTGGTACTATCCCTGGGGAAAATCAATCATACATAAAGGTATTGATATTTTCGCTAAAGAAGGTACGAATATCTGTTCATCAACGCCCGGGCTGGTCATTGCTTCCGGTGAAAACGGCAGGGGAGGAAATTTTGTGCTTGTTTTAGGAGCTAAATGGAGAGTGCATTATTTTGCACATCTAAAAGACATATACGCCAAACCTTTTACATGGGTTAATAAAAGCAGACCAATCGGAACCGTCGGAAAAACCGGGAATGCAGCAACAACTCCGGCACATCTTCATTATGCAATTGTCACTCTGATACCATATCCCTGGTGCATTGACAGTGATAAACAAGGATGGAAGAAAATGTTCTATTTGAATCCGATTGATTATTTGAAAAAAGAAGAATCAAGATAAAGCCAAATCATTATGCCTGCCAATAGAAATGCCCTCATCCGTTATAAAACCATTGATACGTGCCTGAGAAATCGTTATCGTCAGTGGACATTGGAGGATTTGATAGACGCTTGTTCCGATGCCCTTTACGAGTTCGAAGGAATCGAAAAAGGCATCAGCAAACGCACCATTCAGATGGACATCCAGTTGATGCGCAGTGAAAAACTGGGTTATAACGCCCCGATTATCGTTTATGATAATAGGTATTATACGTATGAGGACCCAAACTACAGTATTACCAATACTCCACTTTCCGAACAAGATTTGAAAGTCATGTCGGAAGCTGTGGAAGTTCTGCGTCAATTCAAGGGATTTGATTATTTCACCGGAATGACGGATATTGTCAGTCGCTTGGAAGACCATGTGACTTCTGCCAGACAGCATACGATTCCGGTTATTGATTTTGAGAAGAATGAAAACCTGAAAGGATTGGAGCATCTGGATACGGTTTACCATGCCATTGTCAACAAGCAAACGCTAAGTATCAAGTACCGTTCATTCAAAGCCCGCTCTGCCGGAACAATTATCTTTTATCCTTATTTATTGAAAGAATACCGCAACCGTTGGTTTGTTTTCGGATTGGAGAGAAAAAGCCGGACCTTACGCAATCTTGCCCTCGACCGCATTCATGGATTGGAAATTGCAACCGAAGAACGATTTATTGAAAACTCACTTTTCGACCCTGCTACTTTTTTCAATGATTTGGTAGGTGTTACCAAAAGTCTCAACTCCCAAGCGGAAAAGGTTCGTTTTTGGGCTGGCAGTGGAGATGCTCCTTATATTCTGACCAAACCGATTCACCGGAGTCAACAATTGATGGAACGGAATAATGACGGCAGTATGGTTTTTGAAATTGAAGTGGTAATCAACCAGGAATTACAGCGGGAATTTTTGGGGTTTGCCAATGGTATCAAAATATTGGAGCCGCAACACCTGGTCGATTTTATAAAGACAAAACTGAAAAGGGCCAGTGAAAACTATTAAGTTTCCAAAGTAAACCTATTGTGCTACGTCTTTGTTGTTATGTTTTAATTTGTAAATCAAAAAACATGTTTGAATCCGCACTATTAGGATTTATATCCGGCTCGGCTGTTTTGATAGGAGCTTTACTGGGGTTATACCTCAAATTGAATAATAAGTTGATTGCCACTATCATGGCTTTTGGTGCAGGCGTATTAATTTCGGCGTTGTCAATAGATTTGATGGATGACGCATTCGATAAAAGCCATGACCAGATAGTTATCGGTTTGAGCTTTTTAGCAGGTGCGGTTGTTTTTGTGGGAGGTGATTATCTTATTGATAAACAAGGAGGGCAATTCAGGAAAAGAGGGCATGGAATTTCCGAAAAGGCGAAAAGCGACAACCCGGAAGATAACTCAGGTACAGCCATATTGCTGGGAACATTACTTGACGGAATTCCGGAATCCTTTGTTGTAGGCGCTTCGATTGCTGTGGGAGGAAATACCGGACTTGTATTTATGGCCGCAGTTTTTTTAAGTAATCTGCCGGAAGGAATGTCCGGCACATTGGGAATGAAAATGGCAGGTTTGTCTACCAAGTACATCCTGATACTTTGGGGGATTACCCTTATTGTTACTGTTTTATCATCGATGGGCGGGTATGCCTTTCTCGGGGACAGTTCTCCTTCCATTCATGCCGGAACGATGGCTTTTGCTTCGGGCGCCATTTTGGCCATGTTATGTGACACCATGATTCCTGAAGCATTTAAATATGGAGGCCGGAGTGTAGCGTTAGTCACTGTTTTCGGATTCCTTGTTGCTTTTTTATTGAGCAAATCATTTTAATCAGATAAAAGGGTTTTGCATTTTCCAGTATGAGAAAGCGACATACCTGTCTACCTCTGAAAATACCGACAAAGGTAAGACTGTCGCGGATAGAGTACTACTCCGGCTATTTCCGGTATGTCAACTCCAAAGCCTTGAATTTACATACAGCCACACAATCTCCGCAGGCAGTACATTTTTCGGGATGCTTCAATGCAACATGCAGTCCCGATTTGTCATTTGTTATATCCAATGCCTTACGGCGACACCTCTTTACACATCGCTGACACCCGGTACAGTTGTTGTCGATAACATAGACAACTTTGTTTTTCGCCCGTTTATTTCTACTGAAATGCACAGGAATAATAATAAGCAAGAGTAGGCTTGCCACAATTAAAAATAGATTCATCTTAAGGCTCCTTCTTTCTTTCTGACCAACCAGTACCAATGCGACGCGATTATTCTTCTCCGGCTGGATTGTGCTTTCTGCAATTGAAAATCATCTCCAAAGACTCTTGCTATGTAGTCAGGTGTCAGTTTCATATTGCTTGGCGACTCATCCAGTGCCCAAATCAAATGGGTAGCCCCGGGTTTCAACAGGCGATAAACTTCCGAAACATAGTTAAGTTGGGCTTCTTCGTTCAGGCAGTGGAAACAACCGATATCAAAAGAAACGTCAAATGGTTTGGCAAGCATTTCCAGATTGGTTACGTCACCCACCATATAGGTTGGTTTATATTCGTCGCCGGATACCCGTTTTATCGCTTTCCCGATAGCAACGGCTGAGAAATCTACGCCGGTTGCCTGTATTTTTTGTCCGGCCATAAACCGTGAAAAGCGACCAAGGCCGCAACCTAATTCTAAAGAAGTCTGAGGTTTATGAACAGATACCATTTCTTTCAGTTCTTTGGGAATACGGACATCTGTCCACACCCAATGAAAAGGGGTGTTATATACTTTGTCGAATGCAGCATTTGTAGAAGGTGCATCTGAAGGATTTGTAATCATCGTGATGTTTATTGGATTTTATTAGAATGGAATAAGTAAAACCGACTGCGACACTAATCAACAGTCAGTTTTACTAAGTATTGCGGTGTGTTCATCGCATCACTTTCTTTCTGTATGAGCTTCTGAACCTGCAAAACAATAGTCGTCGCCACCGGGTCCAAAGCCCCTGCCATGTCCGAAGAAATGAGCATGGTCGTGAAAATGATTATGGAATTTTTCCATCATCTCATTCTTTTCTTTAATAAATGCTTCCTTTTCTTCAGGGGTCTTTTTCATCCATTCTTCACAACGTTTGTCGATGGCTTCCACTGTAAATTTGCGTTTGCCGCAATGGTCTTCATGTTCGCCGTTGTTCATAGCTTCCATGCGCTTGTTCATGCATTCAAGCTTTTCTTCGTCGGTCATTTTTGACCATTTTTCGAACATTACTTTTCTTTCGTCTGTACCGAAGGGCATTCTTCCAAAGAATCCCATTCCAAAACCTCTTGTCATCATACTATTTTAATTTTATTTGTTTTTAGTTTGTTTTAGAGTGCGCGCTCTACTTATGATGACAAACGAGAAGGGAAAATATTTTAGAAGTGATGAAAAAATATATTTTGCTTCATAACAGAAAAGTCAAGTTCGTGGGGCATAATATATGATACATACACCCAATAACGCTATTAATGCCCCGATTATATCATACTTGTCGGGTGAGTAATTATCAAACTTCATTGCCCATAAAATAGACATTACAATAAAAAATCCGCCGTAAGTCGCATAAACTCTTGCAAAATTCGAAGTTTGCCACGTTGCGACAACCCCGTAAAAGGCAAGTATTAATCCTCCTAAAAGCCCGTACCACCAAGGTTTGCCTTCTTTCAAACAAAGCCAGACAAGATATCCCCCGCCGATTTCACATAGTCCGGCTAGAATAAAAATGGGTATTGATTTCAATAGTGCCATTACATATAAGTTATTTCTTTACCCAAACATGGGTGATATCGCCGAAGACATATTTGCGGTATTCTCGTGGGTCTTTGTACATCTCGTTCACATAGCCTTTGGCTTCCTGCGAACAAAAATCATCGGGATTTGGGGTGGTGATTTGTGTCAACTTACATTCGATAATCAATTTGGCTTCTTGGAAAGACATATTGCCGGAAGGGGTTTGAATGGCTATCAGTTTCACTTCTTTCATTTTATCGCTGTCCCGTCCTGATTTACTTCCCAAAAGAGTACCTGTTTCTTGTATTCATCCGAAAAGTAAGACAGCGTATAGGTTTGCTCTTTCAGCATCAATTCGAGCGTATAGCGGGCTGATTGAAGGATACACCAAGTAGCAGGTCTCCTGAAAAGAACTCCAAAGCCGCCCCCACTGGCCGTCATGGAATTATAATGGTCTGCCTTACCCGCAGTAATAACCGGAAAAACTTTCCCTGCCAACGTAAATGCATCATCAGAAATCTCTTCCGGTGAAATTTGTGTGAATAATTGGTCAAAACTCATTTGTTTGATAGTTACATGATTTGTGCGGCAAAGGTAATTAGAAAATAAGGAAACATTAGAAAAACCGGAAATTTCCTTTCTATCTTGCTAAGTTTATAACCGTTCGTTTCAATAAGTTTTTTACAACCAAACTATGAAAAGGGCGGACAAAGAAAAAGTAAACGTGTCCGAGCTTATTTTTGAGATGAACTACAGTATACCACATAGTATGGCTTTTACAGAATGAATGAAGGAGCAACGGCAAACCATTGCCTAAGCGTTAAACGCTTGCCTGTATTCCATTGGTGTCTGACGGGTCTTACTTTTGACTGCGGATACTCAAAGCCTAATTGATACGCGATTTCACTCACAGAAAGTTCCGTAGTTGCACTCATTGCGATAAAAATTACTATTTTTCTCATTGCAATTTTAATTTTTCATTTTCTTGTTACTCATTTATTTCTCAAGTTTCGTTTTGCTATATTTCCAAAGTTTCATGGTTGTAAATCTCTATCTTATTTATCTTTACAATTTTCATCTATGTCATTTTGCATGCAAATGTACTATTTTAAAATCAGCGGTAATTATAAAGGGAGACATATCACCCGCAACATCAATTAATACCTCACATTTGGCTCCCCATGCACGTCCCTTTTCAAGATAACTTAAATACCGTTTCATCCACGTTCAGGCCCTCCGGGTTTTAGGGGAAAATTTACGGGCGCTCCGCTGGTAATTTTTCCCCGTAAAAAACGTTCCTGAAACGGTATTTAAGTTGGCCCGGATTTTGGGACTTAGCATGTGAAGCCGAAACGATGACGCATAACAGATCGAATGCCGGGGATACTGTGGCAATATTCCCTCTCTGAAAGTCTCCAATGCTTTACATCATCAATATTTAAAACAAAGTCTTCCCGCATCCTATTGCATAAAGGATGAGAGGTGGGGGACTAAAGCTGTTCTCCTCTCAAATCTGCATAGTATTGTTCAAGGCTTTGCGGGTTCCCCTCTCTTTCATCTACTTTTCCTTTTTCACTTCGGCGACTCTTCCTTCTTTTTCTTCCCGAATTCCTTTGTTTTTCCATTTCTTCCCTCTCTCTTTTAACCCCCACCGGTGAAACACGATGACATCCGGTGTAACAGGTCGTCAGTCGCTTGTAAATCAGCGTTTTATATAAATCTACTGCCTATTTTTGACCCGGTATTTTTTAATTCACTATTCAAAAATCAAAAATTATGGCAGAAAAAAACATCCGGGGTGACACCCCCAAACAACCCGTTCAGGAGAATGAGCAGTTAAGCGACATCATCCTTATCCTGGACAAAATGGAACTGCTGATCCAGGCGGTCTCCAAGCTGGACAAAGACGGTAATCATGAAACCGTACCAGCGGACAAAAAGCACAGGAACTCCTTCCTGAAAGTGGACAAGTATTCCAGTATTGTGGAGAACTTCTTCAAGAACTTCTGGAGCCAACTCAAAGACCCGACACGTTTCGGCATTCTTTCGATGAAGCTGAAGGAACTGGACAAACCGGAAAACAAGCAGGCGATGAAAGACCTCATGGAGGGGAAGAAAACCGATGCCGTGGCTGAATTCTTAAAGAAATACGAGATAAAGCCGCGCGATGTCGCAAAAGAGCAAAGTAATAACAATAAAAAAGAAGAAACGATGGCAAAAGAAACAGCTCAACAACAGGCTCCGGCGGCTCCGGCCACCGGTGGCGACCAACCTAAATACCGCTACAATGAAGCGATGATCGATTGGGAACAATTGAAAAACTTCGGGTTATCCAAAGAATACCTTCAGGAGAAAGGACTTCTTGACCAGATGCTCCGGGGGTATAAGACCAACCAGACCGTACCCATTACCATGAACTTCGGTTCTGCCGTACTACGGACCGATGCAAGGCTTTCCTTCCAGCAATCCGTGGCAGGTCCGGTAGTACTCGGCATACACGGCATCCGCCAGCAACCCGAACTGGACAAACCTTATTTCGGGCACATCTTTTCGGAAGAGGACAAGAAAAACCTCCGCGAAACGGGAAATATGGGTAGGACTGTGGAACTCAAAATGCGTTCGGGGGAATTAGTACCTTCCTTTGTCAGCCTGGACAAACTTACGAATGAAATCGTAGCCATGAAGGTGGAGAATGCTTTTATCCCTAATGAGATTAAGAATGTCAAACTAACCGAACAGGAAAAAAACGACCTGAAGGAAGGAAAGTCCATTTATCTTGAAGGAATGACCGCCGCCAGCGGCAACGAATTCAATGCCCACGTACAGTTCAATGCGGATCGCAGGGGGATAGAATACCAGTTTGATACGGACAGGATTTTCAATCGGCAGTCGCTTGGAGGAGTGGAACTCTCGCCCAAACAGGTGGAAGACCTCAATGGCGGGAAAGCAATCTTTGTCGAAGATATGGAACGCAAAGACGGTGAGAAATTCTCCGCCTTCGTCAAACTCGACGAGGCCAGCGGACGGCCCGCCTATACCCGCTACAATCCCGACTCTCCGGAAGGTGCCAGGGAAATCTACATCCCCAAAGAAATGAACGGAGTAATTTTAACCCCGCAGGACAGGGAGGAATTAAGCAAGGGGAAAGCCGTATTCCTTGAAAACATGACAAACCGCAAAGGGGAGGAATTCTCTTCATTTGTCAAACTCGACCTGGAAACAGGACGCCCCAGTTATTCCAGGACACCCGATGGGTTTGAAGAAAGGCAGGATTTCAAAATCCCGGCTGAAATCTGGGGAGTGACGCTCTCAGCTACCCAGCGGGGACACTTGCAGGATGGTAAGGCAGTCCTGGTGGAAGGAATGAAAGGCTATGACGGGAAACAGTTCTCCCAATACGTCAAAGCCAATTTCAATCAGGGGAAACTCAATTATTACAATGAGAATCCGGATCGTAAGAAAGACGCTTCCCAGCGGAATGTGGTAGACCGGGGGCAAAACAGGCAGCAGGCGGACAAGCCGGAAAACAAGAAACGGGGCAGAAGCGTCGGCTAAACCGCTGGCATACGGCCGGAATACGTCGTAAGAATTCATTCATTAAACATTTCAAAAATTCATTTATGGAAACAAAAAATAATAGTCATGTACCTTTCAAGGTGGAAGACGTGGACTGGGATGAACTTTCCTCCATCGGTATCCTGAAAGATGAACTGGAACTCGCGGGGGAACTCGATACCCTGCTGGAAGGCGAAAAAACGTCTGTCATACCCCTGAGCCTCGTATTGCTTGGCGTGGATGTCATCATGGACGCGACCCTGCAACTGGTACGCAAGGGTGATTCCCCGTTACTGGAAATCGTAGGGATTCAACCCGTAGGCAACTAACTTTTCATTCACCGGCCGTTTCCCTGTAGTCAATGGACGAAGGGGGAATGGCTTTTAATTCCGATCAATCATGATAGCGATTATAACAGAACAATCCAATGTAGGAATGGATATCGCCCGCATCGTGGGGGCAACAGAGAAACTGGACGGGTATATGGCCGGAAACGGGTATCTGGTGACATGGACCCTGGGAAATCTCGTTTCGCTCGCTTTGCCGGGATTTTACGGGTACGAAAGACCGTCGGCAGACACTCTGCCGGTTATACCGGACCCATTCCGGTTGACCATCCGGCAGATGAAAACGCCAAAAGGAACAATCAACGACCGTGGCGCAGTAAAGCAACTGGATATTATTGACCGGGTATTCAGCCAGTGCGACAGCATTATCGTTGACACCGGCACCGATTACGAAGGGGAGCTCACATTCAGGTATGTATATGACTATCTGGGTTATACCAAACCGTTCAAGAGGTTGTGGATATCTTCGCTCACGGACGAAGCCATACAAAAAGGGATGGCAAACCTGAAAGAAGGAAAAGAATATGACAGTCTCTATCAGGCTGCCGACTGCCAGACAAAAACCGACTGGCTCATCGGGAATAATGCAAGCCGGGCGCTGGCTATAGTCTCGGGAATGGAGGAGAATTCCCTGGGCAGGGTACAGACCCCGGTGCTGGCCATGATCTGTTCCCGTTTCCGGGAGAACAGGAACTTTGTTTCCTCCGCTTACTGGCAATTGCATGTCACGCTTGAAAAAGACGGGATGCTCCGCAGGTTCCGGCATACGGAGGAACCCAAAGATATGGAAGGAGCCGAAAACCTGTTCGCTTATATAAAGGCATGCCCTACGGCTGTCATTACGAAGGTGGAACGAAGAAATACCTTCCAGTCACAACCCTTACTCTATGACCTTACCACGCTTCAGAAAGATTGCAACATACACCTCGACCTGCCCGCCGAAAAGACATTGGAAATCGCACAAGCCCTGTACGAAAAGAAACTGATCTCCTATCCGGTAACAGCCAGCCGTTATATCCCGGAGGACGTGTTCCGGGAAATCCCGTCCCTGCTGCGGATGGTACTACGGATGGACAGGTTCAAACACCTGTCGGAAGCGATGGATACAATGGATACGCTCCGGCCGGAGAAAAAATCCGTCAATGATAAGAATCTGGCCAACCACCATGCTTTGATACTAACAGGCGATTATGCACGGGATTTAACGGAGCCGGAAGAGAAAGTCTACTATATGATCGCTGGACGGATGCTGGAAGCTTTTTCTCCCCGTTGTGAAAAAGAGTCGCTCGTAATGGAAGCTTCGGTGGGTGACCTGCTTTCCGTTCCCAATCCCGGAAAATACTTTCTTCCGGGTGGAGAGGCGTTTTTGACCGCCCGGAGGATAAGGAAGAGGATGAAAACGTACCGAACGAAGGATTAGCAGAATTTGAAGAAGGGGATCATATCCAAGTCAGCGGGCAGTCACTCGCCCAGAAGAAAACAATGCCCCAACCACTCTATACCGAGGCAACCCTGTTAGCTGCCATGGAAACCGCCGGGAAAGATATAGCCGAAGAAGCATTGCGGGAAGCGATCAAAGACCAGGGACTGGGAACGCCCGCGACCCGTGCCGCAATCATCTCAACACTGCTGAAAAGGGAGTATGTGGAACGTTCCGGGAAAGCTCTGGTACCAACCGAAAAAGGGCTTTACATCTACGATGTGGTAAAAGACATGCAGATTGCGGATGTGGAAATGACGGCCAGCTGGGAGGAAATGCTTTCCGGTATAGAAAAGCGGAAAGTGGCTCCCGGAACATTCATAAGCGCGGTAGAAATCTATACCCGGCAGGTAACGGAAGAGATTCTGTCTATAAAATTCCCTAAAAGCCAGACGGCTACCATCACCTGTCCCAGATGTGGAACCGGAAATATCATCATGCGCTTCAAACTCGCCAAATGCGATAACGACGCCTGCGGGTTGCTGGTATTCCGCAAATTCCTGAACAAGGAACTAACAGACCAGCATATGCAGCAGCTCTTTTCTTCCGGTTCAACGAAACTGATCAAGGGATTCAAGGGAAAGAAGGGAAATACGTTCGACGCAAAGCTGGTTTTTGACAAGAATTACAACCTTACCTTTTCGTTTCCGAAAACCAAAGGGAAAGGACAAAAGAAAACCGCTTCTACCAAGCCCCGTGCAGGGGAGAAACCGAAAAAGAAGAAATAAGGGGTTATTCCTGGCATCCCATTTTTCATTCAAAAAGGCACAGTCCATCCGGCTGTGCTTTTTTAATTGGAAGAAACAAAACAAAGGAGGGGAAGAAAAACCCCTTGTCATCCCGATTCATTGGCAAATGTAGTTCCGTGTTCTTATCCACAGGCAAGGTCAGGCCCCTAAAGGGGTTTCCATGGAAAAATCATCCTCGCTTCGCTCCGGTATTTTTCCACGCAAAACCTTGCCTGTGGGAACACTCCACTCTCCATTGCCCCTGAATCGGGAACGACAAGAAGTTCCCATAATAAAAATAGGTATGAAAACAATGAATATCACATCCGGCAGTAAGAAATGGTTAAAGACCATCGCAATACTGATAGTAGCGGCCATAGGTTTCAGCTACCTCTACTCTCGTGGAATATCTCCGGTTTGGACAGCCGTAGCCATCGTTGTATTTCCGGGATTCTTCCGGTTTATCTATAAAATAGCCTGTTTCCTCGTAGCGGCAGCTATCGTGATCGCCATCCTGAGTTTTCTAATCTTCTAATAAAAATAATCATGGAAACAGTGAATGTAACAAAAACAATGAACACACCTCCGGTGCAAAAAAGGGTGCGGTCAAAAGGATTTCCGACAAAGTACATCCGGAGGTCAGGAAGACGTATGGGGCTGGTCAGAATAGGATATCTATTGGAACCGTTGCGGCAGATTATCAATCATCCTGACCGGGACAGGCTGATAGCCCGGTTCTTTGAGGATGACTGATGGATATGAAAAGAATAGCTTTTGTAATCAGGGCCGGGTATGGGAACATATCCGGCTTTGGCTTTTAATAAACTTCAATATAAATCATTTAAATCAAAAGATTATGTTTTTTACTCAGATCAATTCAATGATGAACCAGGGTGTGGATATAACCCTGGTCATCCGTAAAAAAGAAGGGCAGTTAATGGTATCGTTAATGCCTAAAGCGAACGGGCTCAAGGATGAGGCCCAAAACCACATCGTACCCCTGACCATAACAGGGACACCTGAGGAACTGGACATGGGATTTCTTCCTACCATCTGCCAACCGGTACAGAAAACGACCGGATTGCTCCTGAATATGAGCCAATTTGAAAAGCAGGCTGATAAAGCGGCGGAGCATTCCAAAGCAGCCAAAGAGCTGAAAGACAAGGAGGCAAAGGATGCGAAGGAGAAGAAAGAGAAATTCGACTCCCTGATGAAGAAGGTGGCGGAACTGGAAACCGGACAGAAGCTGGCCGAAGCCATGACCTGTCTCCAGCAGGCAAAACTTCTGGCAACTCCGCAGGCCTTGCAATCAGTGGACCAAAAGATCAATGGTTTAAGATTGAAACTAAGCCAGGGAAATCTTTTCGGAATGGAACCGGCACCACAACCGGTACAGGTACCTGTAGCCAACCGGCAACAGCCGGTCATGCAGCCACAGCCGGCAGTCCAACAACCCATTCCGCAACCTGTACAAGGTTATGTTCCACAAAACGGACAGCAGGTGTATAGACCGCAAACTCAACCCGGATATAATAATGCTACGGGTAATAACGGCTGGCAGGCGACCGGACAACAAGTGATGGATTATCCCCCGGAGCCGGAACCGGAAATGGTAATAAATACCGGTTATCCGGCACACAGGGAAGGGGAATACGACCAGTATCCTGACTTCCCATACCAAAGTAACCATATGTATAACCCTCAAAACAGATAAGCTATGCCACTTGTAGTAAATGGAATGGAACGTTCGTTCACCTTTAAGAAAGGTACGGAGATGATCACACTAAGTGACCCCAACCCTTCCGACACGCCGGAAGCAACCATGAGTTATTATGCCAATATCTATCCGGAACTGACCACCGCGACGGTTCATGGACCGGAAATACGGGAAGACAAAGCGGTTTACGAATTCAAAACCACCATAGGGACTAAAGGATAAGGTATGAAAACCAATAAAAAGCAAAAGAAATGCAACAAACAGTTGGAATCTTACCAGTTGCAGAAACTGGCGCAGCTTATCGTAAACCAGACGGCACGCAGCGTGCAAAGCGGAGTAAACAAAAGAAAACGGATTACGGCGCCCAGCGGCGCTGTAATTCTTTTCTGAAAACGACCATCGTTCCCATCGCGCCACAGGTTGTCACAAGCCACTGGCAGGAAGAAGGGCATAATTATGTAACGGTGGAGAGTTACCGGTATCTGCATCAATCCGCCACGAAATATGCTTCGCTGCTGGGAACCACGCTGAAACATCATCCTGGAAAAAGCATAGGGGAAGGCATTTCCAACCTGTATGATGAACTGGATGGTATCATAGGAGACATAAACCTCAATATGGAACCCAATGGCGAATTATTGGAATTTGTCTTATGGAAATACCATACCTGGAGCGAGTATACATTTTACTGGCTACCCGTAAAATTTACGGAATCACTGAATCCCCGACTGAGAAAAATCGCCCTTTCGTTTATTAGCCGGTTCAAGCGTAGTAATGGCATGGATACGACCAACGCCGCCTCAGATGTCGGGTGGATGCTGGAGTTGATTAAAAACGAATTGGATGAGTGTAGCTCATGTGACAGGAAAGAATACAAAAGCCTGATCAAATCGTATGAATCAGGCAAAATTCACCGGTTGATGAAACGGATCGATTCCGTCACTTACTATAAGAACCTGCCGGCCGTTCTGGAAAGGTATGTTCCGAACAATGAATTTGAACGGAACCTGACAAACCTGTTTAAGGAAGGACTTCAGTTTATCGGTAAGGACAAACCTTCCATCATGTCATACGCTTATGACCCTTTATCTGATATGGACAGGGACTATCCACCGGTAGATATGGACAGGTTGATCCGGATTATTTACGATGTGGACGATAAGGTAAGCGAATGGATGACCGATTGGACTAACAATGAACTCAGGGAATCTTATGATATCTCCCCCGTTACCCGGTATGCCCTGTCGCCGGATACCGGTATATTATTCTCAATGGATGACTATCCGGAGAGATTCTCCGTATGGTTCGACAAATTATGCACATTAATAAGCTAAGAATATGAATAAGCTGACAGAAGAACTGAAATCCATTTTACGGCCAAAGGCCGCCCTGATCGCGTATCAGGGAGAAGATCATACCCGCAACGATTATTTTCTGGAACTAAGGGAAATAAAAGACAAAGGGATAATGGGCGAAGCAATACCCGTCACATACGGTTTTATGAATGAAATAGCCGCCAATTATTCCCAGGCGCACAACGGTATCCCCTCCGGTAAAATTCCGGGGAACCTGCTGTTTGCCGATACACGCAAAGGGTCTGAAAAATATGTCTGGTCGAATCCGCCGGGAAAAAGGGTGATGTATTTCGTTCCCGGTCTGGGAATTGAAAACGGGCAATATCATATACCGGGTATCCTGTATGTTGTGAAAGAACACACGCTGGCGGTATATGCTTATAAAGACGGGAAACTGTCGGATGACACGGAATTGTTCGCGGCGCCCTTTTTCAATGTATCAAAAGAAAGCGTATGCCTGGGCAGTTCCAAACTGAAAAAGCCGGCCAACCCTACCTATGCGGAACTACTGGAATATTGGGAAAAGAGATTCTGGCTGACGGAGTTCTCGCATCTGGGCAGTCATGGCAATCCGACAAGGAGTAACCTGGTACTGGTCACCAAAGCCGCCAGGGATGAAGGGTTCAACCCCGATGAATTAAAACCTGTCCATAAAAAACTAAAAGAAATACTGAAATGAAACGGGTACACTATACGGACAAATACCTGATGAATCCCCAACATCCGGTAACGGTCAACCTGGTTGGGGCGGGAGGCACAGGTTCGCAGGTGTTAACCTGCCTGGCGAGATTGGATGTGACACTTCGGGCACTCGACCATCCCGGATTGTTTGTTACACTGTATGACCCGGACGAAGTGACGGAAGCCAACATTGGCAGGCAATTATTCAGCGATTCCGATTTCGGGCTGAACAAAGCCGTTTGCCTCGTTTCCCGTATAAACAACTTCTTCGGGAACGACTGGAAAGCGGTGCCGGAGTTATTCCCGTCTTCAGCCAAAGCGAGTCGGGAGGAAAACAGGGCGAATATCACCATTACCTGCACCGACAATGTAAAATCCCGGTTGGATATGTGGAATTTCCTGAAAGCCGTCCGTAATATTGGGCAACATACGGATTACGGCACTCCGCTGTACTGGATGGATTTCGGTAATGCACAGACGACCGGACAGGTTATTATGGGTACGGTACAGAAAAAGATACCGCAACCCAAATCCAAGCTGTACAAAACGGTGGAATCCCTGAAAGTGATTACGGAATATGTGAAGTACTCCGCTGTGAAGGTGGAAGAATCCAGTCCGAGCTGTTCGCTGGCGGAAGCCTTGCAGAAGCAGGATTTGTTTATAAACTCGACACTGGCGCAACTGGGATGCAATATCCTGTGGAAGATGTTCAGGCAAGGGATGATAGAATATCAGGGATTGTATATGAACCTTGATACGATGAAGGTGAACCCGGTACCCGTGTGATACTCAATACTTAAAATTCAGGAGGCAGTACCGATTGCTTCCAGAACCCTGCTGGAAGTGATCGGTTACCTTATAAAACTATATTTATCAGGGTGGAGCCAAAGCAATAAAAACAATTCAAAAGGATTTTTTGATATCATTTTTTAGTTTAAAGTAAACGAGTTGACGAGTTTTATTCTTACCTATTTACTCGTCAACTCGTTTACTTATTTTATTTTACTTCCTCAAAATCACCGATTTTCCACGTTTTGTCGATAATCGGTTTTTCTACTCCATAAAAACGCAGGATGATTTCCGTATTTACCCCCTCTTTCGTTGGTATCCAGTTCGATTCTTTACCTGTAGGAGGCTTAGGGGCGAGGTAAAGGTCGACCGAACCATCGGCATTTTTTGCCAAATCCGTTGCTAACGAAGATCGGTTGGATGTTGCGACGTCGCGGATAAGTCCGTGTGTACTCCGGTCGTAGGCCGTTACCGACCAGTATTGGGATACGGGAACATTGGCGGGAACGTGTAGCTGGTATGTTTTTGCACCATCAAGCGATTTTCCGTCTTTATCAAGCGTAGCAAATATGTAAATCTGGTGTTGGCCTGCGCCGGTTCGTTTCAGGCTACTGAATCCCCAATAGTAATTCACCCCGCGTTGGTCAACCGGATAGCTGTTTTCGGTGGTAAAACCGTTGCCCCACGACTGGAATAGCTCGGGGCTGGCGGGTAAGAACCATTGTGTGCCTTCGTAGTATCGCGGAAAAGATTCATATTGGATGCCTATCCATTGATGAGCATCGGACAAGGCTGTCAGTAATTGTTTTTCGCCTTCGGCAGACGGTGCAAAAGGTTTTCCCTTTTCTATGCCAATTGTTTTCAGTTCATCTATCATCACGCGGTCACGTTCTATCCAAGGTTCTGTCTGGACTATGCGGTCGAGCGAACGATAGAATTCCATGTCATAAGGAATCGTAGCATCAAACACCTGGTCAGTCACATCCGTAAAAACAGTTTGTTCGGTCGGCTCCGATAGCGGATACAGCTTGATTTTCTTCGCATATTCCACTGCTTTTGCCACATCGGCTTCGCTGTTTGTGGCAGGCATGGAACGCAGCAATGCATAACCTTTGTAATTATCGGAAGGCAGAACAATATATCCCGAAGGATTTTTTTCTTTATATCCCGGAGGCAGGATCAGGTATTTCCCCCCTTTACCGCCATCGGCTCCGGCAGGGCCAACGTCTTCTAACGCCTTTTGCCAGCAATCCATGATGGAACCTACAATGGTTCCGCCGGTAGCTGCGGGGATTTCAAGTACTACGGGGCCTGTTTCTTTTGTATTGAAGAAAGGCATGAAGTAAATGGCATCCGTATTGGGGGTCAGTAACTGGTTCTTCCAATCGGACGGGCGCGACCAATGCACCAGTTGGTTGTCTTTGGCTCCGGCTTTCAGGAAAGCCTGATACATGCGGTCGTAATTCACAGCGGGCATACCCCAGACGACAGCTTCCATAGCACGGGCATGCAGCATTTGATCCTGCACGTTGCCGGTTGATACCGATTTTTCCACCTGTTTGCTTTGTGGTTGATTACAGGAAGCAAATGTAGCCGTCACAACTACAACGAGCAGGAAGGCAACGGATTTTATGTTTTTAAACGATTTCATTTGGTTTGATAATTTATTTTACTTTTTGTACTCCGGGTAAATGATAAGTTCCGTTCAGAATCGGCGATTCTGCCCCGTAGAGGCGCATGGTGAGATTGAAACTGCCCTTGGGCGACGGCAACCAGTTGGATTGCTTGTCCTTGCCAGGGTTCTCATTCTGGATGTAAATATCGACAGAGCCGTCCTTGTTATATTTCAATCCGTCGGTACTACTGCCGATACTATAACGTTTCATATCGTTTTCCACAAAGAACATATCGTCGCCAAACATGTTCAGATTCCAGAATACAGTAACCGGGGGAATTTGGTCTTTGGCCAAATGAAGTACATATTTATTGGTACCATTGAGTTTATTGCCGTCGGCATCAATAGTTGTGTTGGGATAAAGCACTTCCGTAGATAATTCTGCGCCGGTAACGCCTCTTGCCAACGCCGCGCGTAACACCAAATCATGCCCCGAACGTCCGCCTGCAAAGGTATATTTCCAGCCATCGACCATTGTCCCAATGTTCGCCCATTTATAATCAATCATATCGCTTGCTGCTTTGATACCGCGTACAACGCCACGTCGGGTAGCTTCATCGAGCGTTTGCCATTGGAATCCGTTGGCAGCGCTCAATCCGATAACATGAAACGAAGCCACCAGCGGATCGTTTTGGTCAGCCGAAGCAGGAAGCGCCTGTGTCATCCAAAAACCGATCATGTCAAGTGCTTGAAATTCCTCGGGGGCAGTACTCTTGAAGGTGGCGAATGCCGAAGTTACGGGAGGTTTTTCCGAACCGATCCCTTTATTGAGGTATTGCGACAGGGGCATCAGCATAAAACCTTTCTGGAAATCAACTGCCTTTACCAAATCATTGCCACCGGTCGTAAAAATACGTACGGCCGACATTCCAATATTGGTGCGGCTTTTAATCTGCATCATGTCGCCCGGAACGGGGCCTTGATAGTCCGGCCCGGTAACAATATAGGTTCCCGGCTGCGCACCTTTTGTCCCGGCCACATTATATATCACTTCATCGAAACTGTCGCCGATTTGTACGACATACCAGCGCTTTTCGGTTGATGCAGGAACGAAAATTACTACCGGTTCTTTGGTCAAATCGGTGTAAGCATAAGCATCGATGGTCACGTTATTGGGGGTTACCACAAAGCGGTCTTCGGCGGTTTTTAGCTTCGTGTGTTTTATATAAAAATTCACACCCATCGAATTGCCTTTGACCGCCACGGGGGCATACTTCGCATACATGCGGAACGGTTCGCCCCACAGGCATGCTTGAATGGCGGTAGCATACGCCTGCTCTTCCTTGGCTTGATCGGGCGTTAATTTTTGTGTGGAAATCTGTGCTGAAGCACTGCTTCCAAGAGCTATCAATAACAGGATAGCGACTGTAATTAGATTTAATTGTTATGCAGTTTAAAAATTCTTATTACAACCTGACCCTAATTTCAAAATTTTAGAATTAATCCTTAATATAAACAACGATCATCCCGGAAAGGTTTCGTATAAATGTGAATAGAGTTGTATTAAAACGGATACAACATTATCTAAATAATGCCCAGACAACCGGGCAGGTTATCATGGGGTACGGTACAGAAAAAGATACCGCAACCTAAGTCCGGGCTATACAAAACAGTGGAATCCCTGAAAGTGATTACGGAATATGTGAAGTATTCCGCTGTCAAAGTGGAAGAATCCAGTCCGAGCTGTTCGCTGGCGGAGGCTTTACAGAAGCAGGATTTGTTTATAAACTCGACACTGGCGCAACTGGGATGCAATATATTATGGAAAATGTTCCGGCAGGGGAAGATTGAATATCAGGGATTGTATATGAACCTTGATACGATGAAGGTAAATCCAATACCGGTGTGATACAATATCACCCTTTCCTTTTTTATTGATCCCGGTTCAGCTTTTTTCAGTGGGAATAATTATCTTTGCGGAAGATAATAGGAAATTATACGGCTTTAGAGCCGTTTTGATATATATAACATAACGTTCGCTGAACGTCTCGACGCAGAAAACTGGTAACTTTCAAGAAAGACGAGACGAAAGGTGTAATGTTCATGCTATACTTTGGTATGGCGTGGGCTTGCAAATTTCGTCTTTCGGGTATACCAGTACCTCTGTGTCGGAATGAGTGGGTTCACGCTTTTTTTGACGTGGCGGACGTGAGTATAAACATTTTAATTTTAAACGCCATGAAGAAAATTATCCTCTACATCGCCGTGTCGATAGACGGACGCATTGCCGAGCCGGACGGCGGCACAGACTTCCTGTCCGAATATCCGGTAACAGAAGAAATGAATTACGGCTATAAAGAATTTATGGACTCTATCGACACTATTATCATGGGTGGGCGTACTTACCGCGAACTGGATACGATGGACGCTATGGGAGCGTATAAAGACAAATCGGTCTATGTGGTTTCACACTACGACTGGCATGGGGAAGATAACGTACATTTCATCATGGGTAATATAGCTGACCGCATCACCTCCCTGCGCAATGAATCCGGAAAAGATATCTGGCTTTTTGGTGGCGGTGAACTGGTGTCGATGTTGCTTGCTGCCGGGCTGGTGGACGAAATGCGCCTGTTTTTTGTTCCTACAATCCTTGGCAAAGGGATTCCATTGTTCCCCGAACAACCCACCGGCTCAAAATGGACGCTTACCGGTAGCGCTTCTTATCCCAATGGGGTCTTAGGCGTGACTTACACCAGACAATAGTAAACAATACCTTCCCAAGGTGAATCCGGTATTGGTATGATATACAAATTCAGGAGGCGCTATTGATTGCCTCCTGAAGGTGATCGATTGTCTTCATGAAACGGTAAGCATTGGAACCCCCTCCCATAGTTACCACAATGAGCCAGTCTTGATACTATTCTTTTGGTCTACTTGTGTATTAAACCTATTTTACTTCTTCAAAATCACCGATTTTCCACGTTTTGTCGACAATCGGTTTTTCTACTCCGTAGAAACGCAAAATAAGCTCTATGTTTATGCCTGCTTTAGTGGGTATCCAGTTTGATTCTTTACCTGCCGGTGCTTTGGGTGCGAGGAAAAGATCAACCGAACCATCGGCATTCTTTGCCAAATCCGTCAATAATGAAGAACGGTTGGATGTCGGCACATCGCGGATCAGGGCATGTGTGTTGCGGTTGTAAGCCGTTACCGACCAGTATTGTGATACAGGTACGTTTGCCGGTACGGTTAACTTATACGTTTTCGATCCATCCAGCGGATTACCGTTTTTATCGGATGTGGAAAAAACGTACAGTTGGTTCCTGTTGGCGCCCAAACGTTTGACGCTACTGAATCCCCAATGGAAAGTAACGCCCCGGTCGTCTACCGGATAGCTGTTTACGGTAGTAAATCCATTCATTAACGATTGGACAAATTCAGGGGTAACAGCCGAAAACCAGTGTGCGTCGGGATAATACGGTGGAAGTGCGTCATACCTTTCGCTGATCCACTGATGGGCATCGGATATTCCTGCCAGCAAAAATTTTTCCTTTTGTGCGTTGGCGGCAAAGGATTTGCCTTTCTCAATGCCAATGGTTTTAAGAATGTCGATCATTCCGCGGTCACGTTCGAGCCAGGGTTCGGATTGCACCACACGGTCAAGCGAACGGAAGAATTCCATGTCATAGGGAATGGTGGCATCGAACATTTTATCGATAACATCGACAAAAACGGTTTGTTTGGCGGATTCCGAAAGCGGATAGAGCTTGATTTGTCTGGCATATTCCACCGCCTTGGCAACATCCGCTTCGCTGTTCGTCTCCGGAAGAGAACGCAAGAGGGCAAAACCGGTATAATTATCCGAAGGCAGGACAATGTAGCCAGCAGGAATTTTTCCCTTATAGCCCGGGGGCAATAACAGGTATTTTCCACCCTTCCCGGCATCGACCCCGGCAGGGCCTACGTCTTCCAATGCTTTCTGCCAACAGTCAACAATAGTGCCTACTATGTTTCCTCCTACAGCAGGTGGAACTTCCAACACAACCGGGCCGTTTTTGGTGTCATAAAACGGGATGAAATAGAGGGCATCGGTATTGGGCGTGAGTAACTGGTTTTTCCAGTCGGACGGGCGCGACCAATAAGCAAATTGATTCTCTTTTCCCCCATTTTGCAAAAAAGCCTGGTACATGCGGTCGTAGTTCACTGCAGGCATGCCCCAGATAACCGCTTCGACAGCACGGGAATGCAACATTTGTTCCTGCACATTACCGGTCGAAGCCGGTTTGTCTGCCTGCTTGTTTTGCGGTTGATTGCAGGAAGAAAATGCAACCGTCACGATTGCTGCGAGCAGGACGGTTGCGGTTCTCAGATTCAATTTCATTATCTTCATCTTGTTTTGTGATTTATTTTATTTCTTCAAAATCACCCGGTTTCCAGGAACCGTCGAAAGCGGGGCCTTCGGGACCGTAAATGCGGAAGTAAGTAAACCAACCCTTGTTCGGAAGGGTTTGAATCCAAACGTTTTCTTTACCGGCAGGGGCTTTAGGGCCGAAATACAAATCGATGGTAGCGCCTTTCTGGTCTTTCAGTTCAAACATCGAACGCAGGGCTGCTTTGTTTTGTTCGGTAGCAATTTCGCTGCGGGTTTCATTATCATAAATGGTTATCGACCAGAATAACTTGCCCGGAACCGGTTGCGGAACCGTCAATTTATAGGTTTTACTTCCGTCCAGATATTTTCCGGTATTATCCTTTAAACCTAACCAATACAAGGAACCGGCGCCCGGTGCGCGGTTGAACATGGCAGGCGATTCGATTTGCGCCTGATAGAACCATTTTTCGCGGGCATACAGATCAACATAATTTTCGGTATTGAATTTTCCGTCGCCGGCATAGCGCAATACAGCCCATTCCCATTGGCGGTCTTTCCACACAATACGGTCAGCGCTGCGGTCGGCGAAGGCTTGTACACGCATAATGGCATTAGCGGTCTTAGCCGCTTTTTCCAGAATGGCTTTTATGCGGGCATCGGGATTGAACGGTTTTCCTTTTTCAATACCCAATTGGGCTAATTCGCCGTACCAGGTGCGGTATTCAGGATTGGCAGGCTCTTCATTGATAAATTTGGCCAGGCGTTCCCAATAGCCGATATTGTTTTCCCAACGGACAGGCGTAAAATCACCTGGTTTATCGTTTAGCTTTATCCATCTGAGCTCCGGTGCCGGTTTCCCTAAAGGATATACTTTGACAGACCTCATCAGCTTTTCGCCTGTTTCGGGGTTGTTATCCAACGGAATGGCTCGCAACAATACCAGCACTTGGTTCGTTGTTGATTTTCCTACATAGTAGCCTGAAGGAATAGTGCCGGTATAATTTGGCGGCAGGATAATGTGTTTACCCCCTTTTCCTTTATCGGGGCCTGGCATGCCAATATCCATCACCCACAGTTGATTCATATCATTCACGGCAGACATAATGGGGCCAGCCGGGATTTCTATTACTATTGGGCCATTGCTCAGGTCGAGTGGAAGCCCGGCATAACGCGTGTCGGAATTAGGCGTAAATGCCACCTGTGCCGGTGCACCGTCCATAATGGCAAAAACTTGGTTAGGTACACATCCAGCGGTTATGTTCCCGTCCCATGTAGCCAATATCGATACAGTTGGATAGAAAAAACGATAAGTCTGGATAGCACGGTTCAGGTCGGCTTCATCATATGCTTTCTGAATGGTTGCATCTGTCGGGTAACCATTTACAAATTCATACACGGATGTTTCGTCCGTTTTTTGTACTGCCGATTGTTTTTGTTGATTGTTGCAAGATGTCAATAGTAAGATTGGCAAGGATGCAAATAGCAATATTTTTTTCATATTATTTTTAATTTATTTGTTGTACTAAATTCACTTCACTTTCACCACATCGTTCAATGTCCATGGCGAAGTATCTTTTAACACTTCAGGCTTTGCCCCGTAAATGCGGTACATGAGAAAGAAATCCTGTCCGGCAACGGTGGTAACCCTGTTGTTTTCGTAGCCTTGGCGCATGGCGTCAAAGTTCATGAGCGGCATTCCCCAGATGGCAGCTTCCAAGGCACGGGAATAGGTTATACTGTTTTTGATTTCGGTAATGTCTTCCGACTGAGTTCCGGTTTGTTCAACCTTATTCTGCGATTGACCATAAGATGTAAATGCAGTCATCACGAATACTGCGGACAGGGTGGCTGCGGTTTTCAGATTTAATTTCATTGTATAAGTTTTTTAGATTCTTGTTTTCTTGATTCCAATCCTAAAAAATAGAATTCACCTTTTAATAAACAACAATCATTCCTGAAAGGTTTCGTAAAAATGTGAATAAAACTGTTCCCCAACAGATACAACCTTATACCGGTTGACCGATACCCTTATCATGGGCATGACCTATTCCAGGCAATAGCCGATAGTTTCCACCCGTACAGGCAAACCGCTTTCCCATTCCCTTATAACAGAGGAAAATTAATACCGGAATCCCTTCTTTTGGCTCATTCATCCAAAATCCCGTATTTTTGTTATAGATAAACGCAGACAGACAAAAACCTGCAAATAAACATAGTATGAACATTTTAAAACATTTCAGTCATGAAGACAACTGTGAAACTGAAATTCCGGCCTTCCACCGTCGAGGGCAAAACGGGCAGCCTTTATGTACAATTTATTAAAGACCGTAAGACCCGGCTGGTAGTTTTCAAGGAGTGCAAGATCTATCCACACGAATGGGATGAGGAACGGGAAAGTTTCCGGGTAAACACCGGAAGCCCCGAACGCAAGGCATACATGGAAAAGCTGTATGAAAGGATGAAGCGTGGCAAAGAGCAACTGCTGGATGTAATTGGTAAACTGGAAAGCCGCTTTGAGGATTATACCGTCGATGACGTTATCCGGGAGTATGAACAGTACCGCAGCCGCAACAACCTGGCCGCATACGCCGAACAACTGGCTTCCCGGGTGGAAGAACATAAACCCCGTACCGCCCGAACCTACCGTTCCGTCATCAAGAAAGTGGATGAATTTTACGGTCATGAAATCCGTATGGACAAGATCGATTCCGCTTTCGTCAAACAATTCGAGGCCGATATCCTGGCGCAGGGCAGGAAAAAGAATACCAGTTCCTACTACCTGCGCAGCCTGCGGGCTATCCTGAACCATGCCGTGGAGGACAAGGTGATCGAGTTCTCACGTGAGCGGCTTTTCGCGGGCGTATTTACCGGGAACGAAAAAACGGAAAAGCGGGCGGTGAAACAGGAAGTGATCGAGACTATGGAAACAATCGATTTCCAGGCTACGGGCAACAAACGGCTGGAACTTGCCTGCCGGGCGTTCCTGCTGAGTTATTACCTGCGGGGCATTTCTTTCATCGACCTGGCCTACCTGAAAAAAGAAAATATCCGCGACGGTTGCATATTCTACACCCGCCGCAAGACCGGACAGAAGTTTGAAATCGAGATCACCCCGGAAATACAGGACATCCTCGACTATTACCGTGTGGAAGACAACGACTACCTGCTGCCTTTCCTGCGCCGTGGCGACAGCCATTCGGATTATGCCAACGCCCTGCGCCGGGAAAACGGTTGCCTGAAAGAACTCTCGGTGCTGATCGGACTGGACAAGCCGCTTACGACCTACGTCGCCCGCCATTCCTGGGCATCGAACGCCTACGCGATGGGGGTGAGTATCGACCTGATCAGCCAGGGTCTGGGGCACGAAAATATACGGACTACGATGATCTACCTGAAATCATTCGACTACTCACATCTTCATGAAGCCAACCGGAAAGTTATCTGTGGAGGCAAAAAGACGGAAAATGCTGCTTGAACCGGATTATTTTAGTAAATTTGCCTGTGAAAAACAATGATGAAAAGACAAATAAATCTCTTTTTAAGAGACAACGAAGACATTGGAAGTTTCTGACTCCGGATGTCTCTGAACCACGCCGCAAAGATAGGGTGTTTTTTCAAAACAAACATCCATATTCCTACCCAAAACATTCACATTCCCGCCCTCTTGTCCTCAACCGGCTTTTTCCGGTTCCGGCTTTTGTAAAACATCCCCGCTTACTTTTCCCTGCAACTCTTTGGGTGAAAGCCCGTATTGTTTCCGGCAGAAAGTCCAGAAGTGCGCATAGTTTACAAAATTGTACCTGTCTACAATCTCCTTCAGCGGGACACCACCGGAATTTATTTCTGCAAGCACACATTCCGCTTTACGACCTGTCATCCATTTATACGGCGGCTCGCCGAAATGCCTCCTGAATTTTTTCATAAAGCCGGAAGTGGACATGTTGGCTATCGCCGCCAGTTCATCCACACTACGCGCCTTCATCCAGTTCCCGCTTACAAAGCTGCGGAACCAGGTTCGTTCGTCCATCACCGGCCGCAGGAAACCTGCCAGTTCCACCTTATTATATATACCCTGCATCAGGCAGAAGAACTCCCTGCATTTGGTTTCCTGCATCTGCTCGTTAAACAGACCATTGATCTGGTAATAATCCGACAGCAGGAAGAAGTGCCGGAAAGCCCTCCCCGCCTTTAGTGTGGCGATCCCTCCGGCATTCCCCCGGCAATGGCAAACCAGTTCCCGTACCGGAAGGATGCCAGGAAGCATTTCCGGTAAAAAACAACATGCCACGACCTTTACGGCTTCCCGCGCCCGGTATTCATAGGTGGCTCCCGGTGGCAGCAGGAACATCTCCCCGCTGCCCATGACCCGACTGTACCCGTCCATCTGGACGAGCATACTCCCCCTGGCCACTGTTACCACAGCAGCCTCTTCGGGCATCCGGCCTTGATACGCCTGTCCGGACTCCATCTCTCCACCCCGCCATGCGCCGGGGTTTCTTTGCCTGTTCATCATACTGGTATACCTGTTTGAAAAAAAGTTCTCCTAATCCGTTTGTTGTTTGCTTTTATTATTTCCTGTAAATCGCTAAAAAACAGCATATTGCGTTTTCTTGCTTTGGAAATCCTAAAAATTCTGTTCTGAAAAACGTTCTTCAAAAACACTTTTCCTGGGGCAGGAATCCTTTTTACAAATCTGTATGCCAGTCTGTTACATCACGCTTCCAACCGTCTGATTTCTCTTAAAAAGAGACAGGAAAATGAACCCGCAAAAAACGTGTTTTCACCGGCCGGACAGAGAATGTGTAAACCATTAATATAAAAAAGAACAGGAACCATGTTATCGCCCAAAGTCAAATGCGCCCTGCAAATCCTCTCGGAACTGGAAAAGGCGTCCCGTCAGGGAACCCGCCTTTCCCTGACTGACCTGCACCAACGCAGCGGCCTGAACAGGAGACTGGTTTCCCGAACGTTGCAACTGCTCCGCAGTAATTACTGGGTGGAGTTTATTGGCGCCAAACAGGTATTGATCAAAGACCTTGCGCAGTCTACCCTGCTTGAACTGGTAACGGATGTGGATGAAGGGATCTACCTGGGCAGCCCCAACCCGTTGGAAGGATGGACAGAAGTCTTTCTGGCAGAATGTACCGGGGCAGGCGAGATCGATGGGCGGTTGCAGGAAGAAATGGAGAAACGCTTGTCCGGCATCTTCCTCCGCGACCTGTTCCCCTGCGGCGGATACAGCCGGGACGTGCGGCTTATGCGGAGGTATGAAAGGAAAGCAAACGGGCAATAAAGATGTGGAAGAAAAAGATCCTTTAAGAACTAACAATAACGGAATATGAATGTAACAATAACAATTAAGAAAATCATGCCGCTGCTGCTGGCTGTCCTTGCCGGAATATCCTTCCCCCGGCAGGCTCAAGCGCAACATCAGGACGGCCGGGCAGGGCTTCCGGCCATCGCCGTCAAAACCAACCTGCTTTACGACGCCACCACCACATTGAACCTGGGGGCGGAATTCCGGCTGGGGCGCAGGCTGACCCTTGATATTCCGGTTAACTACAACCCGTGGACATTCGACAATAACAAAAAGTTAAAGCACGTCCTTGTGCAACCCGAAGTACGCTGGTGGACGTGTGAAGCCTTCAACGGCCATTTCATCGGGCTGCATGGACATTACGCTTATTATAACATAGGCGGACTGGATAATCCACCGTTTTCCGAATATATGAACACCCACCGCTTCGAAGGCTGGCTGGCGGGCGCCGGGGTATCCTACGGTTATCACTGGATGTTGGGCAAACACTGGTCGCTCGAAGCCACATTGGGAATCGGCTACGCCTATATGGATTACGACAAATACCCTTGCGAAAAATGTGGGGAGAAGCTGGGGAGCGAAACCAAAAACTATTTCGGCCCCACCAAAGCCGGAATCAGTTTGATTTACATGATTAAATAAAAGAAACAGGAATATGAAACTATTGATCAAAAAGATAATCATCGGTCTGGTAGCCACCTTCCTCTTCGTACACCTGTGTTCGGCCACTCCGGGAGCGGGTAACAGGGTGCATGTGAGGCAGGATGTATTTGCTCTCGTTGGTGATTCGGTATATATTGAAATGGAAATCGGGCTGAACGATGCCGATGTGGACTCCCGGTCGTATGTGCTGCTTACTCCCGTCCTGCGGGCTGGTGGTACGGAAAAGGAATTGCCCGCCATACAGATCAACGGGCGCAACCAGCACAAAGCCTACAAACGGCTGGTATCGCTGGGCAAGGAGAACAAGGCGGTCACCACCTTTATCAACGCTTCCGATAAGAAAGCCCCTCAAACCTATGTATATAAAACGTCCCTACCGTTTGAGGCGTGGATGGAAACAGCGGAGTTCCTGTTACGCGAAGACCAGTGCGAATGTTCGGGGACGTTGGTTCCCATGTCCTTTGAACTGCTGGCTAAAAACCTGGACAACCGGAACACCCCGTACGAACCGGTTCTGGCGGTCACGTTCATTACCCCCGAAGTGGAAACGATCAAGAACCGCTGCGAAACCGGCAAAGCCTACCTGGATTATCCGGTGGGTGTGTCGGCTATCCGGCCTGAGTTCCGGAACAATGCCGTCGAATTGCAGAGGATATACGATTTGATTGAAAACCTGAAAAGCAATACCGATGCCACCATTACCGGCATCTCCATTACCGGTTACGCTTCACCCGAAGGTATTTATAATTCCAACCTGGCGCTTTCAGGCAACCGAGCCCTTGCCCTGACCAACCATCTGCAAAAGAAGTACGGTTTTCAGAATGACCTGTTCCAAACCAAAGGACAGGGGGAGGATTGGCAGACATTGGATTCGCTGGTGGAACTCTCGGAAATAAAAGATAAACAGCAAATCCTTTCTATAATCCGTGGAACGGGAGTCTTCGACGGACGGGAGAAAAAACTCATGGAGCTTTCCGGTGGATCCCCTTACCGTGAAATGTTCAAAGAGATGTTCCCACAACTTCGCCGGAGCGACTACGAGTTAAGTTATACCGTGGTTCCCTTTACGGTTGAACAGGGAAAAGAGGTTATCAAAACCCGTCCGTCGAGCCTCTCGCTCAATGAAATGTTCCTGATAGCGAATACCTACGAATCCGGTTCGGATGCTTTCAACGAAGTGTTTGAAACCGCCGCGCGGATATTCCCGCAGGACAATGTGGCGAACCTGAACGCTGCCGCCAGCGCATTGGACAGGAAAGATATAAAATCGGCTGAAAAGTATCTGAATAAGATTGCCGTAAGGGATGCCGCCTACTGGAACAATGCGGGCGTACTCGCCGCCTTGAAAAATGAATATGGGAAGGCCGCGGAGTATTTCGCCAAAGCCAAAGCCGCAGGCAATGCGCAGGCAGCAGGTAATATGGGTGAAATAGAAAAAACAGACTAAACCGGAATAGCAAAGAATTGGCAAATCAATAATAACCAGTTTATTAATTATTTAAATTTTAAAAGAAATGAGAAAAGTTTTTTTTTCAATGACGCTCGCAGCGGCAATCCTGATGATGGGTTTCACAAGCTGCAACAATGATGACAATCCAGCCGATGGAGGAGAAAAGGCAATCCCCGGCAAGGATACGTACATGCAGGTTAGCATCAGCCAGCCTAACGCTCCGGGAACGTATGCAAACGATCCAAACTCAACTACGGACGAATCCCATTTCTCTACTGTGGATATATTTGTTTATGACGAAACAGTCAAGGCATTGGAAGCCCACCAACGATTGATGGGCACAGATTTCGATTATAATGCCGGAGCAGGTACGGGTGTGGAAAAATGGGAAGCGAAATCTACGACCAAGGTTGCCTGTAAGACCGGAACGAAAAAGATTCTGGCGGCATTGAATATCTCTGAAGATCGTGGAAAAGCCATTGCCGCCAAGGGCTATAACATTTTCACATTGGATGCTGCAACCGGCACCTTTACCGAAACCTTGTTTGATGTAACCAATTATGGTACAACTGATAATGCATTGGTGGATTTTCCTACGGCGCCACCTGCTACCGGTCGTGGTATCTCCATGTTCAGTGTAGGGCCCATTGCGGCAACCCTGGTAAGTGATGCATCCCAGAATACGGTGACAATCCCCGTGCAACGTTTGGTCTCTAAAGTAACCATGCAGAAAGGCAATCAAATGAATGTGGAAACCGGAGGAGGAAAGATTGTGGGTGATCTGGAATTTGCCTTGGCGACTACCAACCTAAAAACTTATCTGATGCGCAATTGGAATCCTTCCGGCTCCGGAGCGGTAAAAGACCATAACTGGACGGACAACAGTTGGGCTACTACTGATTTTTTTGCTGCTTCTCCCAGTACCACAGCACCGCTTATAACTGAATATAAAACAGTCAATGAATCTGGTGCAGTTCTGGCAGACCTCAACGCCCGCTATTGTCCGGAAAATACTTCGGAAAAGTTCTATCAGAAAGAAGTGACAACGGCTGTGGTCCGCTGTAAATACATCCCAGGTACATATAAAGAATCGGATGGAGCCGGAGGTTATAACGACGTAGATAATACTGCCGCAACTGATGCTGTAACTTTCTATACGGTTTCCTTGCCGGATGGAACAAAACAATACTTTATGGATCCTGCTGTGGCTGATAGCTATATATCAGCGAATGGTGGTCAAAGATTTGATTATGACCAAGGTTACTGCTATTACCGCGTTTACCTGAACCCCAAAGGGACAGCAAAAAGAATAGAACTTAATACAACCGGCACTGAACTGGAAACCACTCCCGCTTCTGCTGCGGGAACAGTAGGGGCGTACGATGTGATCCGAAATGCTTACTATAAGGTGAATATCACTAAGATAGTAGCGCCGGGTAATCCTACACCGGAACCGAGGAATCCCGATCTGCCTGTTGAAACCCCGACTGATATCATAGCCACCATTGATATCGTACACTGGGATGTGGTAGGACAGGATGAAGAACTGACACCGATGTAATGGAATCTGTTTTTCTATTCATATAAACTTTAGTATGAAAACAACAACAGGGGAAATGGTGAGTGTTCCTTTCTTTACGGAAGACCGCCTCCCTTTCCCCCTGTTCTTAAAAAACAACCGGTAATAAAGATTCTGAAAATGAAATATATCCATATTATATCATCTATCCTTGCCACACTTGTTTGCCTGGCAGGTCTTACTGCCTGCATCAAAGAAGACATGGAGGATTGCCCTGAAGATTTAAGGATCTACCTGACGTTCACTCCGGCCACGTACGCGCGCACAGGGGTTGACCCGAAGGAAGTGGACAGGATCAGCCTGTTTGCCTTCGACGTACAGGGGATATTCCGCGGAGTATGGATAGATGAGAATCCTGCACTTGCCCCCGGTTATTACATGACCATCCCCAGGCTGCCCGCAGGCGATTATCGTTTCGTGGTATGGGGAGGACTGCACGAATGTTATTCCACCCTGCCTGCCACATTCAAAGTAGGCGAAACCTTATATAAAGATGCCCTGTTAGAACTTGACATTACTTCCGGAGAAATCAGCAAACTACTCCACCCGCTGTTCCATGCCCAAAAGACGGAATATATCCGTGAGGATGTCCGCCAGCAACATATAGATATGCCCATCGTACAGGCATACAATACCATTAACCTCACCACCGAGGGGCTTGCGCCCACAAGTGATGAATTCCGTATGTCCGTCACGGACAACAACGGTAAATATACCTTCGATTATTCTTTCGCTCCCTGCAGCGAATTCATATATTCCGCCCTGTGTACTAAAGACGCAGGAGGGCAGCTCCGGTCTTCTCTCAACATTCTTAAACTGGCCGCCGACAGGCACCCGCAGTTCGGGATTTACAACGTGACCCAACAAAAAACGCTCTACAAGGCCGACCTTGTTGACCTGCTCAATAAAATGGAAGATGTCGACTATGACAACATCCACACCTACGATGTACATATCACGTTTACAACCGATGGTACCGACCTGTACGCTTCGGTCAGCATCAATGGCTGGGAGGTAACCGAAGAAACCGAAATACTGTATTAACTGGTGTTTCCAAAGGCATTACAACGGATGGCATTACTAAAAAACAAATTATGGGAATAGTCAGGATAAAAACCCTTCTCTATATGGCGCTTTTCATAGCGGTAAGCTCAGCCTGCACCGATGAACGCATGGATGGAGAGATACCGGACAAGATAACCGGAAAGGAAGTCAATGTCAAGGTATTACTCCAGATGCCGGCGTCTACTCCTCCCAAAACATACGCTATCTCGGAAATCGACGAGAATTATATCGAAACGATTGATGTGCTGGTATTCAAGCCTGATGAAAGCAACCCTACGAAATGGGGTTACGCTTACCGCGCCGAAGGTACCTCCATAGCCGACCGGACAGACAGCGATCCAAGGAAATCAAAAAAACAGTTCAATGTAGAATTAAAAAGGGATAACGACAACGAGCAATGCCTGGTCATACTGGCCAACGCACATCAAGAAGTAGAAAATTCAAGCGAGTTGATCGAAGGAAGGGACAAGGACGAACTGCTCGCCTGTCTGGAGTTTGATAATGGCGGAGTGACATGGAATGCCAACAACAACCTGCCCGAAGATGACCTGAACAAAACCTTTACCCCTTTCCCCATGTGGGGCGAAGTGACTCTCATTGTCGATGACTCCATACAAACCATTCCCAACGTGAACCTGCTCCGCGCGATAGCCCGCATGGATGTAGCGGTGGCTGACGGGGTTGGTTTTAAACTCAAGGAGATTAATATCTATAACAGCCTGTCGAAAGGGAAACTAGTTCCGGCAACGGCCAATCTTGACGGAAGCAACCCGAGAGTAATTATGGCGACAATTCCCGATGATAACGATATTAGTATCACATCGCAGTATTCAGTGCCGCAAAGTATGGAGACGGCATTCCTGCGGAGCATGTATGTACTGGAGACCAAAGCTGCGGCCACTGATAAGCCAGAGGAAGCCACCTGCATAATCGTGGGTGGAAGCTACGGTGCGGATACTGGCGTTACTTATTACCGCCTGGATTTCTTTAAGAAAGACGCTGACAACAACTTTACGAAAGATTATGCGGATATCCTGCGCAACCACCGTTACCGGGTAAATATTACCAAGGTTTCAGGCAGAGGGTATGCTTCTGCCGATGAGGCCTTCAATTCAAAACCCATGAATACGATCGATTACGAAATCACGCGATGGAATGACAGCGACATGATGGACGTGGTATTCGACAACAATTATATGCTGGCCGTGGGGCCGGGCGAATTTACTTTTCCAAAAGACGGAGCATCCGGAAACGGGGAGCAGAACCAGTTGCATATACAAACAGACTATCCCGGCAGGTGGAAAGCGGAAATAGTGGATGCGGACTATGGAACACCTCTTGCAGATGAGTGGGTGAAATTTGGTTCGCCCGACGACTACTCGGGAGATGCGAATACAAAGGCGACACGCCAACTCATCGTTTCACAGAATAACGGAAGCGGCGACCGGAGCGCTAAGATTGTGATTACGGCCGGGAAACTGCGTTATGAGGTGATCGTCAAGCAGACTACAGTCGCAGTCGCAATCCCTACTATAAGTCTACAGATTATAGATAATGCAACTGGGGCGGAAATCACCGAGTTGTCATTTGCTTCCGCCAAAGACATCCTTCCTGCGTCCCGGGTAATTAAATTCATCCGGACTCCTGAAACAGCCGAAATATTGGTTATGGTATCATCATTAGGGAGTACACCGCTTTTCAAGTTTAAAGATCCTATGTATGGAATTTCTACCGGCACCATACCGGGTGGCCCGGGAGAGATGTTCTATAACATTGAACCCGCCGCTTTCACCAATGAGGACTTTGTGGGCAATCCCTCTCCAAAACGGATGAGCAAAGCGGATTTCAGAATAACAAATGGAACGGAAACCATTACAAAAACTCTCTACTTGAAACATATATCCAATTGATAGGGACAGGGGATGCATATCCGTTGTGTAAAAGAATAGTTGATAACAAAAAACATAGATGAATATAAGATATCTGAAATATTACCGGTTCATTTTTCTGTCCATCATCTTATTACCCGCTTGTACGGATGAAGGTGATCTGGGGAAGGAAAGCGAAGAGATGGCAGATAAACAAGTACGTGTGAAAATGTGCCTGCAACTGCCGTCTTCGTCTCCCCGGACTTACGCCATCTCCGAGATAGACGAAAACCATATTGAAACGATCGACGTACTGGCTTTCCGTAAAGTTCCGGCAGATACGCAACACCCTTCGGGCTGGGCTTTCGCCTACCGGGCAACCGGAACCGCTATCACCGACCGGACAGACAACGACTCACGGAAATCCCAAAAGCAATTCACCGTAACGCTGACCCGGGACAACGATAATGAGCAATGCCTCGTTGTGTTGGCTAATGTGCGATCACAACTAAATGATTTGGGAGAAATTACCGTTGGACAAGACAAGGATGAACTACTCGCCACTTTGGAGTACGCTGACTCGTATGCCTGGAATGCCAACAACGGAAAATCCGACAATGATCCGGACAAAACATTTAACCCTTTTCCTATGTGGGGTGAAGTGACCCTCACCGTCGATGATATCATAAAAACCATTCCCGGAATAAATATGCTCCGCGCAGTAGCTCGCATGGATGTGGCGCTGGCAGATCATGTTACAAATTTCACTCTCAAGGAGGTGCATATATACAACTGCCAGTGGGTAGGAAGAATAGTTCCTGCGCCCGGGAACCTTGAAGATGGCGGATTGAGAGTGAATGCGGCAAGTATGCCGGTAACTCCCGGTGACTATACTGTTAATTGGAATTATACTGTTCCGACAGGCATGGAAAGGGTGTTCGAGCGAAGCATTTATGTGATGGAAACCAAAGCCGCAGCGACAGACGAACCCCAAAATGCCACCTGCCTGATAGTAGGCGGAACCTATGGGACTGACAATGCCATCACTTATTACCGCGTGGATTTCTTTAAGAAAGATGACCAGGATAATTATACCGGCGAATATGCGGATATTCTGCGAAATCACCGTTACCGGCTAAACATTACCAACGTGTCGGACAGAGGATATTCTAATGCCGGAGAGGCATTTGCCTCGAAGCCTGTCAACTCGATAGATTATGAAATTGCGCGGTGGGACAACAGTTATATGATAGACGTGGTATTCGACGCCCAATACATGCTGGCCGTAGGCCCGGGTGAATTTACTTTTTCCAAAGACAGTGTAACCGAAGAGGGCGAACAGAACCGGTTGTATATACAGACAGACCATCCCGATGGGTGGAAAACGGAAATAGTGGATGCGGACTATGAAACACCTCTTGCAGATGAGTGGGTGAAATTTGGTTCGCCCGACAACTACCTGGGAGATGCAAATGAAGAGGCGATACGCCACCTCATCGTTTCACAGAATAACACGGGAGGCGACCGGAGTGCTAAAATTGTGATTACGGCGGGGAGACTGCGTTATGAAGTGCTTGTCAGGCAAACTACAGACGTGCCTATTTCGCTTAATCTTATTAATAATGATACAGGCGGGGAGATCACTGAACTATTGTTTTCCTCGCCCAAAGACAAGCATCCCCAGCCTCGGATTTTTACAGTCGAATGGACTCCGGTGGATGCCAATCCGACGGTGATGGTAAGCCCGATGGGTTCAATCCCCGCTTTTGTCTTTTGCTCTTATGGACCCGTCATCAGTACGGGGAAAATTACGGGAGGAGGATACGGTTATGAATCGGTTATGGCCTGGCCCGAAGCCTTTTATGACGCGGACTTTGTAGATAATCCTTTCCCTGAGCGGATGAGTAAAGTGGATTACAGAGTTTCAAACGAAGTGGAAACCCTTACAAAAACACTATACCTGAAGCATATTGCATACAATCTGATACACCAGGAAGCAGAGTCCTATGGCATAGACGGAGGGATACATTCCTTCACCGTGAAATCCAGTTATCCGTGGAGAGCGGAAATCATCCAGGGAAGCGATGTGATTACAGAACTGCTGACCACTACCGGCGATGCCAATACCACTACCGGTATCCAGGTAAAGTTCCGCACAACAGATAATGCCGGTATACCGCAGGGTACGGCGCGGATTAAATTCACCTGCCTGCTTGACGGAAGCGTAACCGAAACGGTGGAGTTGAGGTGCACCTCAACCCAAAAACTGGAAGAATCGAACTGTTATATGCTGCCACCCGGCGGAGCGCCCGTGATGATTCCCGTGAGCCGCGCCAACGCCGGTGGAATAACCCGGATAGGAGAAAATGACACGTTTACAGCGGAGTTGCTTTGGACAGACCATCAGGGTGGGATAAAGGAACTCTCGGGAAAGCCGGCGGCAGCCATCGACCGGATCGCTGTTTCCGGGGAAGGTTCCGGCGCATATATCCTCATAGCTCCGGGAGCGGAAGAGGGCAATGCCGTCATTGCGGTCAAGGTGAACAACGAAATCAGATGGAGCTGGCACATCTGGGTAACAGCTTACGATGGCGCTACGTCGTATGCCAATAACGGTTACACGTTGATGGATCGCCACCTGGGAGCGCTCACCGGTTATGCGACTGCTGACATGCAGGAGCTGGACTATTCGAAGACAGGGCTCCTGTACCAATGGGGACGGAAAGACCCGACTCCCACCGGAAAGGATGCTTATGAGAATGGAGAAGTTGTCCTTTATGATTCCATCGGTAGCGGGTCAGATAAAAGGATTCTGATAGCTTATAATTCGACCAATGTCAACAACCTGAATGAATCCGTTGCCAACCCGACAACGGTATATTACAGCAGTGGTTGGTCAAATAACCCCAACGATTGGTACACCATGAGCGGCACCGGAGGAAACAATAACCTCTGGAATGCCGGCGGGGCGAAAACGGAATACGATCCCTGCCCCAAAGGCTGGAGGGTACCACAGACCTACGCATGGAATGGTATACCCTATGGAAGTACTGTTCAAAATGGTAAAACCTGGGCTGGCTGGGGATATTATCCCTTTTCGGGATACCGCAATTCCAACTATACAAATACCCTTCCTTTTTCTGTGGGTTACGAAGGGTATATCTGGACAGCGGCAGCCTCCGGCAATCAGTCCGTATGCTTGGATTTTACGTATTCCCCAACCACGAAAAACAGTTTCCGTCAACTCGCCCTGCCGGTGCGATGCACTAGGGAATAAATATTAAAATGATAATATAAAGATATGAATATAATGGGTTATATAACTAAAAATACAATTTTGTCGTTCCTGTTCCTGTTACCTGTTTTGCTGGTGGCTTGTGTGGATGATGATAACTCCGGAGGAAAAGGAGGTGCAACGGAGACTGACGCCCGGGTGAAAATGATCTTACAGATGCCCTCTTCCTCTTCCCCTCAAACATATTCCATATCAAAGATCGATGAGAATCAGGTGGAGACCATAGACGTACTGGCGTTCAAACCTGTACCGGTAACCATGCTACACCCTTCAGGATGGTCGTATGCATATAGCGCTCCGGGCACTTCCATCACGGAAAATCCAGATATTAATCTTTACGGAAGAGAAAAACAGTTTACCGTTACATTAAAAAAGGATAATTCCCAGAATCAGAAGCTTGTCATTTTAGCCAATGTGCGTGATCAACTCGAAGGTTTAGGGGATATAGCCATAGGCGCCGACAAGGATGCGCTGCTGGCCCGCCTGGAGTATTCCAACGCTTCCCCCTGGAATGCCAACAACGACTTGCCCGAAGATGACTCGAACAAAGACTTTACCCTTTTCCCCATGTGGGGGGAAGCAACTGCGATCATAAACGATGCCCTTCCGGAAATTACGGGTGTACAGATGCTCCGTGGAATCGCCCGGATAGATGTGGTATTGGCCGATGCCGTTACCAATTTCACGTTGAATGAGGTACATATCTTCAATCCGAAAACCAAAGGGAGGATCGTTCCCGACCCTAATAACATGGACGAGAACAGTAGTTTGGCCAAAGTAAAGGCTGCAACCCTCCCTCCCGGGAATCTAAATTTGCCCGAAGTCCAGGGCTTGGAATACCCCCACCTGGAATATCCCGTTCCGGCAGGGATGGAAAGGGTCTTCGAACGTACCATGTACCTGTTCGAGGCGCAAGGGGCTGCGCCCGGCAAAAGGTTGGAAGCTACTTGTATCGTGGTGGGTGGAACCTACGATCAGGACACTTCCCCAAGCTTTTACCGTGTTGATTTCTTCAAAAAGGACGGCAACGGGGCGAATACGAACGAATACCGGGACATCCTGCGTAACCATTGTTACCGGGTCAATATCACCAAAGTATCGGGCACCGGTCATCCTACGCCCGAAGACGCTTTTAAGTATGACCCTATCCGCATGGAAGTCGATGTGACGGATTGGGACGAGGGCGCCATGGGCAATGTAACCTTCGACGGGCAATACCTGCTGTCGGTCACTCCCGGTGAGTTCTCGTTCAGCAAGGAAGCCATTTCTACAGCCAGGGCACAGAACAGGCTGACCGTTTATACCGACCATCCCGACGGGTGGAGCATTGAGAAAATAGTGGATGCATTGGACAGTCCCGTGGATTGGGTTTCGGTAAAGGATGTCACCACTGGCGCCAATGTTACCAACGGATCGTCCGGGGAGAAAGCGAACCTCTGGCTGGATGTGGAGGAAAACACCGGAAATCAACGTATGGCGCAGATACATATTGCAGCCGGTCGCATGCGCTACATTGTACTGGTTGTGCAAAAAAACACCTTGCCGGATGCAAGCCTGTCCATCATCGACCCGGCTACCGGAAAAGAAATTACCGAACTGCTCTTCGCTTCAACCAATGATGTTGTTCCCGCTTCCCACCAGTTTACAGTCAACTGGCTTCCTGCTTCGGCCGGTGTGACGGTAACCACCTCACCACAGGGGAGTAACCCGGACTTTGAATTCCATACTGGTTCGGATGTTGTCTCTACAGGAACCATTCCGGGAGGAACGGGAAGCAAAACCTATACCATCCAGCCGCCAGTCATCAACAATGTGTCCAACCCGTTTGTGGAAAGGATCACTAAAGCGGAATATACCGTGTCGGATGGTGTGAAATCAGCCACCAGGAGTATCTACCTGCGTCAACTGGTGTATCATCTGAAGGCGACTACGGAGAGTTTTTACTTGATGGACGGCGGAGAACATTCGTTTACAGTGAAGTCCAATTACCCGTGGAAAGCGGAAATAATTGAAACTGGCAGTGAACCCGGTAAGGATGTAGTTACAGGTCTTATCACCAATTATGGAGATGCCAATACCACCACCGGCGTTCAGGTGAGGTTCATGACAACAAACGATTTAAGCAATCAACAAATATACCAAGGTACTGCCAGAATAAAATTCACTAATTTGTATGATGAAAGCATCACGGAAACAGTAGATTTGAACTGTATCAACGCAATCGTTATGGGCGAATCGAATTGCTATATGGTCAAACCGGGCGGTTATAAAATCCTGATCCCTGTTAGCCGTGCCAATGCCGATGGAACGACACGAATAGGAGTCAATGATATATTAACTCCGGAACTGCTTTGGACGGATCATCCGGGTGGTGTAAAAGCGACTTCCAACAAACCTACATCAGCCATCGACCGGATTGGAACTTTCGGAACTGGTGACAAAAGATATATTTCAGTATACCCCGGAGTGGCAGAAGGTAATTCGGTTATTGCAGTCAAAGTAAATGGAGGAATCAAATGGAGTTGGCATATCTGGACAACAGCTTTTACCAGTGACCTATATGATTACAAATATGAGCCATTGGCAACGCCCCAGAAGACTAAATTGTATAATAACTATACTTTTCTGGATCGACATATTGGAGCGCTTACCGGGTTTACCACAAACACGAATAGTGATTACGGCAAAACCGGTTTGTTTTATCAATGGGGACGTAAAGATCCTTTCCCGTCATCAAATTCTACGACAGAACCCGGGCTTTACGATATGAGTGGTGTACGGTCAACCAGTAGAATCTCAAAAAAAGTAGCAGGCGGTACGCTGGCGCTTTCTATTGCGAACCCGGCGACTATCTACAACAATAATTGGAATACAAATAATGAAATGTGGGGGAATACCGGAGGAAAGACCGTTTACGATCCTTGCCCCCCAGGTTGGCGTGTACCTGCCTGGAGAGGAACTGTTTCTCCCTGGGTTGGTTTGGCCGGGAGTGGAAACTATAATAAAGGCCATACATGGGGAAGTGTGGGCTACTATCCCGCTTCGGGATGGAGAAACCAGAATGGTGCTCTTTCTTCACAAGTTGGAACTGCTGGATTTTCATGGTCAGCAAAAGGTAATAATACAACTGCAAATTATCTGTCTTTTTTTAGTTCCACAGATGTACGTCCAAGTGATAGCAATCAAAAAGCATTTTCTTTTCCGGTACGTTGCGTTAAAGAATGACAATGAGAAATAGAAAATTTCAAATATTATTTTGTCTATCGGCAGTCTTCGTTTTGACAGCTTGCATCGCCGAAGAGGACTTTGAGGAACCACAGGTTCTTCAAAGAACCCTCCTTTTCTATATGGGCGGCGACAATAACCTTTCGGGAGAAGTCGCCTACAAGATAGAACAATTGCAGGCGGTGGAACCTCCTCCATGCACCCGTGTACTCGTGTTCAAGGATACACGGAGCGGGAGTCCGCAACTGTTGGAATGGAAAATGGAGAATGGAGAACGAAGAATGATGCTTGTGCATGATTATCAAGAAAGTAATTCAGCATCACCTGAAGTCTTCGCGGATGTATTGTGCGAGGTGAGGGAAAATTATCCGGCGCCATCTTTCGGACTATTTGTCTTTAGCCACGCTTCGGGGTGGATGCCGGAAGGGACATACAACAATCTGGCATTACGCTCCACTCCCCAACTGCGTTCCATCATCACCGACGGCCGATCGGAAATGGAACTCACCGGCTTTGCCGGAGCTATCCCCGACGGAATATTCGACTTTATCGTGTTTGAGACTTGCTACATGGCAGGTATCGAAGTAGCCTGGGAAATGAAGGAGAAGACAAAGCACATCATAGCATCCTCTGCCGAGATTGTCTCACCGGGATTCTCAACTTGCTATGACAAAGCCCTGCCATTGCTCTACCGCAACGACCTTGAAGGATTTTGCCGGGCGGTCGAAGCTGATTACCGCACCCGTCCGGGCGACTACGGTTCATTGACCCTGAGTTTGATCAGGACGGAGGGATTGGACGGACTTGCCGCCGCCTTGCGGGGGAAAAAACCGCAGGAGAATGGCGGGGCTGTCCAGGTATTTGACCGCTACGGCGGTAGCCTGTTCTTCGATTTGGAAGACAGCTACAAGAATGTACTGACCGGACAGGAAACCGTCGCATTGCGGGCGGCTATTGCCGGGTGTGTCATCTGGAAAACGGCTACGGCGGCATTTATGCCTAACTACGGCGGCTTCAGTATTACTTCGCACAGCGGGCTGACAACCTACGTCCCGCAGGAGCAATACCCGAAGTTGAATGAAGCATACAAGAATCTGAAATGGTATAAGGAAGTATTGGATCATGAAAGATAACAAGAACAAAGAATACAGGATTACAGAAAAGAACTTTTTCTATGTGACGGTTGAGAACCAGCCGCCGGAACCGCGTTGGCTGAAAAAACTGCGGGACAATGTGCCGCGTTACAGCAGGTACGCCCTGTTGGCGGCGTTTGCCCTGTATGCTTTCCATACATGCGGGCAACGGATGGAATCCAATGATAAACAACCGGATGCCGTTTTGCGGCAGGAAAAGGCTGATTGAAATAAATGAAAACGAAAAAGGTAATAAAGGAAATTATGCGCATTACCGTACTATTGGTTATGCTCCCGCTACTGGTCGCGCTTTACCTCCTGATACAGGTCAGGGGATCACAGGTACTGCCAGGAAGGTGGGATGAATGAAAGGAAGAAAGAATATGAAACTGAAGCAAATAGATTTCAAGAAAATCCTTGTATGGATGTCGGTTCCCGTCCTGTTCTGGGGTGGTATCATCATCTTTTGTATGCAGGCGTGTTCGAACAGTCCGGCAACCCCGGCGCAGGGGCAGGAACAGGGTTTACACGCTTTTCAAACAAAAGCGCAATCGTTCCGTCTGCCTGACATCCCCGGCAACCTGACCACTACTGAACAACGGGCGGGCTATCTGGCGCTCCATTATTGGGATCATTACGACTTTACCGACACCATCCGCATACACAGGCCGGAAGAAACGGAACAGATTTTATCCGATTATATCGCCATCCTGCCGCATGTGAGCGGTCAAATGGCGCAAGCCTCCCTGTTTGAATTATTCTCCCAGGCGGAGAAAGAAAAGGGCATGTTCCTGTTTTTTGCCGGATTATTGGAGAAGTATCTGTACGACCCCAATTCCCCATTCAGGAACGAAGAATTTTACCTCCATGCACTGCGGTTCATCGACGTGTCACCCGCGTTGGACGGAATGCAGAAAACACGTTTTGCTTACCAGTTAAAGTCCGTATTGAAAAACCGGAAAGGAACAAAGGCCGCCGATTTTACTTATACACTATCCGGTGGTAAGCAGCAACGGATGTACGCCGTACAATCCGACTACCTGCTGCTGTACTTCAATAATCCCGGTTGCCATGCCTGTGAAGAAACACAAGCGGGGTTGGAAGCCTCGCCGGTAATTTCGGAAGCCATGAAAAGCAACCGGTTGAAAATCCTCGCCCTCTATCCCGATGAAGATCTGACCGAATGGGGAGCTCACCTGTCCCGGATGCCTACGGCATGGATTAACGGCTACGATGCCAACCAATCCATTAAAAACAAGGAATTGTATGACCTGCGGGCTATACCATCACTCTACCTGCTGGATAAAGATAAAACTGTCCTCGTCAAAGACGGTACGGTGGAACAGGTGGAAACTCTACTGGGGAGCTGAATGCTTCGGATAAAGATGCGAAAAAAGAGAAAAGGAAATTAACAAAGAAGGAGAAACAAGATGGCAGTAACAGCGTACCCATTTTTACACACCCGCCGGTCGGTGAGGAAGGGTTTTAAGAAAGCCATAGCTTCATACATACAGGCTTCCCATTATACTGGCCAGGCAAACTTTGTGTTCAGAATACTTGGTCTTGAGGCAAAAAACTGTACGGTAGGCGATTGCATCCGGATCATGATGGTTGACAGCCGGGAGGAACAGGCCTGGGCAATTGCCCGTGAGCTAAAGAAAATGCAATACTGGAAAGAGTTGTTGGACGGATGCCAGGCGAATATGGAAGAAGAGAGCGCCTGGGTGAAGGAAGAATACCGGCAACAGATCGATAAATCCCAACAGCGTATCAACCTGCTGCGGGAATCGGATTCAGAGGAAATTATCCGTTATTACGAGAGTTGGAACCAGCAGCAGATACTGGCTGTTTATGCCGTGTGCCGCTACGAGATATGCCTGCCGGGAAATAACAGCAGCGAGGTGCGGACAGAAACTTTCATCCTGGCACCGGACGGGGAAACTGTTATCGGGAAAGAACCTTACGGGAAGTTGAGTCTGGCAAAGAGGAAAGTTAATTGAAATCATAATCAGGTACAGCCTATGCTGGTATTTATACGGAAACTGAAAAAAGAATTGGAAGCGGAAATAAACCGCATCGAATCGACAGACGCCAACAGCCTGAAAAAGGCGTTGGAAGCTTCACATGTGTTGGGTAATGCCTTTGACAGGCTCAAAACCTTTGCCATAACCTACGATTTCCGCGACGAACAGGAAGAGATTTATTTCTTCAAAGAAATCAAACCCGGCTTATGTTCCCATCTGATATACTACCGCAAGGTATATAACATCGAAATGAACCGCCCGGTGGGTAGTATTGAAGTGCAGCATGATTACCTGCTCCGGGAACTGGACAGGATACATGATTTCCAACAAAAGCGACAGGACTTTTACCGTTACATACGCTCTGGTGCCACTAACCTGGACAGTATCTATTTCCTGAGGGGGAAAACCGACATGGAATTGTATCTGGAGTCGTTTTATTACGAACGTGACCCATTGTTCTCCACCAACTGCGATTTCAAGGTAGCCCGGATAAAAGCAAATGATATGCTTCAAACTTTCATACAGGATGAACTGAAAGCCCTGAGTGCGGGACAGGCGGACGGCGTGGATTTACGGAATGTGAACCTAAGGTGGGAAACACAGAAAAATTACCTGATTGAACTCCTGTATGCGCTGGATACAGTGGGTGTTTTCGGCAAAGTTACTTTAACCAGGCTGGTAGCTTTTGCCGAACAACTCCTGCGTATCGAATTGGGCAATGTGACAAGTATCTTCTCGAACATGAAAACCCGCGACCAGCCGACCCCTTTTCTGGATATTTTGAAAGAGGGTCTGCTACGGCGGATGAAACGCAAAGACGATGATAAAAATGATAAGAAACATTCGAAATAACAAGAAGAATGCCTATGGAATAAAATAATCCGGTGGTAAAAACATATCTTTTCGGCATACCCGCCCGCGAAGCCTATCCGCCTGTGGCTGCCGACATGACATATTCGCTTTTTTCTCAATTTAGGAATCTGACAAATAAGTAAATTGGTAAGGGAAATCAGCGCGATGTTCATGCTATTTATAGCGTGGAGTTGCGCCAGCCTTACCAGAGCTTTGTCAGAGCTTCTAAATTGCTGCGTAATATCCACGCTTTTTTTATTTCAGGTAAGGAAACAATTTAGAAATCTGACAATATGAACAATCTTCCCCAAATTAAAACCTACTCGTTCATTTCCCTGGACGGGTTTGTATCAACAACTGACGGTGACATCGACTGGATGTTGGAATTTCCACGCCCCTCAAAAGGCGATTACGGATACCGCCGGTTCTGTGATTCAGTAAGCTGCTGTATGTTGAACTCCGTTTATCACAGCACATTATTACCCTACGACATCCGGCTGCTGCCGGATAAACCCTGCCATATCCTGCGGGCGGAGCCACAGGATGAAGAAGCGCTTCTCTCCGAAATGAAAGAGTTACAACGGCAGGCTGCCGGTGACCTGTGGCTGGCAGGCGACAGCCGTACTATCTCCCTGCTTCTGGAACACGGCTTGATCGACGAAATGACTATCGGCACTGTTCCGGTAACACTCGGTGGAGGCATGCCGCTATTCGGGTGTAACGGCATGCCGCCGCAGGATTTTTCGCTCAAAAACTGCCAACAGTACGATAACGGGGTGGTGATGCTGGAATACTGTGTGAACCGCCTGACTATTTAGTTTTTATATCGCTGTAAGACAGACAGATACAAAGCATGGACACTCAGCACAGTATAGCTGTTTTTCCTGTCTGAACAGGTCGTTTTACCCGCATTTTACCCTTCAAACAAGGCAAAAATGCGGGTAAAACTTTTTTTTGCACGATTTCATATTATTGAAAAAATCCAACATGACCAAATATTGATTTATATAATTGAATGACAGCATATTAGTCATTGTCTTTATCGAGCCTGCACTGTGGTTTTTATATAGTATAACCACAAAACCTCAAAAAATAATTCCCGGAAAACAAATGGATTGCGGCAGGTTTGGATAAAAAGTCGCAATATGCACACTACCAGATATTTGTAAATGTCCGAACTTTGCACCAGAACATTATTCCCAGACATTATGGATAATAAAGATTTTGAAGATTGGATGCGAATTTTACTCGGACGCTTTGACAAGTTAGACAAGACGCTCGACCGGATGAATAAGCTCAAAGAATGCTTTGACGGTGATACACTCCTTGGCAATCATGATTTATGCAAGTTACTCGGAGTTACCAAGAGAACCATTGCCCGGTACCGGCAAAAGAAGTTACTCCCATATTATACGTATGATGATGGCAGGGTTTACTACAAAGCTTCAGAGGTTGAAATGTTCATGAAAAGAAAGGGAAGCCCCCCAAAGGAAGATACCACCTGATTAAACTCATGTTCAAGCGAATATCAAATAGACCCATGCGTGTAGCATCCGGGTCTATTTTTTTGATTCATATAGATTTGCATAGTTAGAACATTAGGTTTCAAGAACTGCTATATATAAGCATCTCCATCCCGACAGTGTTCTGCCCTTTCAAATGGCAAGGCAGGACGCTGACAGGCGGCGGAATGATCAATCCCATCCCGCTGGACCGGGTGGCCCGTATGGAAGGAGACATCTTGGTGGGAGTCATGGTCAGCATGCTTCCTGCCACCGAAACTCCCCAGCAGCCTACCCGGAGTTTGAATCATTTTCAGTTGCTCACGCAGTCGTCCACAATCATGATACAGAAAATAGCCCGACTGTCGATAGAACATCACCGGCCGGACCTGCTGATTACCATTCCATGCAGGAAGTACAGCATCTTCCAGTTCCATCAATCAGCACATATCATCGAGGAAGGTGTGCGCATGAGTCGGAAAGCTATTCGGGTGTATTTACAATCGTCTCGTCTTCCATAGGATGCAGTTGAGCTCCGCTGAGCGTTAGTTCGCATGTGAATATGTATGCGAACCGACGGTAAAACTTTTAAATTACAGTATCGGCGAGAAGAAACGCATAATCGTTTGCAAGACTTTTTTCCACCACGGGCGGCGGAGCCACGCTTCTGATGAGATTTCCCGGCAACCCGCCATGTCATTCACAAAAATCTCGTGATTGCGAGCGGCCACTTCCGTATCGTACATGAATGAGTTGATCTCGAAATTCAACTCCAGGCTACGGTAGTCAAGGTTCGAGGAGCCAATGATTGAAAGATAGTCGTCGATAACCATGCTCTTGGCATGGCTAAAATAGCCCTGTATCTCGTGAATGTGTATGCCTGCCGCAAGGACTTCTTCATAACCCGCTTGAATAGCCCAATCCATAAACGCGAAATCAGATTTACGCGAAAGCATCAGCCGTACCTCCACACCACTTAGCGCAGCCGTCTTGAGCGCCCTCATCACCGGATCGGTAGGCAGAAAATAAGGGGTCTGAATATAGATGTATTTTTTCGCGTTCTCAATAGCGCTGACCACGGCAAGGGCGTAATAGGGGAAAACCGCGTCGGGCGCTTCGGGCACGATCTGCATCAGGTTCTCTGAAAATTTCTCCTGCATAGGGAAATAATCCGCGAAACTGCTTTCGGGCAACTTCCCACCCGAATCGCACCACGCCTGGAAAAAGTTCATCTGAAGGCTATGTACCCCTTGTCCGTGCAGGCGCAGGTGTACGTCGCGCCAGCGCTGCGTCTGCTTAGTGATATTCATTCCCCCGACGTATCCCACCCGGCCGTCAATAACCACCAGTTTGCGGTGGTTGCGGTTGTTGAGACTGCGGTGTATGCTAGACAGGGAGAGTTTGAAGAACGGATTGACTTCCACCCCGCTACCGCGCATTTTATTGTAATACGCGGGCAAGATGTCAATGTTGGCAATGTTGTCATAAATGAAGCGTACCTTAACCCCTTCGGCGGCTTTACGTATCAGTATCTCGCGGATACGGCGGCTGATCTCATCCCGGCGGAACAGGAAATACTCGAAATGGATGTGTTCCTTCGCATTTTCGAGGTCTTCGATCAGCATTTCCAGCTTACAGTTACCGTCAGTAATAATCTCCACCCGGCTTCCGTAAAGCACCCGCGAGTGGTTGTTGCCCGCTAGCAGCGTCACAAGGCGGTGGTACGAGGGATCAATCCGGTTGAAATGCTTGTCGAACTCCTTCGTGTAAGCTTCCACATTGTCGGAAAGCAACGGAACCACCCTTTCAAAGAATTTCCGACGGTTTTTCTCCGTGTCACCGATACGCCTACGGTCGAAACCGAACACATAATAGAGGATTACTCCCAGGACCGGCAGGAAAACAATCACTGCCAGCCATGCCAGAGAATTACCAGGATTCGAGTTAGAACGGTCCGTAATAATGATCAGCAACGTGACCACAAACAGCAGTACGTAGCATCCCGTCAATATCCATTGGAGTATTTCCATCAGTAACTATTTCTTGGTAACTAACCTTTTGATCCCTTTCAACAGTTCCATGATAGGCAACGGGGCCAGTGACAGGCCCACTACCCACCACCATTGCGTACTGGTTAGCGTAGTCAGGTGGAACACATCGTGCAAGGAGGGAATTTCGAGTACGGTCAGCATCAGCACGCATACCAACAGGATAGCCCCGAGCAGGTGCTTATTGCTGAACATATTAGCAAATGCCGAACGGTAGGTAGAGCGTACATTAAACACATGAGCCATTTGCGAGAAGGCCAGTACAGCGAAAGTCATAGTCTGGGCGGTTTCAATGCTGGTCTGCATCCCAACGCAGAACGCGGTCAGAGATAAAAGGCCGATCATGGTACCTTGCAGGAACACGCGTATGGAGAATGTACGGTTCATGATGCTTTGCTTCGAGTTGACCGGACTGCGGCGCATCGTGTCCGGTGCCGCCGGGTCGATGCTCAGGGCCAGGGCGGGGAAGCTGTCAGTCACCAGATTGATCCATAGGATGTGAATCGGTAGCAGCGGGGTAGCCCAGTTCGCCAGCACGGCGATGAACAACACCACTACCTCACCAATGTTGGTTGAAAGCATAAATTGAATAGCTTTCAGGATGTTGTCATAGATACGGCGACCTTCTTCCACGGCGGTAACTACAGTCGCGAAATTATCATCCGTAAGCACGATGTCGGCAGCTTCTTTCGACACGTCAGTGCCGGTGATACCCATTGCGCAGCCAATGTCGGCCAGCTTGAGTGCCGGAGCATCGTTCACCCCGTCACCGGTCATGGCTACAATCTCCCCCTGGCTTTGGAACGCCTTCACAATGCGTACCTTATGCTCGGGCGATACACGGGCGTAGACAGCAATCTTGTGGACGTTCCTTCGCAACTCTTCATCACTCATTTGTTCCACTTCGGCTCCGGTGTGCGCCTCCTCACCTGGCTTCATGATACCCAGTGCGGAAGCAATGGCGGTAGCGGTAATCTTGTGGTCACCCGTAATCATCACCGGCTTAATACCTGCCGTGCGGCACAGCGCCACGGCGGGTTTCACTTCAGGACGTGGCGGGTCTATCATACCCACCATGCCCAGGAACGTAAGTTCGGTCTCCAGCGTGTCCGGCTCCAGCTTTTCGGGCAGGGTATTCACACTCTTCGAGGCCATTGCCAATACCCGGAGTGCTTTTTGCGCCATTTGCAGATTGGCTTGGCGGATCGTTTCCTTATGCGCCTCGGTAATGGGAATTACCGCTCCCTCGTACATGATATGGGTACAGCGGGTCAGCAGTTCGTCCAAGCCTCCCTTAGTGCAAACTTCCAGCGTGCCGCTACGCCGGTGGACAGTCGTCATCAGCTTGCGTTCCGAATCAAACGGAATTTCAGCCACCCGGTTACGCTGCGCGTCTATTTCATTCTTATTAATATTGTATTTCAGCCCCAAGTCTACGAGCGCTGTTTCAGTGGGATCCCCTGCTGTTTTGTGGACGCCGTTTTCGAAAGAAAGCTTGGTGTCATTAGCCAGTGTAGCAACCTCGATGAGCTGTCGTAGTTCGTCACTACCCAGACCGGCTTCGGGTTGCAGATCCTCGGTTCGGCCATTGGTGAATGTTTTAACTACCGTCATACGGTTCTGGGTGAGCGTCCCCGTCTTGTCCGAACAGATGATGGTAGTACTCCCCAGGGTTTCCACGGCAGGTAACGTACGTACGATGGCATTTTTCTTTACCAAACGCTGTACACCCACCGCTAGTACGATTGTAGATACGGCGGGTAGTCCTTCGGGAATAGCGGCGGCGGCAAGGCTCACAGCTGTCATGAACATCTCCAGCAGGGGCTTGCCGTTGAGCAAGCCTACGGCGAAGATCACCACACAGATACCCAGCGCCCCAATGCCGAGGAATTTACCCAGTTGGTCGAGTTTCTGTTGCATCGGTGTTTTCATGTCCGGGACGGACTGTATGAGCGAGGCGATCTTCCCCACTTCGGTATTCATACCCGTACCGATAACGATTCCTTTCCCACGCCCATAAGTGACAATACTGGACGAAAAACCAAGGTTGTCCCGATCGCCCAGGGGGACGTTACTTTCCGTAATGGCATTGGTGAATTTCTCTTCGGGCACAGACTCACCCGTAAGTGCGGAATCCTGGACTTTGAGGTTGATAGCCTCGACCAAACGCAGGTCGGCGGGAATAGCATCACCCGTATCGAGCAACACGACATCGCCGGGTACCAACTCCCGTGACTCGATCACCTGTACCTGTCCGTCGCGTATGACTTTACATTGCGGTACAGTCATTTTCTCCAGCGCTTCGAGCGATTGTTCTGCTTTGGCTTCCTGAGCCACGCCTATGATGGCATTGATAATGACGATGGCCAGAATGATGATGGCATCTGTAAATCCTTCGCCATGCAGGTAGCCTATCACGCCGGAAATGGCCGCTGCTACCAGCAATACAATGATCATGAAACTCTTGAACTGCTCAAAAAATTTGACTATCAGGCCTTTCTTTTTCTTTTTCTCGAATTCGTTGTAGCCATATTTTTCAATACGCTTATGGATCTCTTCTGAAGTCAGTCCATGGTTAAGCGAAGTGGAGAATTCTCTTTCGACCTCCTGTACGCTCAGGTTGTAAAACATTGCTTTTTCCATTTCGATATGATGTTATGTTATTATTTCGCAATGTTTGCACAGAGCAAACGCTCAGCAAAGATATATTTTTTTCTTATTATTCACGTTTTCACTCCAAAATTTGATCCGTTATTCGGTGAAAAACAGTTCTCACCGGTTCTGGATGGGTTGCCAGCAGCCCTCAGCACTCCTACAGTTGAAATAAAAAAATCCAGGTCATTGCTGTCCCATTAAAATCTGAAATAATTCTTTGAAACACTTGAAACGTAGTTAGTTACAGAGGTTTTCCAAGTAAACGGACTTGAAATCGTAGCTCTGCATCAGATTAATCTGATAACATGTGGCTAAAAACAGGACCCTTATTCTATACCTTGTAGCTAACTAATTCTCAAATAACAAAGAACGATTTGGACCCAATGGACCAAGTTTATTCAATTCTTGATAACGTCCTAATTTTAATGGGACACTAGTGAATCCAGGTAATAGGTAAGCGCATCTTGGGCTTTTACAGCCCAAGATGCGCATTTCTCAATGAAGACAGAATAAAGGTGTGCCCTGATTACGAAGAATTCTATTAACCGGTTTAGAATCTGGCAAACAAGCCCGCATTGATGATACCATTATACCCGAATCCGGCTTCAACGTAGAAACCGAATTTGTTTCCCACTTGAGCACATAGAGGAGAAACCTGGAAGTTAAAAAACGGACTGTTTTCGAACGTAGCTTTGCCATTCTCTTCTAGTTTTTGTCTGTTAACAGTCAAGCCGGCGCCGGCAAAACCATACAATCTAAAATTTTTCATGTTAAGGTACTTATACTCCACCTCAGGAGCAGCCGTTAAATAATTGTTTGCGACTGTCCCGGATTTCTTTCCATCAAAATTAACATCCGACTTTAGAAGGCTGTAGGCCAAAGTGCCTCCAATGGACAACCGTGTGTTCAACGCACGCCTGTAGGTCAGGGAGTAATTCCCCAGCGACCTGTCGTTTGATACGGAATAGGCCCCTCCTGTCAGGGCAGTGCTGAAAAGATCAGAATAGCTGCTGATGAGATCATTACTACTCCAAAGGCCCACACCGCCTCTTAGTTCATTCCTTTTGAAATCCGTACCGGATTCCTGTGCACGCATTGTGGTTGTCATAAGAAGCCCAAACACACAATAAAAGATAAATTTATTCATACGATTAAACGTTAGATTGTAAATGAATATTGTTAATTATCTAAACTCTTCCAAGCACTTCTTTCCCATCGGGAGAAAGCACAAATATTTCTCTTCGTTCCAGCGAAGCATGGGCCCACGGAATGCTGATGCTATACCTGCACGTAACATATACAGCAAGCAGCGTATCAGCGTTCAAATCACCGTAATACCCCTCTTTTACAGGATTTATCTTTTTCAACGATTCAATTCGCTGCTTCGAAAGCCTGATATTTTGTTGATATAGTTCTATCATCATTACATTACTCTTCATGGAAACCAGTTCGTACTCCAAATGCTTTTTCATGAGTAGTAAAGTAGCCTCTTCAGCGGCAATGGCCTTTCTCTTTTCTTCCTCGGCGTCACTATTGAGTGCGCAGATACCATCGTTCACAGTACAAATCCTTGTTTCCATCGAAAGAATCTGGAGTTTCAGGTCCGTCCGGATACCCTGCTTTTCTCGCTGGATAAAGTCGGTTATTATCTGTTCGTACTCTTTTTCTATGGCCGAACAGGATGCTAAAATCGTTAATGCTACTATTGACATAATTTCGATTCATTAAGTTCTGGTCGCAAAGCTATAGAAAAAGGGTATTTGGATGAATCCCGATAAAACAAGAAAGTATGATAACGTAAAAACGGGAGTCTTTTTCAGAAAATTAAAGTCCGGATTTGTCTCCCGGAAAGGATGTATAATGCTATATATCAACGCATAGCACAGTTACTCTTCATCCGGTCTGATTTGTGTGGTATATTGATAGGGAGTATACCCCGTCACTCTCTTAAACTCGGTAAAAAAGACACTTCTTGATTTAAAACCCGATTTATCGGCATAGTATTCCACCACGCGCCCCGGCTTTTTCTTCATCAACTCTACCGAATACTGTACACGGTAGGTATTAATAAATGCGTAGAAGTTCGTCTCGAATTCGCGGTTCAGTGTTTGCGAAATGTACGAACGATTGGTGTTCATAGCAAAAGCCAAGTCCTGCAATTTCAGGTCTTTATTAAGGTAAGGTTTCCGTTCCTCCACGTATTTCAGAATTCTTTTCTTCAGAATCTCGTTTTTGCCGAGGCATCCGGTTGTCTCGTTTTCGTTTCCGGTTTCCGTCATTTCATCTTCGGACCCTGTAACTTCGTCTGTGGGTGCAGCATTTTTCGATTCGGCTAGAGATGAGTAAATTCGAATGTGTTGTAGGCCGAACGAATAGAAATAAAAAAGAAGAACAGGAATGATACACACATAGGTAATAGCAAAAAACTCACTGCTGGTGACTATCCCCCATATATTGAACACACACAGAAAACAGAGCACACATACAAGTGACAGCATACTTTTACAGTCAATCGGATTTTCCAGCCTGTAACCCGACCGGATCAGGTAGCAATAATTACGGTAACCAACCACCAAATGATAAATCACCCTTGTTTGGTAAATGAGCAGGTATATTGTTGTCAAAAGCAAGAGAATTATCGAAGGGATATGCAGGTTTTCCATGTAAGCGGGAATCGTCCTTATATCCGGCCTCCAGCCATAAGTAAGGTCAACTACGAAAGTGGCAAGCAGAAAGACCACGAAAGGCACCAGGTGACGGGTAATTAACCTTGAGGTAATCTTGCCCGGATCGGTCAGGCTAAGAAAACACATATAGGAAATACCAATGGTGGGTATCAGTTTAAGCATCCCCAGAGGACGGGGTACAGGTATACAGAAATACCAGTTGAAGACAGCCTGTAACACCAATTCTTCGAAATAAACCAGAATCATCAGACACCACAACTTACTGGGCATGGCAAAATCCTTGCGTATGAACCATATAGATGTAGTGCAGAAGGCGGTAATGGAAATCATGAAGAAAATATAGCCCAATCTTGAGTCAATAACAGTATCTATATTCATTTTTGAAAATATATTAAACAGGTCTTACACAGCAGTTTTTGCTGCTGATCTATTTTTATAAAAAAACAAATTTATAATAAATCTACGATTTGAGAAACTACTCTTACGAAAAAGTTAATCGATGACTTCATCACATGCGCTACAGCAGAGAACTGGAGCGACCGGACACTGTTATGCCGCATTCTGGAAAAAGAAATGGTAGATTTTGACTCGAATGGTAAGGGACAAAGTTAGCTCCCAGTGTAGAACGATCTACATGAAAGACTGAAAAAAGGAAAACATGAAAAAAATAATTGCAGCAATCAATATGACACTTGACGGATTTTGTGACCATACTTCAAGTGTCCCTGACGAAGAGATACATCAACATTACGCTGACCTGTTGAGAAGCGCTGATACCATTTTATTTGGCAGGACAACCTACCAGCTTATGGAATACTGGCGAACTGTGCAGGAAAATCCTACGGGCGATAAAGCAATGGACGACTTTGCATTCTCAATAGAGAATACCCCGAAGATTGTTTTTTCCGTACACTGAAAAATGTAGATTGGAAAAGTGCGAAATTGGCACGTCAAGACCTTGAGAAAGAAGTTTTGGAACTCAAACAACAATCGGGTAAAGACGTTTTTGTATGCAGCCCGAGCTTGATTGTAGCCTTGACGAAACTCAATTTAATAGACGAATATCAACTTTGTGTTCACCCTGTAATCGCAGGAAGTGGTTTGCCGTTATTTAAAGACATCAGCGGAAAAATTACGCTCAAACTCATAAAAACCAGAACGTAAGTGGTGGTGCAGTCATTCTTTATTATGAACCGATAAACGAAAGAACAACAAACCGCTGACAAGCCGTTGAAAATGTAGATTATTAGGTAAAAAAGCTTCCAGGAATTTTCTCATACGAACAATATTTAGTAATTTTGTAAACAGTAAGTCGTTCTTTGTATTTATGCAAAATGGGGTAAAACGCAGAGGTTCGCTGGTTTCTAAATCGTTACCTATCAGGAAAAATGGTTCTGTAAGTTGCTCGTTTTCAGACGAAAATATGATTTTGTGTGTCTTGCTGTGTGAAATGTCAGCCGTTTGTCAATCCCGCACGAATCGCCGATTTCCTTCAAATAACTATTCATCTTTTGATTACTCAGAACGGGCAACAATTGTCCTTTAGGCAACTTTCCCCGATACTTTTCGATAATGGATTTGGCTACATCCAACAAGGGGATATTGGCCTGCACATTCGTTTTATGCCGCTTGGTCATAATCCAAAGATTACCGTCAAACGAAGTGCGGATATGTTCTTCCCGAAGGTTCTTCACATCGATGTACGCCAAACCTGAAAAACAAGAAAAGACAAAAATATCGCGCACCTGTTCCAATCGTTTTGCCACAAATTCTTTCTGCATAATGGTTTCAATTTCCTGTTCCGTCAGGTAGCCACGGTCAACCTTGGCAATACGGATTTTGTAATTGGCAAACGGGTCACTCAGAATCCAACCATTGTTTCGGGCAATAATGATAATCCGTTTGAAAAACTGCATGAACTTGGCCGTAGTATTGGCGCTGCAATTACAGATTGTTCGCAGATACGTTTCAAAATCCGTAATAAACATGTTGTTGATTTCTTTCAGGGAAATATCCGAAAGGTTGTATTGGTGCTTCAAAAAGTTTTCAAGCCGTTTGCTCGTTACCTGATACTTTTGTAGGGTAGCCGCCGTTTTGTTGACACCCACCAGTTTTTTCACATCTTCGTTGTG
>JAVBSH010000029.1:0-3684 GCA_031547085.1 Bacteroidales bacterium
GGAACACCGCATGCGTTGGAAACAGGCCGAATCATCATTATGCCGGCCAACATTGCTCATGCAGTATATGCTATCGAAAAATTCAAGATGTTATTAACCATGATTAAAGGGTAGTTACAGCGTCGGAGAGTGGCCAAAAAATAGAAATGAATATCGGATATAATACCTATAAGTAAAAACGAACGTCATTGCGAGCGATAGCGAAGCAATCTCACCAAAACAATCTTTGTCATTACCATTGAGATTACCTTCGGTGAGAACGTTCCGCTAAGTTGCTTCGTCGTTCCTTCTACCAATGACGCTCAATTAAAAATATCAATACAATAAATCAAAAATCAAAAAATGGAAATGTTTTGTTATCAATGTCAGGAAGCGGCCCAGGGTAAGGGTTGTACTATTAAGGGAGTATGCGGCAAAGAACCGCAAACATCGGCGCTCATGGATTTGCTGTTATACACGGTACGTGGGGAAGCCATTGTAAATAATGCGTTACGGGAATCGGGGAAAGCCGATATTGATGCAAGCCGTCAAATCTTGGATGCGTTGTTCTGCACCATTACCAATGCCAATTTCGACGATAATGCCATCAAGGAACGTATCGAAAGAGCGTTGGCGGTAAGGAACAAATTAGTTGAAACAGCGAAAAAGAACGGTATTGCGTTGCCTAAACAAGACGAAGTCGATTTCTCTGTCCAACCTTCGGATTACGAAAAGAAAGCATCGGAAGTGGGCATACTGACCGAGTCCGACGAAGATATCCGCTCCCTGAAATATTTGATCATTTACGGAGTAAAGGGCGCTGCCGCTTATACGGAACATGCGCTGAACTTGGGATACGAAGACGACGATATCTATGCGGCACTGGAATACGCTTTGGCGGAAGTCAGTCGAAAAGACATTACCGTTGACGAACTCGTTTCGCTGACATTAGGCGTGGGCGAATGCGGCGTAAAAGCCATGGCGTTGTTAGACAAAGCCAACACATCAACGTTTGGTAACCCCGAAATTACCAAAGTGAACATCGGCGTGGGCAAAAAACCCGGCATCCTCATCAGCGGGCACGACTTGAAGGATATGCAGGAGCTGCTCGAACAGACCGTCGGAACGGGCGTAGACGTGTATACGCACAGTGAAATGCTGCCCGCCCACTATTATCCCGCGTTCAAGAAATACCCGCATTTCGTCGGTAACTACGGGAATGCATGGTGGAAACAGCGCGAGGAATTCGAAAGCTTCAACGGCGTGATCCTTTTCACAACCAACTGCATCGTTCCTCCCCTGAAATCGGCAACATACGCCCATCGTATTTATACTACGGGTTCGGCAGGACTCACAGGAGCCAAACATATCCCCAACAGGAAAGATGGCAAGCCCAAAGATTTTTCAGACCTAATAGAACACGCAAAGAAATGTCTTCCTCCGGATGAAATCGAAAAAGGGGAAATTATTGGCGGGTTTGCGCACAACCAGGTGATAGCCTTGGCCGACAAGGTGGTGGATGCTGTAAAATCGGGAACGATTAAAAAGTTTGTAGTCATGGCTGGCTGTGATGGCCGAATGAAATCACGTGGATATTACACGGATTTTGCATTGGCTTTGCCCGAAGACAACGTGATCCTGACGGCAGGTTGCGCTAAATACCGTTACAACAAGCTCCCTCTGGGCGATATCGGTGGTATCCCCCGCGTACTGGATGCCGGACAATGTAACGACAGCTATTCGCTGGTAATGATTGCGTTGGCACTCAAGGATGCATTTGGTTTGAAAAATGTGAACGAACTCCCAATTGTGTACAACATTGCGTGGTACGAACAAAAGGCCGTTATTGTGTTGTTGGCTTTGCTTTCGCTTGGCGTGAAGAATATTCATCTCGGTCCTACACTGCCTGCATTTTTATCGCCGAACGTAACCGATGTTTTGGTAAAGAATTTCGGTATCGGCGGAATATCCGAAGTGGAAAAAGATATGGAAGTTTTTCAAATTCAATAAACACCAGGTAGAGCATCAATGCCATTTCCTGACTTCTGAACAATAGATTGGCTCAATTGTTGTAGTGGTGTATGTATCCTTTGCAACAAGAGGTTGCAGGATATATGATTGTTGAACAAAAAACGTTATATCATGGAAAAACATGTTTTAAAAAATGCGAGTTTGCCTGTCCAATGTGTATTAATTTGTTTTGCACTCAGTGCCGAAGGACAGACACCTACTTTTACACAACCGGCATTACCCTATGCTTACAATGCCCTGGAACCATACATTGATGCAATGACTATGGAGATCCATTATTCGCGCCATCATGCGGCATATACCAAGGGATTCAATGAAGCATTGCAAGCGCTTACCACCCCTGTGCCGACAAAGATTGAAGATATCTTCAAAGAAATATCTAAATATCCGGTAGCAGTGCGCAATCAAGGCGGCGGATATTACAACCACAATTTGTTTTGGGAATGCCTTTCGCCTAATGGCGGCGGCGAACCGACCGGAAAATTGGCTGAAGCCATCAAACGCGATTTCGGATCATTCGAAGCCTTCAAAGAACAATTCTCCAAGGCTGGTGCTACCCGCTTCGGTTCGGGATGGGCATGGCTGATTTCCAACAAGGGCAAACTGACCATCACCTCTACGCCAAACCAGGACAATCCCCTGATGGACATTGCCGAAGTGAAAGGCGCTCCGGTATTGTGTCTCGATGTTTGGGAACACGCATACTATATGAAATATCAGAACAAGCGCCCTGACTATATCCAGGCGTTCTGGAATGTGGTGAACTGGAAATACGCTTCCGCGGCATACGAAAAAACTTTATAGCAAATGCTGTAAAATAAATTCTTTTGCACGTAATTTGTTATTTTTTCTGTTATAAACCTCGACTTTTTTGGATATGGAAAAAATAACAGACCTGTTGAATATCACATACAACAATGTACATCCGCAAAAGGGGAAAGTATTGATATCCCAGCCATTCATGACGGATGGCTGTTTCAAGCGCTCGGTAGTGTTGCTCACCGAATATTCGGAAGACGGCGCTATTGGTTTTGTATTGAATAAAAGGCTGCAAGTCAGGTTGGGCGACATGATGGAGGATTTTCCTTCGGAAGACTCGCCCCTGTCCATTGGAGGCCCGGTAAGTACCAATACGCTTCATTATCTGCATACCTTCCCCGGTATACCGGATGCCATCGAAGTGGTAAACGGCATATATTGGGGTGGCAATATCGATGTGGTACGCAAGTTCCTGTCGATGTCGATGATGAAACCCGAAGAGATCCGGTTTTTCCTGGGATATTCGGGCTGGACGGATGGGCAACTGGACGAAGAACTGAAAAATGATTCATGGCTAGTTGGCGATATACGCCCGGCACATATTCTTCATCCATCGAAAGACTTGTGGCAGCAGTCGGTGAAAAGCCTGGGTGACAAGTACAAGCTCTGGACTACATTTCCTGAAAATCCGGGGTTGAATTAACTCGCAGTAATGCGACATCTAAAATTAACCCGGGAAGGCATCAAGCATCTTCCCGGGTTTTTTATGACAATACAGGGCAACCGCATCAAATTTTCAGTATTTTTTTCATGTATGCCACATCCAAAGCAGCCTTGTATTGTCTTTTCTTTAAACTGAGTTTATCATTAGCATTTGAGATCCTTTGCAGGGCAAATTTTCTGACTGTTGATAGG
>JAVBSH010000101.1:0-16358 GCA_031547085.1 Bacteroidales bacterium
CAGTTGGTCTTCATATATGACACGGGTTATATCGTTGAATATAGTCCAACCGGCATCAATTTTTTTATCAAGTCTTTCAATGATTTTATTCGCTTCCGAATATCTTTCTTCCGCAGTTTTAAACTTGTTGATATTAAGCTCGTCAAGCTCAAAATACCTTTTCCGCTCCATTACATCGGTTTGCGGATTTCTCATGTAAAGTTCAATGTACCACCTCTGTTGGAGGTCACTGCCTCTGTCATTCAGTTTCGGGCGGACACAAATTTTTTTTCTACGCATAACTATCCAAGTTTTTAACTGTCTAATAACTTGGTAGTTCGTAGGGCATTTTTTTAAGTGTACCTTAAGTGTACCTACTACCAGTAGGTACACTTAAAAATTACACTAAATACCTGATTTTAACTACTTTTCGCTTTAAGTCGGGGTGAAAAGACTCGAACTTTCGACCCCTTGCACCCCATGCAAGTGCGCTAGCCAACTGCGCCACACCCCGATTGTGCTGAAAAGCGGTGCAAAGATAAGGACGAATTGTGAAACTCCAAATATTTTTATCAATAAAAAGCCGGTTTATTTTTCTTACTTTTGCCACTATTCGAAAACCAGTCAAATAATGCTTAAATTGAAATTTACTATATGACCATTCAAGACTTCAACCATAAAGACCTGGAAAAATATTCTTCGGCTTATACGCTCTCCGACATGGAGATATTCATCTTTCCCGAACTTTTTTATTCTCTGGTATTGGCAAATATCATGTCGCCCGAGATATGGAAATGGCGGGATGACCCATGGTTTGCCAATATCGAAAATAAGTCCTTTACATACAAAATCAACCGGGTGAAACAGTACATCATGGAGCACTTTTCGTTTAACCTGGACCTTGATACTTGGGGACTTACCGACAAAACGCAAGAAATGTCCCGTTTCAGCGATTTCATCGATGCCGAAAGCCTGAGCCAGAGTAACGCTTTGTTTGGCTATGAAGGCGATAAATATTATTTTGATATCGACATCCGCCGTCATTTTGGATTGGATAAATACACCAACGATATCATTCCCTATTGGAAAACCGAAACGGTGGAAGCAATGATGGCGTTCCGGCACAAGGAAGGGTACTCGGCAGGTGCGGGAGAATGTGTTTCACTATCGTCGCTCTATGCGGCCGCCATGTTCATTGTTGGGCGCATTTCGCTCGAAAAGATTTTTTTGATTGCCACACCATTGCATTCGCAAAACTTTATTACTGAACGCGACGGGATATTGACCAATAATCGTCGTATTGTTACCAAAACGATGTGGTATAATGGCACTGAATTGTCGGCTAAAGCCAGAAGAGCTATTGAAAATGAAAAGATTACCATCGTGTCGCATCTCACGGGCTGCATCCATACATTATACGAAAAGGCAACAATAGATCCGGCGGCATATAAGGGTTTCGAAAAGAGTTTACGTGATTTCTTGATTACAGACTTTAACTTTGAAGCATTTACCAGTTTTCTGCGAACCAAAAACGAATTTTGGGAATGTTTCCAATATAAACACATACGCAACAATAAGGAGTGTTACATTGAATTGCGCACTATCTTTAATTATGAACATTCCAGCAAAAATAAGTTTACCGGTGACAGCCGTAAGGCATTGTTTGAAGAAATGGACCCACGCGATTTTTATTTTGTGCCCAAAGAAGGGAAGATTATCATCAATGACTTCGAAGATTTCCTGAATAAGAACAAGGATTTGAGCTTTGATGGGAAGAAAGATTATTTTATAGACCATATTCTGCCGGAGCGCTGTAACCGTATGCGCGACATGTTTGAAGAAATACGCGCCTTCATTCATATCGAGCCGCGTTTACCCGGAGAAGATAAGAAATATATAACTATGCCGCGCCTGCAAATAACCACGGAGCAAAGTCGTGAAGAGATCATGGAGCACATTGCGGCAATGGCTTCGCAGAATGAGTTTGCCGAACTTGCTTGGTATGCTTACCGCAAAATGGATGATGTGAGTTGGATACCATTCGTAAAGGCTGCCATCGAACGAAACCCTGTTTGTATCGAAGGGCTGAAAGGCAAAACCATCGACGAAGCATATCATATATTAATGGATATGCCCGGCGAGTCGATTTACAGCGACAACCGTCTGGCACAACCTGACGAGGTCTGGAATTTCGGGTTGGGTGATGGAATGGAAAAAGCTTTTGTACTGGTGAGTTATATAAAATCCCTTCATCGTGATGCTACCATCGTTTTTGAAGCAAATGGAAAGGAAGCTGTCGTAGTACTGAATCGTAGCGATACATATAGTTTTCCTTCTTCCAAAAGTTTTGAGAAGAAGATAACTATAACCGGTAATAATATACTTGAAGAACTAACCAGATAAAGGTTCTTATATTTATTGTTATTGTCCTATTGTGGCCTATTAGATTTTTGAAATCTGATAGGTCTTTTTGTGTGTAGCATTTCAATGTTGTAAGCGTTATACTTGATAATCATCAGTAATGATACAAAATAAAAGAAAAAATTCTATTCAAGACAACATATGTATACGATATTTGTTTTAATATATAAATATTGTATATTTATACATATATCGTAATTATAGTTTTTGTATTTCAATATGATGATATTCTAATAAATAACACAAAAATTTTATGAAAACCATCATTTCAATCAGTAACTTGGTCAAAAAATTTCCTATAGGAGAAGGATTTTTTACTGCACTTAACCAGATAAATCTTGATTTTGGCGAAGGTGAGTTTGCAGGCTTAGTCGGACCGAGCGGTTCGGGTAAAACCACCCTGCTCAACATCATTGGATCTTTGGATACGCCAAGCGAGGGAGAAGCTTTGGTATTAAACCATTCTGTAGCCAAATTGACAGCCAAACAGTCGGCTGAGTTGCGCAACAAAAGTATTGGATTCATTTTCCAAAGTTACAACCTGTTACCTATATACACGGTATACGAAAACGTGGAATTTGCCTTGCTGTTGCAAAAAATACCGCACGAAGCTCGACGCAAAGCCGTTATGGAAGCCCTTGAATGGGTCGGACTTACAGATAAAGAGTACTCGCGTCCCTCGCAACTTTCCGGTGGTGAATGTCAACGTGTAGCCATTGCCCGTGCCATGGTAAAACGTCCAGCCATAGTGCTTGCAGACGAACCTTCGGCCAACCTCGACGCGGCCAATTCGCATAACATCCTGCAAATGATGAAGCGGTTGAACGAAGAACTGCATACCACTTTCATTTTCGCCACCCATGACGAAAAAGTAATGCAATACCTCAAACGAATCATCAAGTTACGTGATGGTCAGGTAGAAAACGACTTAAAAGGTTGAGTTATGTTGCTTTTAAAAACTGCTTTCAAAAATATCCTCGGCGGTGGTAAACGCACATGGCTCAATGTGGCCGTGCTTTCATTCACATTTGTACTGATAATCGGTTACAACGCCACTATCGACGGTTGGTTACAGGATGCACGCCGCAATACCATCGAATGGGAAACCGGTGCCGGCGAATTTTGGCACTCAGGTTACGATCGTTATGACGTGTTTACCTTGCAAGATGCTCATGGCCCTATCCCGAAAGATTTTCAGCCATATTTGGATGACGGGACATTGACCCCCGTACTGGTTACGCAAGGCGTTATCTATCCGCAGGGGCGCATGCAAAATGTCCTGCTGAAAGGAATCGACACCAACCAAAAGATATTGTACATTCCCTCGAAGGAACTGAACCACGCAAATGAAATAACAGCCGTTATAGGGAAACGTACCGCCGAATCGGCCAAACTGAAAGAGGGCGACCGCGTGATGGTACGTTGGCGCGACCGCAATGGGGCTTTTGATGCGCAAGAAATACTTATTACAGGTGTTTTTGATACGAAAGTACCTGCAGTGGATGCAGGACAACTCTGGTTGAGTCTCGACAACCTGCAACGCATGACTGGCATGCCCGGTGAAGCAACTTATTTAGTCAAGTCGGAGCAGTGCCCGCTGCAATCCGATACCGACGACTGGCTGTTCAAAGACCTGAAATTCCTGATGTACGACCTCGACCTCATGAAACAAGGTAGTCGTGTAGAATCGGCCATTATCTTTTCCATTCTCCTGGCCATTGCGTTATTGGCCGTGTTCGACACACAAACACTGGCCATTTTCCGCAGGCAAAAGGAGATAGGCACGTATATCGCTTTAGGCATGACGCCACAACGGGTCACACGGCTTTTTACGTTGGAAGGAACCAGTTTCAGCATCCTGGCTATTATAGTAAGCGTGATATGGGGCGTTCCGTTTATGCTCTGGTACAATAAGGTCGGTTTTAAAATGCCCGATATGAAAATCGATGCCGTGCTGGGCGATGTACTTTACCCGGCGTTCGAATTTTCGTCTATTTTCACCAGCATCGCCCTGCTGATAGCATTGTCGGCGGTTATCAGCTATCTTCCGACAAGAAAAATCGCCAAACAAAATGTTGTTGACGCATTAAAAGGAAAAATCAATTAGTTTAAAATTCAAAATTTGATGTTCAAAATTCAAAATTGAGCGTCGCAAATCTTGAACTTTGAATATTGGATCCGGAACTTTAAAACTGGAACCTAAACTTTGAATTATGAATAAGTTTTTGTGGAAAGGAATCATTCGCGACAAGAGTCGTAGCCTTGTACCAGCCATCGTAGTGGCGATAGGCGTTTTTTTTGTGATCTTTCTCGATGGGATTTTGGGAGGGATGATGAATAATATGGTAGAAATGTCGGCTAAATACCAAACCGGCCACCTGAAAGTGATGACACGCGCGTACTTGGAAAATGAGGATCAAAAGCCCAACGATCTGGCCATATTGGATGTTGATTCATTGCTCAACGAATTGAAGCAACAGTTTCCCGAAGTAGACTGGAATCCGCGCATATACTATGGCGGATTACTCGACATACCCGATGCTCATGGAGAAACCCGTGCGCAAGGTCCGGTAACTGCTACGGCTTACGACCTGCTCTCGCTCGGTAGCAGCGAAACGCACCGCATCGATCTCCAAAAAGCCATTACGGCCGGACATACTATTCAACATCCGATGGAAATCATGGTAAGTCATGACTTTGCCGAGAACTTCGGGGTGAAGCCCGGCGACACGGTGACATTTTTTGGAACGACCATGTATGGTTCCATGACTTTTACCAATTTCACCGTAGCGGGAATTGTCCGTTTCGGTGTAGGTTTATTGGATAAGGGCGCCATCATCACCGACCTTGCTGATACCCGTCAAATGCTGGATATGGACAATGCTGCCGGCGAAATACTAGGTTACCTGCCCGGCGACCATTATAATATGGAACAGGCCGAAGCCATCAAAACCGCGTTCAATGTCCGCCATGAAGCCAGCAACGATGAATATACCCCAGTAATGCTGGAACTTGCCGACCAGAATTCGATGCGGGGCACATTGGCATACGCCAACTCTGTGTCGGCAATCATGGTTTTCCTACTGGTGCTGGCGTTGTCGGTAGTACTTTGGAATACTGGCATTTTGGGTGGAATCCGCCGTTACAATGAGTTTGGTATCCGCCTTGCTATGGGCGAGGAAAAGGGACATATCTACCGCACGTTGCTCATCGAATCGTTGTTTATTGGTATTATCGGTTCGTTTGCCGGCACAGTATTGGGGTTATGCCTGTCGCTGTACCTCAGCAAATATGGTATCAGCTACGGCCAGATGCTCGACAATGTAAACATGATGCTTGACCCGGTGATCCGTTCCATCGTCACCCCGCGCATGTTTTATATCGGGTTTATTCCCGGCGTTATCTCCATGCTGATCGGTAGTGCCCTTGCGGGAATTGCCATATATAAAAGGAAAACAGCGGTTCTATTCAAGGAACTCGGATAGTTTCGGGTTTCAGGAAATTCGTGTGAATTTATGGATAAGATTTAAAATCATTGTCATGAAAAAAATAGTAATCTTTTTGATATTATTGGCTTGTGGAATAAATCTGCATGCTCAGGATCCAGTGAAAATACTGGATGAAATCGACAAAAATATGTCGGCCAAAAGCCGGATCATCGAGTCGACCATGGTGGTACATGGCAAGCGCAACAGCCGCACCATGACCTCGAAAAGTTATACGGTAGGCGATAAGAAAGCATTTACCGAATACCTGTCGCCTGCACGTGACAAGGGTACTAAGATGCTCAAACTCGACAAGGAACTTTGGCTGTATTCGCCGTCAACCGACCGTACTATTATGATTTCAGGGCATATGCTGCGCCAGTCGGTCATGGGTTCCGACCTCTCATATGAGGATATGATGGATGACCGCAAGCTGCAGGATACCTACACCCCGAAAACTGCAGGAGAGGAAACCATCGATGGTCGCAAATGTTACGTGATGAAGCTCACAGCAAAGGTAAACGATGTAGCTTACGAATCGCAAACACTATGGGTGGATACGGAACGAAATATTCCGTTGAAACAAGAGTTGTACGCCAAAAGTGGCCAATTACTCAAACGTATTGTACTTAGCGATATCCAAAAAGTAGAAGGGCGATGGTTTCCCATGAAGATGAATTATAAAGATGTACTCAAAGACGGCGACGGCACCGATTGGATTGTGAACAGTATCCAGTTTGACAGGGATATACCTGATATTACATTCAGTAAAGCGAGTCTTAAACAATAGGATGATTCTAAAATTCAAAATTGCATAATATCTGTCAATAACTGAATAATTGAGTTTTAAATGAGTAAAAGTAAGAAATACGATCAAATTCTGGGAGCAACCCAAAAGTTGTTTTACCGATATGGTATTAAAAAAGTGACCATCGAGGATATTTGTAAAGAAGCAAATGTCAGCAAGATGACATTCTACAAATATTTCCCGAACAAAATAGAATTGGCCAAAACGATGCTAACCAATATCTTCGACCAAAGCGAACGACTTTTCAGGGAACTGATGGAGTCGGATACGCCGTTTGTCGAAAAGATGGAGCGATTGGTGCAGTGGAAGTTAGACAACAGCAAAGACGCTAGTATGCAGTTCGTGGCCGAGATTTACGAGACATCCGCCGATTCCGAAATAGCTTTGTTTCTAAAACAAGCTATCCACGACCGCATGCAGGGTGTGGTGAAAGAATTCGTCAAAGCGCAGGGAAAAGGCTTGATGCGGAAAGACCTCAAACCGGAACTGCTGCTGGCGATTTTTGACAAAATACAAGAGTTAGCCGGTGACGAGCGTGTACTGAAGGCATACAATAATGTGCAGGAGATGACACGGGAGATCAGTAATTTCTTTATATATGGGATAGCAAGCCCCACCCCAGCCCTCCCCCAAATGGGGAGGGAGACAGGTGCTACCCAAAAGTAGGAGAAAAATTCACATAAATCCATTAGGTATTAAAACAATCTCAATGTTTGCCTTCGGCGAGCCCTAACGGGGTTCTCAGTGCCTCCTCAGTGTTTCTCAGTATAACATGTAGAAATCGCATGAAATCTTTTAGAATCACCATATTATTCTTTTCTTGCTTGCTGCCGATTAATTTGTCGGCACAAACAGATTCCGCGCGATCTTTTCGCTACAGTGGACAACTTTCGGCATGGGGGCAATACGCTCCTGATATTGAACTCGAAGGTTGGTTAGGTGCGCGTTATATCCCACAACTTGACTACAAAATCCCACTGGCTCACAAACGTCTTATCGACTTTGAAGTATCAGCCAATATTTTTGGCGATATGGGCTTTTCGCCCTTCGACAGCATCAGTACTGATGGTAAGATCAAACCATATCGTGTTTGGGCACGTTATTCTACCGACCGCATGGAGCTACGGCTCGGCTTGCAGAAGATCAATTTCGGATCGGCCCAGATGTTCCGGCCGCTGATGTGGTTCGACCGTATGGATCCGCGCGATCCGTTGCAACTTGCCGATGGCGTGTGGGGCTTGTTGTTCCGTTATTATTTCCAGAATAATGCCAACATCTGGGTTTGGGGCCTTTATGGTAATGATGATCCCAAAGGTTGGGAAGTCATTGGTACCAGCAATCACTATCCTGAAGGCGGCGGACGCGTGCAACTGCCTGTACCACGTGGCGAAGCAGCACTGTCATATCACTTCCGTGTGGCCGATGCAAGCGATCTTGGCGCATATCTTCCCGCTGCTTCCAACGCTGTCGGCGAAAACCGTATAGGTTTCGACATGAAATTAGATGTAGTGGTAGGTGTATGGGCGGAAGCTTCGTGGACGCACCTCAATAAAAACATCGATATACTTACCAATCAGGAAATGATCACTTTGGGAACCGACTATACTATTGGTATCGGCAATGGGCTGGCAGCTACTTTCGAGCAATTGGTGTATTCCAACGATCGGCATGCCTTTGGTTTTGCCAATACCACCACCTTTTCAGGACTTTCGCTTTCCTATCCTATCGGTTTGTTCGATAACCTTAGCACTATGGTGTATTATGACTGGACAAATCAAAACTTGTATAACTTTATCAACTGGCAAAAACAGTTGAATCACATCACTTTCTATGTGATGGCTTACTGGAATCCGAAAACATACAATATCCCTACCCAGACCGGAAGCGACCGGTTTACAGGAAAAGGAATACAGTTGATATTGGTATGGAACCATTGAATAGTTGATGAACAAAAATTAAACTGTATGTTGCCAGTCAAATTTACTTTGGTAGATGACGTGTTCTATGCTATTTTTGCAGTTTAAATTTTGAAATTTATGTCCACACCATTATCTTCCTTAGGCGAATTCGGCTTAATCAGGCATCTGACCAACGATATCAAATTAACACAACCTTCTACCGTAAAGGGTGTTGGTGATGATGCTGCCATTCTTCGTTACGGAAATACAACTTTAGCAGTGACCACCGACATGTTGGTGGAAGGTATCAATTTTGACCTGACATACACCCCGTTGCAACATTTGGGTTATAAGGCTGCCATCATTGGTTTTTCTGATATTTATGCCATGAATGCCATTCCGCGGCAGTTGCTGGTGTCTGTTGCCATATCGGCTAAATTTTCGGTAGAAGCTTTGGATTTGTTATACCAAGGGTTGCGGCTTGCTTGCGAACGGTACCATGTTGACTTGGTGGGTGGCGATACAACTTCCTCGGTTACGGGACTTGTGATCAATGTTACAGCCATTGGGGAAGCTAATCCGGGAAAGGTTACTTACCGGAATACGGCGGGAAAAGGCGATTTTATTTGCGTCTCGGGTAACTTGGGTGCTGCATATATAGGATTGCAGGTATTGGAACGCGAAAAGAAAATATATGCGGAAGATCCTTCCATACAGCCAAAATTAGACAATTACGAATATGTGGTGGGACGCCAACTGAGGCCGGAAGCGCGTAAGGATATCATCGACTTTTTCGCATCTGCACAACTCACACCTACATCCATGATTGACATATCTGATGGCCTGTCTTCCGAGCTTTTACATATCTGCTCTTCGTCGAATGCAGGTTGTGAAATACACCATCACAAAATACCAATTGCCGATGAAACAGTAGCGGCAGCAGAGGAACTTTATCTGGAACCATTGATTGTGGCGCTTAACGGTGGCGACGATTATGAATTACTGTTTACGATACCGGTGGCTGATTATGACAAGGTAGTCGGCAATCCCGACATTTCCATTATCGGGTATGTAACAGCACTGGAGGATGGCTGCAATCTGGTAACCGAGACCGGCACAAGGATAGCCATCCAGGCACAAGGATGGTCGTAATTTCGGACTGTTTCTATAAAAAGTGATATGATCAAATCCTGTACGATCATCTTTGGATGTTTGTTGGTAGGTGAAGGATTGATATATCTTACCGGAATATCTTTTCCATCGAGCATTATTGGAATGCTGCTGTTGACATGCCTATTGGCTGTGGGAGCAGTCAAGCTTTCGTGGGTGAAGCCAATGACAGACCTGTTGATCGGCAATCTGGCCTTTTTCTATGTGCCGGCCGGAGTCGGGCTGATGCTCTACTTGGACATTTTTCGTAAAGAGTGGTTACCGATCGGGGTGGCTGCCATTATCAGCACGTTTATCGTGATGGCTGTGGTGGGACTTGTTTATCAGAAATTCAAAAAGAAAGGCCATTAGATATTTGATAAATACGTCATGTTTGAAATATTTTCAGTAGCCATTACATTCGGTATTTATTTCGCAGCCCAAGTGTTGTATCGGCGCTATCATTATGTGTGGCTCAATCCATTGATGCTGACACTTGCCGGGATCATTATCCTGTTGCGCCTGCTGCACATCGAATACGAGGAATACATGCAAGGGGGTGACTATATTAGTTTCATGCTGAAACCGGCGATTGTCGCGTTAGGTGTCCCTCTATACGAACAATTGAAAAATATTAGGAAACAGACAATAGCCATTTTCCTTTCCCAGGTGTTGGGAGCTGTTGTCGGCGTGGTTTCTGTGATCAGTATTGCTTACCTTCTCGATGCTTCCCGTGATGTAATCTTATCGTTGGCGCCCAAATCGGTCACAACACCCGTAGCTATCGAAATATCTGCAAGCATTGGCGGTATACCTTCACTTACGGTAGGCGTTGTAGTTGCGGTGGGCGTATTGGGAGCTGTAGCTGGCCCTTTGTTCCTGAAAAAGATACGTGTTACTGATAAGGAAGCCGTGGGACTGGCCTTAGGATCGGCAGCGCATGGATTGGGAACATCGAAAGCTTCGGAAATCGGGCGGACGGAAACAGCTTACAGCAGTCTCGGGATGATCCTGACTGCTGTAATTACTGCATTACTAACACCTTGGATTATTGGGATTGTCGGATGGTAGACTTATCTGAAAACTTCAAAACTTATACTTTGCCCCGATGTTCACAATTTGTGTTTCGTAATAATTCTCGTACACCGCGCGGAACCCGTCATTGCGCACCTCTTCCTTGATACCCATTGTATTGAATATGTCGCTCATCGACACGGTTAGTTCAAGTTTTCCATGCATCAAAGATTGCTTGAACCCGGCATCGATGCTGCCACGCTCATACCGCTTTCCCTGCGGTATGTTCACCGGCGCATAGTAAACGCCTGTGAGTTGTATCTGGCTGTTGCTGCCGATATTGAACTGATTATTGATTTTTGCATACCAGGTATTATCGCTGCTTTTGGCAATGGAAAAAGGTCGTTCGTATGGAAAATAAAGCGTACCGGAGTATGCCGCGATACTGTTGTGATACCAGTTGAAACTGCCGGATACTTTCCAGAACTTGCCTATGCGTTGGTCTATGATCACCTCCGTACCGGCATTGGTAGCTTCGCCTGTGTTCTCATACACCTTATTGATAATATTGCCGCTGCCGCTCTGTTCATCCACCGCATAAATGCGCATATACGGATCTTTGATGATCTTGTAATACCCCGAAACGAAGACAGAACCGCTGTTCCAGATATATTTATAGGCGAGTTCAGCACTTTGCGTATATTGCGGACGCAGATACGGGCTCCCGACTTTCAGCAACTCAGGATCATTGTATTTCGGAAAAATACGCAATATGTCTTCGCCTGGACGGTCGATACGACGGTTGTAAAACACCGACAAACGATTAGATTTATTGATTTTCCAGGCCAATCGTACATTAGGGAACAGATCAAAATAGTCATACGAATCGTTCGACGGATAATAGATATTATCGGGTGAAATATCGTAGAACACACAGGTATACTCGGCTCGCAGGCCTGCTTCCACGTCAAATTTCGCTTTTTCGAACACCCAATTGGCATACAACGCCGCCATATCCTCACCCCAATCCGACCATAGATACGCCAATTAACCCCTAACTTGTTGTACTGTTGAATAACTCGCAACACTTTGCTCTTCTTTATCCCAAGTAGCTGGGCTATTTCCTCTGCCTTATTGCCAGGATTGGTTTGCACCAAATAGACGATTTGCCAATCCCGGAAGGCGCGTACTTCTGTCTGTGAGTCTAAGATAGACTTCAATTCATCATCGGAATAATGTGATACCACTTGCAATTTTTTCATCAAATATTTTTTGTAAATATACAAAAATATCTTGATAGCGGTTTAGTATGAGAATGCGGTTCGTATCCAAATACACACTGCAATCATCACATATTGTTTGGTAGCAATAGTGGGATACGATCTAAAAATTGACCGCTCAACCTACGAAATATTACAGATTTTGGGAATCTCCCTAATCGATAAAGTGCCTGTAAAAGAACTATTTGCAAATATAGATTACAATAATTTCAAAAAACTAAGTATAACCAACTGTCCCTCAATCTATTTTAAGTGGACAGATGACAGATGGGGTGTAATTTTTATTTGATGTTAAATGTTAAATGATTATATTTCAGCATCATAAAAATCGATACGAATTCTTATGATTTTTTCATTTCTATTTCAACCAATTGAATATCACCATATGTGAATTTTGCAACACGTGTTAATAACTTTTCCTGAAGAATATTCAATTATGCACGCCAAATAATTCATTTAGAGAATATTGAAAAAGTTATTCACATACATCAAATAAAAATCGCACCCGACAGATGTGTTTTAATTGACTAAATAAATGATGACCTACCGGGTCTTCCAGACCCGGTAGGTTTTTACATTTTTCAATCTTCAGGTTGCATATCTAAGATATTAGTTTAACTTTGCCGAGACTGATAACCTTAAAAATTCAACGACATGAAGAAAGTGTATTGTTTTTTACTCGGGTGGATGCTTGTATGGAGTGTCGCCGCACAGAACTATAATCCGGAAGGTATTGTGCCGATTGATCCGGATGTGAAAGTAGGGAAACTGGACAACGGACTGACCTACTACATACGCAAAAACAGTAAACCCGCTAACCGTGCGGATATGTATATTGTGAATCATGTTGGGGCGCTCCTCGAAGAAGACCGCCAGAACGGATTGGCACATTTTACTGAACATATGGCTTTCAAGGGAACCACCAACTTTCCCGGCGATGCAATCACCAAGTATTGCGAAAAGAATGGGATTAAATTCGGAGCCAACCTGAACGCCTTCACCAGCATGGACAGGACCTGTTACATGCTTTCGTCCGTACCTCTGGATCGTAGCGAGACACTGGTAGACAGCCTGCTACTGATCCTGCACGATTGGTCGGGTAGCTTTACATTCAGTCCCGAAATGCTTGAAATCGAGCGTGGAGTGATCCGCGAAGAATGGCGCACTTATGGCGGATACCAGTTTCGCATTGGCGAGCAACTCAACCCGGTGATGTACAACAACTCACAGTACTCGAAACGTAATGTCATCGGTACCCTCGACGTGTTGAATAATTTTAAGATGAACGATATTCTCGATTTCTACCACAAATGGTACCGTGCCGACCTGCAAGCGCTGATATTGGTGGGCGACTTCGATCCCAACCAGATGGAAGCAAAGGTGAAACGTATTTTCGCTGATCTTCCCAAGCCACAAGGAACCGCCAAATTTCCTGAATTCGAAATTCCAGATAACGATGAGATGCTGATCGGGAAAGCGACCGACCCCGAAGCCGGGAACCTGGGCATCCGGGTGCTGTTCAAACAGGAAGGCACCAAACGGGAAGACCGTGCCAAGGAAAAATTCATGTATAACAACCGTGTGACCCGCTTGATCAATAATATGCTTTCGGCGCGGTTCGACGAACTTTACCTGAGCAAAGACCAACCTTTCACCAGCGCTTATGGTTATTATTCATCGTGGATAGAGAGCAAGGATGCCTTCTGGGGCTCTGTGTCACCCAAGAACGGACAGGCTCCGGCAGCTTTCAACACCCTACTCACCGAACTCGAACGGGTGAAACGTTACGGCTTTACCGAATCGGAACTTGAACGAGCCAAGGCCGATCTACTAAATCAGGAACAACGTTCATATAACGAAAGGAATAACCGTGACAATGGTGTTTTCTGGGGTATGTACTCGTCGCATTTCACCGGGAGCAATTCAATTCCATCGATAGAATATACGTACAACTTCACTCGTAACGTATTGCCAATGATTACACTCGACGAAGTCAACAACAAGGCCAAAAGTATGTTTCCCGAAAAAAATCGGGTGGTAACACAGTCGGTATCCGACAAGGACAAAGATCAGATGCTCGAGGACGCACAAATTAAAAAAATGCTGACTGACATACAGTTGGCCAGCATTGAGCCATATAAAGACCAGATGTCGGGTAAAAAATTAATCAGCAAGGAACCGAAAAGCGGGAAGATCGTAAAGACGAAGCAGTTGAAGAAACCCTTCGAAGCCACGGAATGGACATTGAGCAACGGCGCCAAAGTAATCGTATATCCTACCACGCACAAAGACGACCAGATATTGCTGTCGGCATACAGTTTTGGCGGTTCTTCGCTGGTTAGCGACCAGGATTTCCCGTCGTGCCAGTATGCAACCAACATTGCTATGCTGAGCGGTATTGCCGATTTCAGCTACACCGACCTGAGCAAACTGTTGGCAGGAAAGACGGCTTCGGTATACCCGTATATTAGCGACACCTATGAAGGAGTCAGCGGCAGTTCATCCAAAAAGGATGTGGAAACAATGTTCCAGCTGCTGTACCTGCGTTTCAACCAGCCACGTTTCGATCCTGAAATCCTCACTACTACCCTACAACGTACCAGGGAATCGATCCGCCAACGGGCCAACGACCCGGCCAACCATTTTGCCGATTCGGCATCATGGATCACCATCGGTCGCCATCCGCGCCGCAAACCCGTCAACGAAGCCGACTTGGAAAAAGTGAATATGCCGGCCATCGAAAAGGTATACAAGGCACGTTTTGCCGATGCTGGGGATTTTGTGTTTTTCCTGGTGGGAAGTTTCACGGCAGATGAAGTGAAGCCCCTAGTGGAAAAATATATTGCATCGTTGCCGGGACTGAAATCAAACGAGAAATGGAAGAACAGCGGGATGCATGTTCCCAAAGGCGAAATCGTTGTCGATTTCAGCAAACCGATGTTGACCCCTAAAGCCTCGGCACGCATTCGCTACAGCGGAACATCGAAATACGACCTGACGGATATGATGAACATGTCGGGAATCAGGGAAGTGCTGAGTAAACGCTACCTGGAAACCATCCGTAAGGAATATGGCGCTACCTACGGAGTAGGTGTGGGTATGACCGTGTGGCCGGCGCCCAATTATAATTACACGCTTGACATGAATTTCAATACCGATCCTAACCTAGCCGACAAAATGATCAAGGTGATTTACGACGAAATTGACAAGCTGGTAGCCGAAGGTCCCGATGCCGAAACCATCGACAATGCAAAGAAATACTGGCTGAAATCGTTCAAGGACAACCAGAAGGAAAATTCGTGGTACATGTATATCTGGACTGACTTCTACCGCGAAGGCATTGATCGCTACACCGACTACGAAAAGGTAGTGGAAAGCATCACACCCGAAAGCGTCCACAAAACGGCCAAAAAAGCGTTGACACAGGGTAATATGATACGGGTGGTGATGAGGCCAGAAGAAAAGGAATTAGCCAATTAAATTGCTTTTCCGGGAACAACGAAAAAGCATGAAGTTGCGATGAAAAACCGGGTGTGGTAAAATATCATACCCGGTTTTATTTTGCTGAAGACAACCGTTCTTTTTACAGCTTCATACGCCAGAGGAATACGCAGATTTTCATTCAAAACCAAGATGCTAATAAGGTATTGATTTTTTATATTACGGCCTTTATTGTGATCCAAATGCCGACGTACGAGTTCATTTTCATCCATGTATTGTTTTCTATGATGGTATCATCGAATACCAACATGCTGCTTAACATCCGGATTTAAAAATTGTAACCATTTTTTCTCTTGTTTTTCCTTCCATATTTTTATTCCAATCTTCCTTTTCTTCTGATCAGACTCATCAAAAATAATATTTTTTAAGTTTTTAACAGACTGTCATTCAGCTATAAAGTTTAATGAAAATATTTTTTTATAAAGAAGTGTTGCCAAATCAAAAAACAGCATTACCTTTGCAGCGCAATTGAACAAACACGGTGTGGTAGTTCAGCTGGTTAGAATACCTGCCTGTCACGCAGGGGGTCGCGGGTTCGAGTCCCGTCCATACCGCAGAGGGCCTAAGACAAAAGGCGTCAATTGCAAGACAAACCCTTCAAGTTCAGTGAATTTGGAGGGTTTTTTCTTTATATAATGTCCGCTAAGGGGGACAGAAAAAAGCCAAAAAAAGACAATTTCCGAAACGTAAACTGTACCCCCTTACCATTTTTTCCAAAGGGGGTACACTTTTTCGAGAACAAGGGGGTACAGTTTGTCCGAAATTGGCAGTCTGTTGTCGCGTATTGGCAGTGTGCATACGACTCATTTAAAGATAGTTCAAA
>JAVBSH010000015.1:0-3357 GCA_031547085.1 Bacteroidales bacterium
CCCTTTAAGACCGTCTTGAGAACGGTCAATGCACTCTTTGTTTTCGAGCTCATAATCTATCTTTTTTATTAGGTTTTCACGATATTCTTGGGGTAATACTCTGGGGGAAGCCCCATATTATTATGATATAAAGATAAGCATTGAGAGGGTATTGACCAAAATATTCCTTAAGTAAACGACATTTAATTATTTATAAATTCTGGTCGTTTTCGCCGATATTTCATTTTTGGATGTACATTACTGGATGAGCGATATAGGTTTTCATCGATTCAACTGTATGTTTACTGTTCCTGTCAGCCTGTCGCCCTTGCGCAAAGGACGGTATTCTTTTTCGGCGTGCGAGATCAGGAAGCGTTCACTACCCGGATTACTGTAATCAGCAACCAACAACTGCACGAACTCACCGTCTTTCCAAGCCCTTGAATGTTGCGTGCCATCGGACAGTACTGTGAACCGATATCCATCCGCGCCGGTGAGCGATGCTTCCACGATGTTTTCCTTGGTAGACCGGAACATGTTCGAGCCGTTTGCGGTCTGGTCGTATGCCCAGTCAACCGCTGGTTCCTTTGACGGACCGGCTATTTCGCTTACCGGCAAAGCGGGATCCATTGCTTTTGCTTCCCCTTCCAACGCTCCGACCTGGTTAGACGGGTATACGTTCCAATGTCCTTTTCTTTTCCATTTCAGGAAATCGAACGAACCGGGCAGGGTGAACACAATCCCCGTTTGGCGGGGCGAAACATTATGCAACACGGTGAAATCGTAAGAAACGCTGATTTCCCCGGTGGCGGACACTGCGTAGGTAAAAGAGCCTTTTGCTTCCCGGTATTCCCCTTGTACTTCAATCTTGACGCCGTTTTCCGTATGTTTTTTTTTCACCGATTCGCATACCCAGTGACTGCAAACGGGCGTATATGGATGGAAGTTCTGGTTTTTGCCGACCATCTGAATCCCTTCACCTTCCTGATTCAGCGGAAGCAGCATTAAAGCAGGCGATGCCTGAAGCAGTGCGCCTTTGGCATGGCCGATGCTCAATAAACCGTTGCGCCCGTCTACCGTCAGTTTCACCGCCGGAGTGGTAACGAGGATGTTTCCATCCGTCTCCGAAACGGAAATCTTCTGTTTCCTGGCGGTTTGTACGGATATCTGTTCGGGCACTATCCTGAATGTATATTCATCTATCACAAATCCCCTGGGACTGGTGATGGTAAGTTCTATATCCTGTGTATTACGCAACTTTTCGGGCAATCTTATTTCCAATATGCCTTTCTGGCGCGGCTCAATACTGGTTTGTACGGTGCCGTTACCATCCCTGACCTTCCATTGCACGGTGCATTCCGACAGATTCGTGAAATTATGGCGGTTTTCCACATCAAACAACAACAGTCCGTTTTCGTCCATATTTCCGTTCAGTACAATCCTTACCGGGCTGAAGGCCTTTTTCATTTCCCAATACTCCGGTTTTTCCCGTCGCCAGCCGTCAATAGGCCCCCAAGTGCCGTATCCCACAGCCATTTCCTCGGGAAGGAAGAACGTATCGTCGATACCTGCCCAAATAGCGCCGCCCAATACGCCTTTGCTGTTGTACATATCAGTCCACATCTGGTCGAGCAACCGTCCCCACATATAATGCAAACCCGGATCGGCAGCCAGTTCGAGCCGGTTGTATGCATTCAGGTGGCAAAATTCGTCGAATGTTATCGGACGCTTGCTGTTCCTGTATTTTTCAGGGCCGGTAGGGCCAGGATAGTGATGGTTGCCTATCTCCAGCTCGTCATGATCGGCATCAGGCCCCATTGACTGAATACACGGGGACGGGTGGAATCCATCTCTTTCACCACTTCCGCAGCTTTCTTAAAATATTCGGTGTACAGGTTGGATTCGTTACCCATCGACCAGATGATGACGGACGGGTGGCTCCGGTCGCGGTTCACCATTTCCACATGTTGATTCACCAGCACGGCATCATGTTTTTTATCAGGAACTTTGGTGTTATGTGCCCAGCAAAATGGAGCTTCCACTTCCACAAACATGCCCAACTCATCGCAAGCATCCAACAATGCCTCATCGGGAGGGTAATGCGATGTCCGAATGTAGTTCACGTTGCCTTTACGAAATATGTCAACATCCTTTTTCCAGATATCGCCGGTCAGGGAACGTCCCCGCAAAGGCATCACCTCATGGCGGCAAACGCCCTGCAATTTGATCGGTTTGTTGTTGATGAACACCTGGTTGCCCCGTACTTCAATCTGACGGAACCCGATGCGGCGGCTGGTAGTTTGCAGCACTTGGCTTCCATCAAGCAACTGGCATGTAAATGTATACAAATACGGATGTTCGGAATCCCATTGTTCCGGCTTTGTCATTTGGAATTCCACTTTCATCGTTCCCGAACTTTGTGAAACAAGTTTACCAACGGATTGTGTACCATCACCAATATTTACCGATTTCCCTGATGCGTCTGTCAGCGTAAATTTCAATGACAAATTGCTCTGTGCTGTAGAAGCCTCATTCCTGACTTCCACCTCGGCGGTCAATGTGGCGTCCGCATATTGGGCGTCAAAGGTGGTGGATGCATGAAACAGCGACAAATTGGTTTCGGGCAGCGGGAATATGTACATATCCCTTGTGATCCCACCCAACGGGTGTACCGCATATTGTGCAGCGCTTGCCGTTGAATCGGCGATGCTTTCCGAAACCACTTTAACCGCAATCCTGTTTTCCTTGCCGATTTGTACCAAGGCCGTTATATCCAACTCAAAAGGAGTGAACCCGCCCAAATGATACCCAGCTTCTTTGCCATTTACATACAGCCAGCTTTCGCTGAAAATCCCGTTGCAACGCAGTTTGATTCTTTTGTGGCTCCATGTTTCGGGAACCATGAAAGTGCGGAAATACCCGGCCGCTTTACCTTTTTCGACTTCAAATCCCTGCATGACCCATTCACCGGGTACAGAGATATTGGCCCAACTGTCTGCATTACTTTTTGTCCAGAAAGATTCATCCGGCGAGGGATTGAATTTCCATTCCCCGGCAAGGGGAACTTTTTGCAGTTCGCTTTCTGCCGGCAAGGGCGAAAGTACCGGTATCTCTATCGCTATGGCGGATAAAGACCAACTCATCAAAACAAGTATAATCAGGTAACGGCTCATGGATGTTGGTATTAAAAGATATTGTTTTTGTTTTTTGCCACGAAGGCGCTAAGACACAAAGTGGAATTCTTAATTCTTAATTGAAATGTGATCTTTCCGTAACACGGTGTATTTTCAAGCGTCTTACAATAATTACCCCAGGCTATTTCGGGATAATCCCAACGGTTGTTGGCATACAACACCAATTGCTCGTTCTGCAAACGGT
>JAVBSH010000155.1:0-29798 GCA_031547085.1 Bacteroidales bacterium
AACCACATGGAACATTGAGTCGAAATCTAGATAAAAGCTATACCCCACGTACACCTGCTTTAGTTGCCGGAATTATATCCGAAAACTGGTCAATCGATTATGCTTTCGCAAAACCAATGAAACGTATCAATGAATAATAGACAATATCAGAATTTGAAAGAGGAATATTATTATAAAAAGTGTCTTCTGTATCATGTTCCTTTAAGAAATTTTATGACCCTGCGCTATGAAAATTACGTTATCTTTGCCGCTTGATAATTAGTTAAAAACGATATTAGACCTCTGAACTGATGAATTTTAAGAAGATCAACAGTATCACCGGTTGGATTGTGTTTGCGATCGCATCCGCCGTTTATCTGCTCACTATTGAGCCTACCGCCAGTTTCTGGGACTGCGGTGAGTTCATTTCCACAGCTTATAAGCTCGAAGTGGGACATCCTCCCGGGGCGCCCCTGTTTATGCTTGTGGCACACATTTTTACCATGTTTGCTGGAAGTAATGTGGAACTGGTAGCCAAAATGGTGAATATCTTTTCGGCATTGTGCAGTGGGTTCACTATCCTGTTGTTGTTTTGGACCATTACCCACCTGGGACGCAAGTTGATCGGTGTGGATATGAAGGATTTCACCCCGGTACAAGCTATCTCTATCATCGGTTCGGGAGTGGTCGGTGCGCTGGCTTATACTTTTTCCGATACGTTCTGGTTTTCGGCTGTCGAAGGTGAGGTTTATGCATGTTCATCATTATTCACTGCCTTGGTTTTTTGGGCTGTATTGCGCTGGGAGGACGAAGCCGACCAACGTTACGCCAATCGCTGGCTGATACTGATCGCTTACCTGATGGGCTTATCCATCGGCGTGCACTTGCTTAACCTGCTGGCCATACCGGCCATCGGACTGGTCATCTACCACCGTAAATACCAAAATAATATCACCGCCAAGGGAACTATCTACGCATTGTTGATTTCTGCGGCTGTGCTGTTGGTGGTCCTTTACGGTATTGTGCCTGGCGTGATCAAGCTTGCCGTTTGGTTTGAACTGTTGTTTGTGAAGAATATGGGTTTGCCGTTACATACGGGACTTTATCTTTATGCAGCCCTCTTAGTGGGAGGAATTGTGTATGGATTGTGGTATTCGGTACGGAACAAGAAACTTGCCCTGAATACTGCTTTGCTGGCCGTTACGATGATCGTCATCGGTTACAGTTCGTACGCGGCGCTGATCATCCGTTCGGCAGCCGAGCCTCCTATGGATCAAAATAATCCGCAAAACCTGTTCAACCTGCAATATTACCTCAACCGCGAACAATATGGTGACCGTCCGTTGTTTTTCGGACCATATTATAACTCGCAGCCGGTGGATATCAAGGACGGTAAGACCATGTATGCCTTGAAAGATGGGAAATATGTAGATATTGGTCAAAGAAGTGACTATGTATACAAGGAAGGTAGCACGACTATTTTTCCGCGTATGTATAGCCGCGAAGGATCGCACGTCTCAGCATACAAAGAATGGGCGCATATTCCCGAGAGGCAGGCGCCTGATAAGCTTCCAACCTTCGGGCAGAACATGCGTTTTTTCTTTTCCTACCAGTTGGGATTCATGTACGGGCGATATTTCATGTGGAATTTTGCGGGCAGGCAGAATGACATACAAGGACACGGCGACTTGCTCCATGGTAACTGGATTTCAGGGATTACACCGCTGGACGAAGCCCGGCTGGGACCTCAGGATGTCCCTGATAGTATGAAAAACCGCGGAAATAATAAGTATTATTTCCTACCGCTGATTTTGGGTATTATCGGGTTGGTTTTCCAGTACCAGCGAAACAAGCCTGATTTTTGGGTCACTATGATGCTGTTCTTCATGACCGGTATCGCTATTGTGATCTATCTGAACCAGACGCCTTACCAGCCGCGTGAGCGGGATTACGCTTATGCCGGTTCGTTCTATGCATTTGCTATTTGGATCGGATTGGGCGTAATGGCGATTATTGATGCCGTTCCTGAAAAGATGCGCAGCAAATATCTGGCAGGGACTATCTCGCTGATATTGCTCCTGTTGGTGCCTGGCATCATGGCCCAACAAAACTGGAACGATCATGACCGCTCGGGACGTTACACTGCACGTGACTTTGCGTACAACTACCTGGTGTCGTGCGAACCGAACTCGATTATCTTTACCAATGGCGATAACGACACTTTCCCCTTGTGGTATGCACAGGAAGTGGAGGGTGTAGGGACGGATATCCGTGTGGTGAACCTCAGCTACCTGGCTGCCGACTGGTACATCGAGCAGATGAGCCGTGCGGCCTATGAGTCGAAATCCTTGCCTTTCTCTCTTAGACCAGACCAGTACATGTCGGGGACAAGGGATGTGCTGTACATACAGGATCAGTTCAATAAGCAATATATTGAGCTGAAACAAGTGATGGATTTTGTCGGGAGTGATAATATAAAAACCAAAGCTGTTGTTGACCAAACGGGAGACGGAGTTATCTGGTCAGGAAACCTTGCTGGTGATATACGTAAATCGGAATATGTGCAGCAGCGGCTTACGAGTTTTATCCCTGCCAAAAACCTGAAAATAACTGTCGACAAGGAAAAGGTACTGGCCAATGGTACGGTGCCATTGAAGGACTCAGCATTTATTGTTCCCGAAATACGTTGGACGCTTAATGGCGAGAAAAGCGGTAGCACCGAACGAATCTACAAGAATTCGATGATGGTGCTCGACATGTTGGCCAACAACAATTGGGAGCGTCCGGTATACTTTGCAGTAACTGTTTCGTCAGACAATTACCTGAACCTTTCGGATTATTTCCAACTCGACGGGCTGGCTTACCGGTTTGTCCCGCTCAAAGCATCGCAGACAGGAGGTATTGATGCCGACAAGCTTTACGACAAAATGATGAACCAGTTCCGTTGGGGTAATATCAGCGACCCGCATGTATATCTTGACGAAACAAACACACGGTTGTTAGTGACATTCCGTAATAATTTCGCACGGCTGGCCAATGCATTGATTGCCGAGGGGAAGAAGGACTCGGCGGTGATGGCGCTTGACCATGCTTACGAGGCGATCCCTACTTATCAGTTGCCGCTCAGCTATTTCGATTTGGCTTTGCTGGAGGCATATTACAATGCCGGCGCTATGGAAAAAGGAAATGCCTTGGGTCAAAGGATTTTTGATGTAGCTAAGGAAGAACTGGAGTACTATCTCAGTTTCCCGAAGAAAATGCAGGGAAGTATCAGGAGCGAATTGCAAAACCGGAAATATGTCTTGTTCCACGTGTGCGATTATGCTTTGAAAAACAACCAACGCGAGCTTTTCGAAAGTCTTAGTGGAGTTTGGGATAATATGTTCCCGAACGAAAAATGGGAACTGATACTCCAGCAACAAATGATGGAGCTTGAAGGCGAAGAATAAGGAATTGGAGACATAGTGCGACGGGGTGTCATTGGTTATGTAAGACAATGACACCCCGTTTTATTTTTCTATACTTTCTTCAATTTTGGATGATATACGCGAAATAGCATCGCTTAATTTTTCTTCGGGCATAATGATATTGAAGTCGCCCCAGAAAGATTCGTCATATACATAATTTGTTTCGGAAAAAATGTTCTGGGTAGGCTGGCTTTCGCGGGTAGGAAAACGTTTCACGTTAAGCGTGTCGATATGACAGGTGGCCATTTCGAACCATGTATGTGACGTAGAGGTTCCGGCAAGAAACCTTTTCTTTTTCTTAACCTTGAATGTCAGGTCGCCGCGCGAGTGATTGACATAATATTTGCCGTTCCACTGCTGGTACGATACCGAATATACGGCTTCCATCGGTGTAATCTCTAAGTTTCTCGATTTTTTGACGACAAACATCGAATGTGCTTGTTGGATATAATCCGGGTGGATATGGAAATGCGCGTACAACAAGGCATAATTACTTTCGTCAATATACAACTCACCCTTGTAGAGCGGACCCCTGATTCCCGGTTTTTGTTCGAAAGCAACCACATGCGCCAACCGGTCGCCTGTCACGGCCATCGCAATTTTGGTGTAATTGTACATGTTCTCATCATTCAGCATGAGAAAATCCGGTATGTTTTTGATGATGTCAAGCATCAGGCAGGCATTTACACCGGCTTTCATCTTCATCGCTACCGTATCGGTTTCCTGTTTGTTGCTGATGGAGCGCATCTTGATCATCTTTACTTGTTCGGATTGGGCGCTGCTATATCCGGGTTTATATACACGGAATACAGCTTCGGTAAGGTTGGTAAACCCCCGTTTATGGTTAACTCCTTCGCGGTAAAACGAAGTCAGGTAATATGGCTCATTGGTGTAATTCTGTTGACGGTTGTCCAGCATGTCTTTCACTAGTTTCATCGGATTTACCAGGCGGATGATCACAGCTTCAATCGGAATAAGTCGCGTGTTGAGGTATACATCCGTTTTGTTATCCGAAAACAACTGAGCCGGGAGATGTTGTGTCTCATAACCGATGTGCGAAAACTTGATATAGGCATTTTGTAGTGAACCGGGAAGTTTGAGCAGGAACTGTCCGTTTTGGTTTGTGACCGTTCCTGTTCCTGCTTCTGTGATGCTTACTGAACAATATGCTACCGGTTCGTTGGTGTCCTTATCCCTGACAATGCCTTCGAGTGCTGTATACGACTGATCGGGTGGGAGAGGAGCGGATTTCGATTGGGGCAAGGGTGTGATTTCTTCCTTGTAGAGCAGTATATGGCTATCAATTACCCTGGTGCGAATGGCCTTGTCGGCTGTTGCCTGTGCGATGGCATCTTTCAGCGTATAGGTTCCTTCGGGTATTTTTACATTCCGATTACTGTTGATGACTTTGCTGTCATACATGAATAAATAGCCTGTCTTTTCGGAAATCATGTTAAGCATCTCGTATGTGGTTCCTTTCATTTTGGGTAGGTATACCATCTTACCAGGTAAATCTTCATCTTGTGCCGTTACTGGCATACAGGTAAAGAACAGGCAACAAATAAGTCCCACCTTGCCTCTTTCCCAAAAGAAAGAAGTGATATGTTGTACAAATGAATATGAGGCAGGGTGGTTCATCTGCTATTTTTATGGAGTTCCGGAAGATTCGATCAAGATATGATTCCCATTGTCTACATATTTTAATCCCAATGCAATACACATCAGGTGCACCATATCGGCGGGCGTATTGTTGTCGAATCCGATGGTCATTTTCATGCTGCTCAACGTACTGTCGGCAATGGTGACGGGGATATCGGATATCTTGTTGATCACCCGGACGATATCATCCAGCCGGGCGTCTTTGAACCACATTCTCTCTGTGTATTGAGCGAATTGTTGCCGGTCGTCCGACGATATCTTCGTCAACTGGCGGCCGGATTGCAGATATACTGTTTCTCCTGCTTTCACCAAAAGCGATTCTCCTGCAAATTTAGGTGTTACTTTTACCAGCCCACGTTGCACAGAAAGTTCGAATGATTCATTGTCTGCCGATTTGATATTGAACGCGGTTCCCAACACTTCAACTACCACCGGTTTTGTTTCGACCAAGAACGGATAGGTTTGGTCGCTTTGGACATCAAACATGGCTTCTCCTTGCAGGGATACCTGTCTTTTGTCGGCATCGAATTGTTCGGGACAGGTGAGCGTGGCTCCTCCTGCCAAATATACGATAGATCCATCCTCCAGCGTGCTGACTAAAGTGTTGGATGTTTCGTTGTTGTGTATGGAAAGCATCTGTCCGGCTTTCTCCCCGGGTATCAGGTATAAACCGGCGGCGCCGCCGCAGATACATAATATGACAATGGCGGCTGCCCATTTCATTTTAGTGAAGAATGGCATTGTGACCGTTTTGGCATCTTCGCGGACGAGTAATTGCTCGTCCGCCAACCTCGCATGTAACTGGTCCCACGCTTTATTTACATCAATTGACATTATTCTGATTTTTAATTTTTAAAACCGGCCTCTCCCCATCCCTCTCCAAAGGAGAGGGTGAACGGTGCTACTCGGAGTTCGTGGTTTTACACATCAACGTTGAGTAGCACACTCCTCCCTCCCTTATGGGGAGGGGGTTAGGGGGAGAGGCTTTCAAATAACTTTTCGTAATGCCTGAAGCGCTTTACTCATTTCGGCTTCAATGGTTTTTACCGAAAGCGATAATTCCCGGGCGATCTGATCATACTTTTTCCCTTCGAAACGGTTCATCCGGAAAATCCTGCGGCGGCGTTCGGGTAATTGATTGAGCGCCGCTTCGAGTTGTTGCTCCAATTCCTTGGCTTCCAGTATATCCAATGGTGAATCATAAGGAGCATTTTCTGTAATTTGTTCCGACATTGCTTTGCGATATCGTTCGCGTACCTGCAAATGCTCCATATATTGAAGTGACTGGTTGCGTACGGCTCCGTAAAGGTACGATTTCACCGACAGTACAATCCGCAGGTTTGTGCGGTCTTTCCAAAGCGTATAAAAAAGCTCTTGGACAACTTCTTCTGCCGAATCCATATCGCCAACGATCTTGTTGCCATACATGCAAAGCAGCTCGTAGTAACGCTTGAAAAGCGCTTCGAATGCTTGAATGTCGCCCTCCCGTACCTTTGTATATAGCACAAAATCGTTCAATGCTTTGAATTTGATGTTTTGACTTCAAAAATAACTGTTTTTCTTAATTCTTTTGCTGCTTTTTGAGCCTGGTTACTGCCGATTCAAGCGATTCGGTGGGTTCTATGATGTTATAGGCGCCCCAGAAATCCTCGTCGTAGAAGTCCATCACTTTGTCACTCAAAACCTGGTTAGGACGGAAAGCTTCTTTGCGAGAGATCGTTGTGACGTTTTGTTCGCTAAGGTCGGTAACCGCCATTTCGCTGACAATTGCATAATTCGTTGAGAATAACCTTCTTTTCCAATCGCATTTGAACTTGATTTCATTACGGATGTAGTTCAGATAACATTTCCCGTCACGTTCCTTGTACGATATAACATATGTCACTTCTTCCGGCCTGAACCGCAGCCCTATTGGTTTCTTTTTGAGGATCATTTCGATGGCTTTGTTGCGATCGGACATATCGAGCCGGAATTCGGCGCGGGTAAAGGCCAGTGTTTCCTTATCGATATAAAAGGTGCCGAAATACAAGGGATACGGCCTGGTGATCAGTGGATGGAAAACCACTACATATTGGTCGCGTCCGTTGATCTGGGTGATATTCTCCATGCTGAAACTGAAATACGGAAGTGTTTCCTTATCCAGCAGGATGTCAGGATTCTTCACAACATCGACATAAATCGACAGGTTGGGGCCGCCCAGCAACTTAACTGCCAGTGTGTCGGATGCTCTTTGACTCAATAGCTTACGACCTTTTAACACTTGTACACGATCTAACTCACAATCTTCGGTATAGGCGGTTTTGTACATCTCGATCACCGCTTCGGAAATGTTGATGTAGTTACGCCGTTTCTGTACGGTTTCCCTGTAAAAACCGGTAAGCATGTTAGGAGTGGAGCTGTAGTTCTGAGGAATTTTATTGACGGCTTCCTCCATCAGGTAACGGGCATCCCATCCACGGATCACCACAGCGTTCAACGCAGCGGTGTATGGCGTTAACAGGACTTCAGCTCCCGATACATTATCGCTTTTGATCGGAATGCGAAAGCTATAATAGCCTATGTGCGAGCATTCTACAATGGACGCGTCAATGGTTCTGGGTATTTTCAAATTAAACTCACCATCGGCGTTGCTCACCGTTCCAATATTGTGTCCCACTACAGATATGGTCACATATTCGAGCGGTCTGCGGGTTAGTTTGTCTTTTATTGTACCACTTACCGTGAAATAACTATCCTGAGCGATTGCGTTTATATCAGCTGCGCATAAATAAGCAATCACAATCAGGCTGATACGGATGATTTGATGCAATACTTTCATGGCTGTATCAATTTTAAAATGAATAAATATTTTTGTTTTGATACACCTATGATCGCCCAAAAAGAAAATACCCTATATGAATTGAGTAAAATTTTTTACAGACGAAGCGAATATTTACAAAAGGGACGAATGACCACGGTTAGGAATACGTTCGTCGTGGGCATTCGTCCGGATTTGGTTTATTGGTGTTGTTTGATCCAGGCTTCGAAACTTTGGAGAAATTTCTGCACCATTTTCACTGTTTCATCCGTCAAGCCATTGTCGTTCATGCCAGCGGAAGCATTAAAATAAACTTCGGGTTGGCTCATGGTGCGCATATTCAGATACGAACAGACGTTTCTCAGGTGCTGCTGAGCGCCGAAAGTTCCGATGGGCCCGATGGATGCGCCAATAATGGCAGCCGGTTTACCGTTCCAGCAATTATCGCCATAAGGCCGCGAACCTTGGTCAATGGCATTTTTCAATACACCAGGATACGAGCGGTTATACTCGGGCGTGATGAAAAGCACGGCATTTGAACTTCTCACTTTCTCTTTCAACGATTTGACCAGGGCCGGTTGATCCTGGTCCCTGTCCTGCGTATAGAATGGCAGGACGGCGATATCAAATAATTCGAAAGCAAGATCGCCCGTGTTGTGTTTTACGATTTCGTTATAAAAACGTTTATTGATGGAAGTACTACTGATTCCTCCCACCAGTGTCAGTACATTTAACTTTGACATGAGATTTATTTTTATGTGATGAGTATAAAATTTTCCGTCGTATATGGAACGACCGGAAAAGTGCGTTAACGTTATTTCCAACGATCTATTTTGCGGTTGTCTTCTTCAACCACGATACCAGCCATAACAAAACAATAGCTCCTATTGTGGCACATATAAGGTTACCCAACAGGCTCGTTGTTTGAAACCCCAGTAATCCGAAAATCCAACCTCCCAATACCCCGCCAATGATGCCGATAAGCAAATTGACGAGTAACCCGAATCCGCTGCCTTTTGTTACCTGTCCGGCAAGAAATCCGGCTGCTATCCCGATGAGAATATACCAAATAAAATTCATAAGCGTATTTTTTTTAGTGAAGTTATTATCTAAATAATAACAAACGAAAAGGGGTAAAGGTTTAGTGTGGATGACAGAAATATGCATTTTTTGAGAAAATATGACATCACCGTTTTGGGAATAAGTTGTATTTTGTGATGCAATGTGCTTGTATTTAGTTTTTTGACGAAAATTAAAAACTCGACTGGGGTTTTTACGTTCTCGTTTGTTATACTATGGACATGTGAAAAATGAGTTCGTTTTTTACATGATAAAATCTAGAAGTAATCATATCTCACAAAAGATAATCACCTCCTTATTTTTGAAAATTTCAAAAGTCGATATGTAATGTAACAACCAACTTGGAAAATTGTTCGGTGAATTTGTCCAAAAGAATATTTTTAAATCATCATATTCATTTTTAATAAAATAAGAAGCCTATGGAAAAGTTTTGAAATGTCGTTATAAATCTTTAAATTTGGAAATAAACAAGTATTAATCAAAGAAAATATTCAAATGAAAAAAACAGCTTTTTGGCTTGCTATATCTTTTTTAGTTATGCTTATGGGATGCAACAGTAATGATGAAAATGACAGCAACCCGTATGACACACCTCATGATCCCAGTAAGACGGTTGAGGTGAACAGTATTGGTCCCGAAAAAGGCGGACTTGGTACCCGGGTGGTGGTAAGTGGCTCAAATTTCGGTAACGATGCTTCGAAAGTGAAACTGTATTTCAATACGAAAGAGGCACTGGTGCTGAAAGTACAGGATAATGCGATTTATGGAATGGTGCCCAAACAACCCGGTGAGTTATCGACCATTAAAGTGACCGTAGAAGAAGGGACAAACAGCGATGGAACACCGAAATACAAGGAAAGTGTTTTGGACGGAAAACAATTCCAGTATCATATCAAGGCAACGGTAACCACGGTGGCCGGGCAGGTGGGAGTGGAAGAAGCAAAAGATGGCCCGGCGCTGGAAGCTACTTTTGCACGACCGGTAATGTTGGCTGTTGATAACGAAGGTACCATCCTTGTTGCAGATGATAACGGGAAAAAAGTAAGGATGATTTCTTTGCCTGACAATAAAGTGACCACTGTGATTACTGGAATGCATGAACCTTGGCAATGTTCATTTAATTTGGCTTTTAGCCGGTATTTTGTGGTTGAACGAAGAGCTTCGCAGCGACCTTTAATGTTCTACAGTTTGTCGGAAAAAACGAATTGGCAGGAATCATCGATATTTTACGATCAACGCGACGATAGCAACAATTTTATACTTGGTTCAACCGACTGTTATGGCTTAGCAGCTGATGACAAATATGTCTTTTTGCTGACCAGCAGCGGAAAAAAGTTGGTGAGGGTTGATCAGGAAACCAAAAAGGTGGAGCTTATAGGCCAAAATCTGGATATGGATTCGTGGGCGCATATTGCCTACAACAAGAAAAATGGTTATCTATATATTACTTCTGAAGCATGGGGACGGGTATACCGTATGAATCCTTATCATACACCTGCTGGTCATACAACACCATGGTTGACCAGTGACGATGTGGAACATATTGTAGGAACGGGCAAAGGCACTGCCAAAGAAGGTAATGGGAAAAATGCTCAGTTAGGTGAAATTGAAGGTATTTCAGCCGACCAGGAAGGGAATATCTATTTAGCGGATTATACCAATCATGTTATCTGGAAAATCGACGAAGAATTTAATGCCACAGTATATGCGGGAACACCTGGTCAATCGGGCTATCGGGATGGCAAACCAAGCGAGTGTTTATTCAATAGGCCTTACGATGTGGCTTCTACGGCAGATGGGATTTTATACGTGGCTGATACATTTAACCGCGTGATACGCTGTGTCGCTATCCAATAATTTTTAACATTGAGAACGATGAAAAAATATAAAATTATTACATTTGTTATACTATCCTTCATCAGTACATGGGCGTTCGCTCAGACAAGCGTAAAGGTGAAGGGTGTAGTGACTGATCCGAATAATGAAACGCAGATAGGGGTAAACATTTATCCAAAAACCAGTCCTACAAAAGGAGTGGTTACCAATGCTGACGGTATTTATGAGATTATGGCGGAACCGGGTTCAATACTTGTGTTTTCGTATATCGGATTTAAAACCCAGGAATTTACAGTTGGTGCGGCTAATCCGCAAACCATTAATGTGGCTTTGGAAGAAAGCGCCCAGCAGTTGGAAGAGGTGAGTATTGTGGGATATGGTACACAACGTAAAGTAAGTGTGATCGGCTCTATCACCACGATCAAACCGGCGGAATTACAAACGGGAGGTGTATCATCTGTAACCAATGCATTGGCAGGACGTGTTGCCGGGTTGATCGGTATACAGAGTAGCGGCGAACCGGGAAAGGATGTGTCGGAGTTCTGGATCAGGGGGATCAGTACTTTTGGCGCTAATAGCAAAGCTTTGATATTGGTAGATGGTATCGAACGCGAAGGTAGCCTGAACGACCTGGCGCCTGAAGATATCGAAAGTTTTTCCATACTGAAGGATGCGACTGCCACCGCCATTTATGGCGCACGTGGGGCTAACGGTGTAGTGCTGATCAATACCAAACGCGGGCAGGAAGGGAAAATATCCATCAATGCTAATATCAAGACTATGGTGGAAACGTTACCGCGATTGCCAAAATATTTGCAAGCTTATGATTATGCCACTTTGGCCAATGAAGCGCGAACCGTAAGAGGTGACCAGTCGGTATATTCGCCGGAAATATTCGACATCATCAAATACAACATGGACCCCGACTTGTACCCCGATGTGAATTGGCAGGACGAAATCCTGAAAAAACGTACTTATGGCGTACAGGGAAATATCAATATTTCGGGTGGTAGTAAATTAGCCAGGTATTACATGAGCGGTTTTTACCGTACCAATGATGCTATTTACAAGCAAACGGGGATGGAACGTTACCATTCGAATGTCCGACGCAACCAGTATACATTCAGGAGCAATATCGACGTGGATGTAACCAAAACGACATTGGTCAGTTTGCTTTTGTCGGCTAAATTAGTGGATTTGAATCGTCCGGGGATAGGTACAACCGACCAGATTTGGAGTGCACAGGCGAATCTTACCCCAATGACCGTTCCGGTACGTTATTCGAACGGCCAGTTCCCGGCTTATGGTAAAGAAGAAAACACTTCGCCTTCGGTGTTGCTCAACGAAACAGGTTTTATCACCGACAGGGATAACTCTATCGAATCGTTGCTGAAAATCGAGCAGGATTTAAAATTTGTGTTGGATGGCTTGAAAGCAACAGGTTCCATATCGTTTGATAATTTCAACAACCATTACACAGCCCGGACTAAAATGCCCGATTTGTATAAGGCTACCGAACGCAACTGGAATACAGGCGAACTGATTACCCAGAAAACGGTGGTAGCTACCCCGATGTCATTTTCCACTACCTCGTATGGAATACGGACCATATACATTGAAGCAAAATTGGATTATAGCAGGGTGATCGCTGAAAAACACCGGGTGGGAGGATTGTTCCTGTACCAGCAAAAGGATTACCAGCGTACCGATGCCAGTAATGAATTGTCGTCGATCCCGAAAAGAAACCAGGGGATCGCCGGGCGTTTAACTTATTCGTACAACGATATTTATTTTATCGAAGGTAACTTTGGGTACAACGGCTCCGAAAACTTTCCCAAGGGACAGCGCTTTGGTTTTTTCCCTTCGGTCGCCGCCGGTTATGTGGTTTCCAACTATGAATATTTTAAGGAAAACCTGTCCTTTATCAATATGTTGAAGTTCCGTTATTCTTTTGGCTTGGTAGGTAACGACCAGATAGAAAAAGATGGAAATGATATCAGGTTTCCATACCTTACCAGTGTAAACATGAGTGCTACCGGATATACGTTCGGTGACCAGCGGCAAGGCGGTGGTACCGGGGTTACGGATGCCGTATTGGGTTCTACCGGTCTGGTATGGGAAAAGGCAATCAAGCAAAACTGGGGTGTTGACCTGATCATGTGGGATAATGCTTTGAATATTACCGTTGACGCGTTTATCGATAAACGGGATAATATTTTCATGGAACGTAAATCATTGCCCGGTACGATCGGCGTGGCTACCGTACCATGGGGTAATGTGGGGCGGATGAAAAGCTGGGGTGCCGATGGTACAGCTTCTTATGCCCATACTTTTGGGGAGTTTTTTGTTGAGGTACGTGGAAACTTTACGCTTACACGTGACAAAATCATTGATTATGATGAAGTGCCTCCGCGTTATCCATACTTGGCAAAGAAAGGTTCGGCTAACGATATCACCCGTGGGTTGATTGCCTTGGGTTTGTTTAAGGATGAGGAGGATGTGCGTAATAGTCCCACACAGTTCGGGACGGTATTGCCGGGAGATATCAAATACCAGGATGTTAACGGTGATGGGCGTATCGATGATTATGATATTGTTCCGATTGGACATGCCCGTATCCCCAAGATACAGTACGGATTTGCCGGAAGTCTTGCCTGGCGCGGCATCGATTTTAATATCTTTTTCCGTGGGGCTGGCGAGTCTGATTACTTTATGGGTGGCGCCGGGTATTTTCCCTTTGCCAATGGTGTTACCGGCAATGTGCTGTCTATTGTAAATGAGCCAGGTAGCCGTTGGACGCCGGCTTCATATTCGGGTGATCCTTCCACCGAAAATCCCAATGCCCGGTTTCCGAGACTGACATACGGGGAAAATGTAAACAATAAGCAGGAGTCAACATTTTGGTTGGCTAAAGCCAATTACTTACGGTTGAAAACTTTGGAAATAGGATATACCTTACCCAAAAAGTGGTCGGAGAAAATAGCCATGAATAATTTCCGCATTTCAGTTATCGGCGATAACTTATATTTGTGGGATAAAGTAAAACTATGGGATCCGGAACAAGCCAGTTCGAACGGTGCTAAATATCCCTTAACCAGATCGTGGTCTTTGGTATTGCAATTATCATTCTAATAAACACCATCATGATACGTAAAAAAATAGCAAAAAAAATATGTATACCATTCGTTGTTATTGCCATGACGATAGGCGGAATGGTACAATCCTGCGATTTCCTGGATATTGATCCCTATATTTCCGATCTGTTTACCTTAGATACGGTATTTACCAAAAAGGAATATGTGCAGAAATATTTGAATAATGTGTACAGTTACCTGATCGACTATGGATCACCTGCCGGCACAGCAAGCAATACCCAACCCTGGACACTGATCAGTGATGAAGGGGTAGCTTGTTATAAAAGAGGGACTCATATCTATAATTATTTTTGTAATAATGAGATGACTTCGGAGAGTACGGCGCCGTTCGACCGTTGGAATTATTTTTACGAGGGCATACGCCGTACCAATACTTTCCTGCAACGGGTAAATGAATGTACGGAAGTGAGCGCCTTGCAGCGTGCAGAGTGGACAGGCGAGGCTACTTTCGTGAAAGCCATGATCTACTTCGAATTAATGTTGGCATACGGGCCGGTTCCTATTGTTCCCGATGTTTCCGTAAGTTTCGATACGCCGATTGACCAGATGATGGTTGGACGCAGTACATGGGACGAATGCAGCGATTATGTAGCCGGTTTGTTGGAATCTGCTATCAAAATGTTACCGACACAGGTGAAAGACAATGCCGAAGTAGGGAAAGCCGTGAAGGAGTCGGCGATGGCTGTATTGTCGCGTTTGACATTATACACTGCCAGTCCCTTGTATAATGGTGATAATGCCGAATTTTCCGATTTTACGAATAGTGCCGGAGTTCCATACCTCAATCCTGTGAAAGACACGGAAAAGTGGGCAAAAGCAGCAGCGGCAGCCAAACAGTTGGTCGATCTCAAACCCAACGATTTATATGTGGTGGCGAAAATGGACAATACCCCGGACTTACCGGTGCCGGCAGCCGAACAGGCCGACTTTCCTAACGGGGTAGGCGGCATCGATCCGTACCATTCATATTCTGACATGTTTACCGGCGAATGCGCTTTGTCCTCATCTAACCGGGAAATACTATTCAGCCGGCAAAACTCGGCGATAAACGCAATGAACCGTTATTGTGCGCCGGGTATGATCAACGGTTGGAGCGCTTTCTTTGTTCCCCAAAGTATGGTCGATGCATTTTACATGGCCGACGGCCGTACCACACAGGATGCCAGCAACGAATACCCTTATGAAGCGGGATATACCACCAATGATGTTACCTTCTCGGGGGAAAGGAATTCGAACGGTATGACAATCTTGAGCGGCACACATCAATGGTATGTCAACAGGGAGATGCGTTTTTATGCATCCATTGCATTCAACAATTCTTATTTCCCGTCTACATCGACCCCACCCAATGCGATTGACCAACGCGACGGAAAAGTGGCCAAGTATTATGCCGATGCCAAGAGTGGTAAGGAATATGCCTTGAACAGGCCGTCGGGCGAAGCGGAAGAGTATCCGATGACCGGATACCTGTGCCGTAAGTTCATTCATTATGAAGACTCATGGATTTCGGGAGGTATTCAAAAAGCCAAATATTGCCCGGAATACCGTATGGCCGAGGTGTATTTGAATTATGTGGAAGCGATGAATGAACTGGATCAGTCCTATACCATTGGTGAAACAACTGTTTCCAGGGATATGAACGAAATGAAACGGTGTTTCAATCTGATCCGTTATCGCGCCGGCTTGCCCGGTATTACCGATGCCGATGTGGCTAATGTGGAACGGATGCGTGAGTTGATCCTCCGCGAAAGACAAATCGAAATGATGTGGGAAGGCCGTCGTTACCACGATTTACGCCGTACCAAGAAGGCTGTCATCTACGAAAATGCTCCGGTGACGGGTTGCGATCCCAGTGTCAAGGAAGTTGATAAGGATAGGTTTTATACGATCATAAGGGTTAAAGAGCGCAGTTGGATCTACAAGGTATTCACACGCCGCCAGACATTCTTTCCGATTCCGAAGGCCGAAGTGGATAAGAACTATAATTTGGATCAAATGCCTGGTTTTTAATTTCAAAATGTCGAATGAAATATGAATACGAATATTATTAAAATACAAATTGTTGTGTTGCTTGGACTTTTGTTGGCATCGTGTTCCAAAGAAGTCGATTTTGGAGAACAATACCAAAAGACATTATATATTGTCAACAGCCGGGATATGTTGTATGTCGGCGAGCATTTCTATGGGACGGAAAACAACAAGATGGTTTTTTCGGTCTATTGCGCTTCCTCCGAATCGGTGAAAAGCGATGTTACAGTGCAGTTGAAGATTGATCCCCGTGCGTTGGATTCGCTTAACCAGAAAAGTGCATTGGGTAATCCCTTGTATGTAGATAAGGTGATGTTGCCTGCGGCCAATTACCAGATGCCTGAGCCGGTGGTAACCATCAAGGCCGGTACCCAGTATGGCACGTTGGAAGTTCCCCTCAACCCGGTAGGACTGGACGCCGATATTACTTATGCTTTCCCGGTTTCCATTGTGGAGAATAGCGCTGGGTTCGATGTCAATCCCGAATTGAAGGCAATGGTGTACGAGATAAAAATGATCAATGGCTTTTCCGGGGAATTTTCAGGAAGTTCGTCCGAGTCGGCGACTACCATCCGTTCGGTACAACCCGTGTTGAAAGCTTTGTCGTCGTTTACCGTACGGATGCCTATCCATACCTTATCGAGTGATCTTGAATATTTGGATACCAATTTTATGCTTTTAACTATTGCCAGCGACAGCACCACGGTGACCATATCGCCTTGGGGTAATGCCATCGTGGAAGATTTGGGTGGCAGCACCTACGATACACGCAGGCAGAGTTACGAGTTGAATTATAAGTTTACCGATTCGAGTAATAAAACGCTCACCATCAAGGAGAAAATTACCAATATCGAAGCTCCGAGGTTTGACGAATACGAAAATTATTGATCTTTGTTACCCCGGAAGCTTTATGGCTTCCGGGGTATTTTAAAAAACTAAGTCTAAATTAATCATGAAAATAAAATTTGTCCTGTTTCTTGCAATTTCCCTTTTGCTCATAGGTAGTTGTACGGATAAAAAAGGAAAAGAATGGAAAGCGAAACATGTTATCCTTATTGGGTTTGATGGCTGGGGAGCTTATAGCGTGGAAAAAGCTGACATGCCTCATACCAAACAATTGATGTCCGACGGGGCTTATACATTGAAGAAACGTTCAGTGTTGCCTTCATCGAGTGCGGTTAACTGGGCCTCTATGTTTATGGGCGCCGGACCTGAATTGCATGGGTATACCGAATGGGGTTCGAAGAAACCTGAACTGCCTTCGCGGGTGGTAACTCATTACGGGATGTTTCCATCGGTATTTGGGTTATTGCACGATGCATACCCTGAAGCTACCATTGGGTATATATACGAATGGGACGGCATGCAATATTTGGCCGAACAACAGGCAATGAACTTTACCAAAGAGGTGGTCAACTATAAAAATAATCCTGATACTACTGCGATCATAGCTTGTAATTACATTAGGGAAGCCAAACCGAACCTTCTGGCAGTGATTTATGATGATCCTGATGCCGTGGGCCACCGGGCAGGACACGACACGCCCGAATACTACGAAGTGTTGAAGAACCAGGATAAATATGTCGGGCAGATTGTGCAGGCAGTAAAGGATGCGGGGATACTGGACGAAACCATTTTCATTGTCACATCCGATCATGGGGGCATCAACAAAGGACATGGCGGTAAAACCATGGCCGAAATGGAAACAGCATTCATTATTTCGGGAAAAAATATCAAAAAGGGTTTGAAGTTCGACGAAAGTATGATGCAGTTTGATGTGGCGGCAACCATTGCGGCCATTTTCGGACTGGAACAACCACAGGTGTGGATTGGACGGTCAATGCCGATTTTAGTAAAGTAGTTGATAATTTGTATCAATGAAATTTGGTTTATCAAAATTTTGAAAACATAGAAATGTTGACAAACATTACTTATACATTTGACGGAATTAACAAGATTAATAATCCAATGTCGTTTAGTTAAGGAATTGGAGTTGTTCGGACGAGGTTCTACCTCGTTCGTATTATCCTGACAGGCTCAGCCCGTCGAAATAGATGCGACTGAGGCAGAGCCTCAGCCGAACGCTTAACTAAACGACATTGATTAATAATCCTGAAAATCTTGTTAACCTTTAGCTCACCGCAGGTAATCCTGTCAAAAAAGATGAGGATGTTATTTTACCATTGTTCCATATTTATTTTAGTATGAAAAAATTTCTTTCTGTCTTTATCCTTCTGATAGTTACCATCTGCTATGTTTCTGCAGATGCAACTACCAGTGTATCACCTTCAGGTTCCGGCTTACCCCGGTTTATTGTCATCTCTGATATTCATTTTGGTTCGTCGGATGCCAAAACGAAAGTTGCGAAAGCTTTGCAGGGACTTGCCAGCAAAACGCCCCGTGCCGATGCCATTTTTGTGGTGGGAGACCTGACGGATTACGGTCGTAAAAGTCAATACGATGATTTGAAAGAAATATTCTCTGCTCATGTGCCCGGTAACATTCCGGTTTATTTCATGATGGGAAACCATGATCATTTTGTCCGGGACGAGAATGGAGAAGATAATTACCTGGCCGAACTTGGCCAACCCTTGCATCAATATATACACATGCAAGGTTATCCATTTATCACCATCAGCATGAGCAGGAGCGGTTATGATCAGAGGGGAATGGATTTCCTTACTTCAAGCCTGGCCGACGCTGCGGCAAAATATCCGGGGAAACCTATATTTGTATTTACCCACGTAGGGGTGATCAATACGGTTTATGGAACCGGAGAGAAGGAAGGTTGGGGAACCGGCTTTTTCGAACAGGTTTTGAATCAATATCCGCAAGCTGTAGTATTTTCAGGGCATTCGCATTACCCGCTCGGCGATCCGCGTTCGATCCACCAGGGAAGGTTTACTTCAATCAACGACGGGAGTACAACGTATGGCGAGATAGAAACAGGATTTTCGGAAGGAATACATCCGCCGGGATACAGGAATGTTACCGAAGGCGTTATTGTATCGCTGAAGGAAAATGGAGATGTGGAAATTGAGCGTTGGGATACTTACCGTAATGAAGAAATATTACCGCAGTGGACGATCAAAGCTCCCCATGATGGTACAGCATTTACCTTTAAAAACAGGACCGGAGACAAAAGTCCGCAATTTCCGGCTGGTGAAAAACCGGCTGTTACTGGGGTTGAAACAAACGAATGCGTTGTTTCCTTTGCCCAGGCAAAAGATGACGAGGTCGTACACCATTATCTGATCGAAGCAACCCCGGCGGATGGTAACACAGGCATATCGGCAACCGTATTTTCACAGTTTTATTTGAACAGTAACATGCCTGGCTCGTTGTCATACAAAATGCCGGGTTTAAGGTCCGGGACAGCTTATACGGTGTCCATAAAAGCTGTTGACTCGTACAATAACCAGTCAACACCTGTTGTCAGTGACCGGTTCACTACATTGGTATATGAACCCGATCCGTCAGTTGCAGCTCCGGTTTCCCGGCTGTTCGATGTGACATTCAACCCGGAAGGAGCTGCCGACCAGTCTGTACAGAACAACTCCCTTGTTCCGGGAGCCTTTCAACCGGTTATATCCTTTGATCCTTCGATCAATAGCTATATGGCTACGTTTACCGGTTCGGGAAAATGTCATTACAAACTATGGTATCGTGACAATGCAGCAATAAAATCAGTGTTACCTGAAAGTTTTTCCTTGGAGATTTATTATCGACCGGCAGCACAAGGTGGTTGTCCGGTAAGTGCACAGGAATCGGGTGGGGTAGGAGTGGAGCAGAGCGGTTTCGTTCCACAACTGTGGGCATATATTGACGGTGGTTACAAGCAAACCGGTTATGTGCCAATCAGTAGTGCACAGTTTTACCATGTAGTGTTCACCTATGATCAAACCAAGGGGTTAACAGCAGCCTATATTGATGGTGCGCCTGCCGGTAAAAATCAGGTGAAAGGCAAATTGTCATTTCCAAGCGACGAACGCGCCCACTGGTTTGGTATTGGCGGTGATGCAAGCACTTCGGACGAAGCGCAGTTTGCTTTCAAGGGAGATATTGCATATACCCGCTTATATGACCATGCTGTTTCGCGTGACGAGGTATTCCGTTTGTTTGAACAGACCCTCAACCGGAAAAAACTCACTAACGTCGATGAACTTGTCCGGCTTCTGACCGTTGATATACCTCAAAAAATAGATGCTTCAAACCGGAAGAAAAAGGCGCTTTTAAAAGAAAAATATGCAGAAGGGTGGCGGATCTTGAGTGATTATTCATCTACACAGGACGATATAGAACATTATATTGCTAATGTGAGGAAAATACGATAATATTTCGTAATATTCCGATCTTTTAATATCAATCAAAATACTGATAATAAGCTTTATGATGTCGAAATATGTATTTTGCTTCCTGATTTTTGTAAGTTCTTTTTATCTGAATGCACAGGAAAAAGTAAAATTTATGCTTTTTACCGATTTGCATGTTGATTTGATCAACGATGGAGCTGATCGTTTACATGCAATTATCAACCAGGCAGAAAGCAACCATGTGGATTTTATCATCGAATTGGGCGATTTTGCGCCAGTTTCTGATAAAAGTGCAACCATTAAGCAGATGTTGGAAAAGACGCGCTTAAAAACATGGCATGTTATCGGGAACCATGATGCCGACAGGGTGGATAAACAAATATATACGAGTTACTGGGGAATGCCTGCATCATTTTATTATTTCGACTGGGGAAAGTTTCGCTTTATTGTGTTGGATTCCAATTTCTTTAAGGATACGGACGGTGTAGTAAAGCCTTATGATAAAGGAAACTATGGTCGTGTCAGCGAACCGGATAGGAATTTTTTCAGCAGGGAAGAACTTTTATGGCTTGAGGATATTTTGCAGGATACTTCACATATTTGCATCCTGTTTTCGCACGCGCCGATTAATGACCAATATTCAGTGATATCGCAAAATAAAGATTTGCATGGAATCATCACAAAGGCAAGGGATAAAGGAACACGTGTGGCAGCAGCTTTTGGCGGCCATATCCATAGCGACAACTATCATTGCATAGACGGAATCAATTATGTGCAGGTTAACAGTGCAAGTTATATCTGGGGTGGACAAAAATTTGTAAATACCCAAAGGTATTCCGATTCGATAAATCAAAAATATCCTTCGTTGAAATATACCATTCCTTACGAAACCGCTCTTTATGCAATTGTCGAAATAGATAGTTCGGGAAAGTTGACCATTCATGGAGTTCAAAGCAATTATGTGAAACCAGAGCCCGATGAAAATTTATTGAAAGAAAAGCCTTATCCGTGTTCTCCGGTGATTCTCGACCGAAAGCTTACCTTTTAGTGAAAATAGTCATTCCCGCGTTTTTCCTGTAAAACTTCAAACTTATGAAAATTTTTTGGCTGATCCTGATAGTTGTATCCTTTTATCTTATCCCTGTTACAGGTCAAAACAATGGTGGGAAAAGGGAGTTGCGAATTGGTATTATTGCCGATGTACATGGAAGCGAAGACCGTTTACAAGCTTTTGTTGATAAGGCGGCAAATGAGAAACTTGATTTTATCATACAACTGGGCGACCTATCGAATGGCACGACAGAAGAGACGGAAGGTATGTTGGCTGTTTGGAATAGTTATCCGGGCCGGAAATATCACGTGTTAGGAAACCATGAAATGGATTATGCTACAAAAGATGATATAGTCAGGCTACAGGAAATGCCTGAAGCCTACTATTCATTCGATTGTGGCGACTACCATTTCGTAGTGCTCGATTGTAATTATATCAAAAAGGATAACGAATATATTAATTTTGGTAAAGCCAATTATTACATAAAAAGCGATTTTCGCGATTTGATCAACCCGGAACAGGTCAAGTGGTTGAAAGGCGATATAGAAAAAACCAGTAAGCAGGTAATCATTTTTTCACACCAAAGTTTTGATGATATTTCGATTAAAGGAGCCAATCCCGTACCCAACCGTATGAAGGTGCGTAACCTGATCGACAGCATCAACAGGTCTTACGGTCCGAGCAGGAAAGTTATAGCCTGTTTTGCAGGTCACGATCACCTCGATCATTACAACCAGATCGACGGGGTACATTTTTTCGCGGTAAACAGCGCTTATGGCTTTAAGAAAAGCCTTGAATTAGAGGACGGGATATACGCCTTTGTTACATTGAACAACAACGACAGGACAATTACCATACAAGGAACCACCACTTGTTTTAAGAAATCGCCTACAGACGAGGACTATGGCGGGTATCCGAAAGAAGCAATATTTCCCTACATCAGTAACCGGAAAGTCTTTTATTAGAAGTAAAAAACAAATGATTATACCTGTCGGTTCAAAATGAAAGTTGTACCGACAGCGACCACGACCTGGTAAGGGGATATACCGCTCCGTTTTTGCTGGCCTGTTCAGGATCCCACAACTTCACCTTGTCCCATACATGCAGGTTGTCGCCTGTAACCGATATACGCAGGTTGGCAATCCTTATTTTTTCTGTCCACTGGTACGGTAACGTATAACCAACCTCTACTGTTTTCAGGCGGAAGAAAGCCGCATTGGCCAACCAAAAAGACGATGGACGGTTGTTGTTCGCATTTTCACCATAGGTCAATCGCGGAAACCGGGCATTGGTTTTTTCGGTGGTAAGATCGCCCGAAAATGAAGCTGGCGTCCAACGGTTATCCTGTTCCTTTACAATAGACAATACATTGCCCATGATCCCATTGGAGAAAGGGTAATAACCGGTTCCACCCATAAAATAATCAGCTTTACCCGATCCCCGGAAAAAAATACTGAAATACAAATCTTTCCATGATACGCTTCCTGCAAAACCGTATTGTATCCGGGGGATATACGAATTCCCGATAGGTACAATATCATCACCATCAATACGTCCGTCACCATTGACATCCTGATATTTAATATCTCCCGGTAATACCTTTCCAAATTGAGTGGGACTGTTTCGTACATCTTCTTCATCCCTGAATAAACCGAGTGCAATCAATCCACGCGTAGCACCATAACTGTTACCTTTCATGGCTAAATATGGATAGCGGGGAGGAGTTTCGTCATAATCGAGTATCTTATTGCGCGTAACTGTTAAATTTCCACGCACTTCGATATTAAAATCTCCAAGCTTCCGGTGATATGATGCAGTTCCGTCCGTTCCCCAACTCTTCATCCGCCCCACATTGCCCCATGGTACGGTAGCCACACCGATCGTCCCGGGTAAAGAGGCTCGTTCCATGAAAATGTTATCCCGTTTATCGATAAATGCATCGACAGTAACATGCAAAGCATTATTCCACATGACTAGGTCAATACCCCAGTTCTGTTTGATTGCCTTTTCCCATACCAAGCCGGTGGAGCCCAACACAGCATCCGTTACACCGCCGCCATTGTTCTGTCCCTGATCGCCAAATACATACCCCGGAGCATTCATGTTGACATAAGTCAGATACGGAAACCTGACATCATTTCCGGCTTTTTGTATCTGGTCGTTTCCTACCAGACCCAAGGAATAACGGAACTTCAACATATTGATAAAGGGCAGATTTTCCTTAAAATATTCATAGTTGGAAACCACATAACCGGCGGCGACCGAAGGGAAAAAACCAAAGCGCTGTCCCTTAGGAAAGTTTTCGGAACCGTTGTACCCAAAGTTACCTTCGATAAAATAAATATCGTTGTACGAATAAGTCAAACGCCCGGCAATTCCTTGGTGCCTTTTCGGAATGGATAATAATTCATCCTCTACATCAGTGCGTTGAAAATCCTTTTGCTGGTATAAGACAAGAGCTCCTACCCGGTGTTTGTCCCTGATGATCTTACTATAATCCAGTTTTGCCTCCATATAAATAGTCCGTGTTCCATACGAAGAATTTTCGTACTTCATCTGTGTAGCGGTTACTGTTCTTTGGGTGATCAGTTCGCCTGTTCTCCAATCGCGGCCAATAGCTTTATACAGGTCAGGCATTTTAGTGCGTTTGGTCAAATGGTTGTTGAAATAGTCAAGGGAAACAGATCCGGTAATTTTCAATCCATCCAGCAACGAACTTAAATCCTGTGCAATGGTCAATAACGATTCTATCGCATTATCCCTGTCGGTGAGGTAACCTGTTTCGTTGAGTAGCACCGAAGGCGAAGTATCTTCACCCTTGCCGTAAGCAGGTAGCTGGCCATTCGAATAACGTACCGGAACAGTTAAGGGTGTGAGGTTGGCTTGGGCGCCCCATATTTCTTCTGTCGTCCCCATACCCGGCCGGTTTAAATCCACCAGTTTGGTGGATAGAAGCAGGCTTAGTAAAGTCGATTTGGTAACATCCACATCGATATTGCTCCTGAACATGTACTGGTTGCGCCTGACATTCGAATGGTAACGTTCCATCCCCGTTTGCTTGTAAATGGCATCATTGGTACGGTAAAAACCGCTCATGTAATACCTGGCTAATTTACCGCCACCCGAAATATTGACATTTGCCTGCATCCCATAAGTCTGTTTTTTCAGGATTTCGTCCTGCCAACTTACATCCGGATATAGATCGGGGTCCATGTTATATTTAATGATGTCGAATATTTCCGGCGAATATACCGACTGGTCACCCCTTACGGCCCGCGCTTCATTGGCCAGGGTGGCATAATCATAAGCCCGCAGGTATTCCGGCAATCGCGGTAATGCTTCCACCATGGTTTTAACATTGGCGTTGATGTATATTTTCCCTTCCTGTCCGCGTTTGGTATTGATCAGCACCACACCGTTGGCCCCGCGTGCACCATAAATAGCGGTAGCAGTAGCGTCTTTCAATACCGAGAAGCTCTCGATATCCTCAGGTACCAAATCGTTCAGGCTGTAAGCGCCCCTATCGATACCATCGATCAGTATCAGGGCGCTGCTGTTGGCACCAAAAGTGCTGATCCCCCTGATCCAGAACTCCGATACATCCTTTCCCGGTTCGCCACTGCTTTGTATCCCGATTAGTCCGGAAATACTTCCCGCCAAGGCGTTCGATATGGATGAAACCCCACCTACCCGCAAATCGAAAGGCTTAAGGGTAGCAATGGCGCCAACCACACTCACTTTACGTTGTGTGCCGTATCCCACAATACTTACTTCTTCCAATTGCTGGGCATTTTCTTCCAAAACAACATTGATGGTTTGGTTATTGGCTGTACCAACAGAAACTTCCTTGGATTGGAATCCCACAAATGAAAACACCAAAACCATTTTTTTATTGGGGGCAGTAACCATGTATTCACCATGCATATTCGTTACTGTCCCGGTCAAAGTTCCTTTTAAAACCACATTAACTCCCGGCAACAATTCCCCGTTCTCATCGGTAACAGTTCCGGCAATCATTATATTTTGTTGTTTGGGCGGTGACTCTTCCCTGGATTCCAATTTAGACAGGATAATATGTCCATTCACCATACGGTAGGTTTCATCTGTGTCTAATATGCTGTTAAGGACATCAGTAACTGGAGTGTTAACCACATTGATGGTTAGTGTTTTATTTACATTGATATTTTTTTTATTGTAAAAAAACAAATAAACGGTTTGGCGTTCTATTTCTTCGAAAATGTCGGATAATTTTGCTTGTTCCATATGGATCGTGACCCTTTCCTTTTGGGAAAAGACCGGCTTGCTCACCATCAACATAAAAATGAAAGCGAGAAGATAGGAAAACCTGATCGGCGACAGCATCAGAATTTTTTTGAATAGCATACCATAATTTCAAAAAAAATCATAGATTTGTACGTTAGGTTTAATAAACGAAGGTTAGTATCCCAGGCATTGTTAGACTTAATCGACCGGAAGGTATATCGGTACTTTCCGGTTTTTTGTTAACTTATCTTTTTTCCATAAGCGAACTTACTTTTCGATAACTATCTCATTACTTTCCTTATAATAGGTATATTTGAACGGCATACCGGCTTTGATGATATCCAGAACATCCGTAATACTTTCATTCTGGCGGAATTTTCCGTAAATATTGTGATAATTTAATAACGACTCATCATTAATAATGATTTTTGTGTTGAAATGGTGACTTAGCCGTTTGGTCATTTCCCCGAACGAAATGTCATTAAAACAGTAAAGCCCATCCTTCCATGAGGTATAGTCGCCCGGGTTTACCTCTTGATATTGTAACTGTTGGTTTTCTTCGTCAAAAAATAATTGAGATCCGGGTTTTAGGGAATGCTGTTTTTCCGGATGACTTAGTTCATGTACCATCACAGCGCCTTCGATCAGGGTGGCTTCGAAGGAAGGGCTGTTGCCGTAAGCATATACATTGAACGTGGTACCCAATACGGTTACTTGATGTTGCGGAGTTCGAACTTTAAAAGGCTGGTCTTTATGGTGAGTAATTTCAAAAAAACCTTCACCATCAAGGGTGACGATACGTTCATGTTCATTGAACACAGCCGGATAAGTCAACTTGGTAAGCGCATTCAGCCAAACCGATGAACCATCCGGTAATGTCAGTTTGACCCGTTGCCCGAAAGGCACTTCAACCGTATTATAGGCAATTTCTTGTTTTGGCGGAGCATGCAAGAACCAACTTATTCCGAATGCGACAACAAACACGACAGCAATTTTTGTCAATTCGCGCAACCATATAATTTTTTTCGTCGGTTTGGGTTTAGATGCATTTTGGGATTTATTCAAAATCTGGTCGAATCCTATGGTTGGCTCTTCCGGTTCGCGATGAAGCATAAGCACATCCCATACCTTATGTTGCTCAAGGTATTCATTACGATTTGCTTCGCTTTGGGAAACCCATTCCAATAAACGTTCTTCCTCTTGCGGCGAGGCCTTCCCAGTAAAATATTTGATAAAAATATCCTGTTCCACTTTTATATGCTTACGTATAATAACAAATAATGAGCACAAAACCCCAGTGGGGAAATTACATTTTTAATAAATCATAAAAAATAACAAAAAATACAAATAGTCTTTAAGCTCGGTGCGTAATAACTTCAATATCTTGGTAATATGATATTCAACCCCTTTGATGGTGATACCTAACTTTTCGGCAATTTCTTTATTGCTCATATCGTCGAAGCGGCTCATGATGATTACTTTCCGCCCTTGCTCCGGTAACGATTCGAGTACTTTTTGAATGATGGATTCTACTTCGTTACTGAACATAGCTTCAGGATCACAGGCTTTCAGGGATGAGATACGGAGATCTAACTCGCCGATAATCCGGGAAGTATAAATTTGCTCCATGTTAACTTGCCTCTTCTGCCTGTTGATATGGTTTAAAGCATTGTTTTTTACCACAGTCAGCAACCATGCCTGGATATTGCTGTCGGGATGCAACGTTTCACGGCGTTCCCATAACAACAGGAAAGCATCCTGAACCATGTTTTCTGCAATAGGCTTGTCCCTGACATATGTAAGCGTAAAACTTAGCAGTCGTGAATACAGCACCCTAAAAAGAAGGTCAAATGCTTTTTTGTCCCCATTAATAATTTTGGCGCTAAAATCCCGATCGAATAGTATCATAAGAAAACCCTACAAATTCCATCAATGCTAAGTTCACAAAGATTAAGGACAAAAATACATCTTCTTTTTGAATTTTGTTCTTTTCGTGCAGGAATTCAAGGGCAACCGCATCAAAATAAAATGTGCTAACATTTTATAATTCGTGTTCATTTTTTTATCCACGAATTACACGAATTAACACGAATTTTATATTAGCACGAAAAATTTTCAGCTTTGCTGAAAATCTGATTAGTGAAAATTCGTGTAATTCGTGGATAAAATTTTTGATGCGGTTGCCCTGACTTAGCATAATGAAACATTTTTTCCTGATTTTGCTGAAAATAAATATTCCGATCTATTTAACCTATGGTACCAAAGACAGTGGTTCCTGATCTATGCGATCTGATACCCTTAATTTTCATTCATCATCGAAAAACAAACCTTACTTTAAAAAGGTATATTAATTTGGAACACAACTTCTTTGAAGTTGACGAAAACGGAAGCCCCATCTATTCAAATGGACATTGGGTAGAAGTAATGAATGAATTTTTAGATTGGACCTTAAAATAGTTATGTAAAAACAAGGTTCATATCATATCGGATAAAGTATTAGTCAATGTGGTTTTGTAGCCAGTAAACACTACTTTGAGAGAATATATTCAGGATAATATTGTTTTGTAGTATCTATTTAGGTTGTATTACATATATTGCTGTAATTCATGTTTTTAAACAATAGAGTGGGTGAGGGGACATCCTTCCAAAAGGCTTGTACTACGCCACACTCCAAAAACGTTTCAAAATTTTCGCAAATGTACTCCTTGAAAATCTTCAATGACTGCAAAAATCAGATTGCTTTTTTTACTAAATTATTAGTTTACAACACATTACTTTTTTGAAAATTTTCGTAAATGTTTTTCACTGCATTTTTCTGTACCTAAAGCTCAAAACAACCTCTAAGGCATCAATTATTTTTTATAGACGCCCCGTACTTTGTGATGGATGGTAAATAGTGGTTTACTTGCCCGAAGACGGCCCTTAAGTTATTTATCATTTACCATTTCTACAAGAAATGGTAAATTTGTACGTTAAATTTTATAACTTACCATAATGAAGATTCTGAAAAAAATACAGTTGATCGCTGTTTGCTTGGCGTGTGTATTATATGTACATGCGCAAACCACTCGTGAGGTTACTATTGAACCTCTTTCCGGCGAGAAATGGTGGGGTGGTATGGTTGGGTTAGGTGACCTCATGCCGTTTGAGGGCGATATCCGCTTGTACGACTTGTCGGCTGAGAACGCGAACAACCAGAATGTACCCCTGATGGTCTCATCGGCAGGACGGTATATCTGGAGCGATGATCCGTTTTTGTTTAAGGTAGTGGGTGGCAGACTGTACCTTTACGCTTCCAAAGAAGAGCTAAAACCTGTACAGGCAGGTACTACTCTGAAGGAAGCATATCTAGCTGCTTCCGCGAAATATTTTCCACCGTCGGGGCAACTGCCTGACCCGTTATTCTTCTCCATGCCACAATATAACACGTGGATTGAACTGATGTACAATCAAAACCAAACCGACATACTGAAATATGCCGCCGATGTGGTCCGCAACGGTTTCCCGACGGGCGTTTTTATGGTGGATGACAACTGGCAGAAGTATTACGGTAATTTCGAATTCAAACCCGACCGGTTTCCCGATCCTAAAGCGATGGTTGACCGGCTACATGGGCAGGGATTTCGCATCATGCTGTGGGTGTGTCCTTTTGTAAGCGCCGATAGTCCAGAATTTCGTGAGTTGCAGCAAAAAGGCTATCTGGTTAAGCGGAAAGGCTCCGGGGAGGTTGCCATCATTCGGTGGTGGAACGGGTACAGCGCCTCTTACGACTTGAGTAATCCGCAAGCCGTTGAACATTTGAAGGCGCAGCTCCGCAAACTACAGGAAACATATGGCATTGACGGATTCAAATTCGATGCAGGCGACGTATCACATTATCACGATCCCGGGTTAGAGTTTTACGATGAAAACGCTACCTCTGTCGACTTATGCGAATATTGGGCAAAGGTGGGGCTTGATTTTCCCTTTAACGAATATCGTGCCGGGTGGAAAATGGGAGGACAGGCATTGGTACAACGATTGGGCGATAAAAACTATTCGTGGAATGCTATCCGTTTGCTGATTCCCGATATGTTGTCCGCCGGATTGCTGGGACATGCCTACACATGCCCGGATCTGATCGGCGGGGGACAATTCACCTCCTTTCTCGATGTGGATCAAACAAAACTG
>JAVBSH010000162.1:0-7135 GCA_031547085.1 Bacteroidales bacterium
ATCCGGCGGATCATCTACACCACCAATGCGGTAGAGGGTTTTCACCGGCAAGTGAGAAAAGTAACCAAAACCAAAGGAGTATTTCCCAATGATATGGCCTTACTAAAGTTGATTTACCTGGCCACCGAACACATCTCTAAAAAGTGGACACAACCCTTGCAGAATTGGGCACTGACAGCCCAACAGCTTCATATCCTTTTGGTAGCCGCATGCCTGTGGACTTGTAATTTCCGAGCAAAATTTTTCTGGTAGCCTTTCAGGGGCGCGCCCCTGAAAGGCTACCAGAAAAATTCAAGATAAAACTTGTTCTTTAAATTTTAATGGTAATTTTGTAGTGGAAAAATACAACAGACAGAGTTTAATTTACATTACCGGCTGAAAACCAGAACATTCAATTATAAAACAATTTGACATAATCTCTATTGATAAACGTCATTGATACTACTTTCTTTCTCCAGCCACAAATCTAATTCTTCTGAAATAGCTGACAACATTGATGACTTGATTGATGCTTTATCCATGATGAAAGGTATTATAGGTTTATTATCAGCACAAAGATACAATTTGAACAAAAAAATGCAATTTGTCATACACCCGCTCTTTATGGAACATTTATTTCCAATCCATCGTAAGCTAAATAAACATTTGATGGCAATTCGGCCTGTACTTGGCGATGTAATCCCATCTGGTGGCTGATGTGGGTGATGTATGCACTGGCCGGTTTTATTTCTTCAATCAGTTGTAAAGCCTCTTCCAGATTAAAATGAGATATGTGCGGTTCTTTACGCAGACCATTTACCACGAAACAATCCAATCCGCGTAATTTTTCTTTTTCTTCTTTGCTGATATAATTGGCATCGGTGAGGTAGGCCAGTTTCCCGATGCGGAATCCTAATATCGGCAATTTAAGATGCATGGCGCGTATAGGTACAACCGGTATACCATCCATATCAAATGGCGCTTCGGAAATAGTGTGTATGTTCAGTTCGGGAACTCCGGGGTACTTCGCCTCAGCAAAAATATAAGCGAACTCCTGCCTCAGTACTTCCTGTACACGCTCTTCAGCATAAATGTCCATCGGACGCTGCAACACATAATTATAAGCCCGCACATCGTCAAGCCCGGCTGTATGGTCTTTGTGTCCATGTGTAAACAATATGGCATCCAACTGTTTAATGCCTACCCGTAACATTTGCTGGCGAAAATCGGGTCCGGAATCAATCACAATATTTTTTCCCCCGGTTTGTATCAATACCGAACACCGGAGCCGATGGTCGAGCGGGTCACCGGATGCACAAACGGCACAAGGACAGGCAATCACCGGCACACCCTGCGAAGTCCCTGTTCCTAAAAACAATAATTTAGTCTGATCCAATGGTTATTTTTTTGAAGCCGTATTGGAAGATAGTCCCAATAGGTCAGTGGTATGAAAATGTTCTTCCTAAAATCTATCAGCTTCGGTTATTCATTCACAAAATAAATACTATGGCATGCTGCAACACCTGCCGTTTCGGTACGCAGACGACTTGTTCCCAGACTGATACCACAAAAGCCGCAAGTAATGGCATCTGCCACTTCCATGGGCGAAAAATCACCTTCGGGACCAATGGCAATTGTTGCATTCTGCCCCGGTTGGTAAATTGTCCGCAATGATTGCTTATCGCCTTCGCCACAATATGCAATGAATTTGTTGCCGCCTGTTGTTCCTTTCAGCCATTCCCCAAACGCTGTCATTTCATTCAATTGCGGCAAGTAAGCCTTATTTGATTGCTTCATAGCTGCAACCATGATCCGTAGCAGACGTTCGGTATTGACGTTTTTTCGTTCAGAATGTTCGCATAACAAGGGTGTTATTTCATCTATACCGATTTCCACCGCTTTTTCGACAAACCATTCGAAACGGTCGATGTTTTTCGTCGGTGCGATGCCTATGTGGAGCGTATAGGGACGCTTACCGAAATCCTGCTGTTGTCCCGTCACTTCTACCTCGCAATGTTTGTGGTGAGGCGTAGCGATAACCGCATGGTACCAGCCCCCGCTTCCGTCGACCAACATAACTTCGTCGCCTGTCTTGAGCCGTAGGACACGTACGGCGTGTGTCGACTCTTCCTCATTCAGCGTATACCGCAACCCGTCAATACCAGGTGTATAAAAAATCATATCCATTTTTGATTTTGATTTTTGATTGATCATTCCTCCATACTCAATGTCGAAATGATCAATCAAAAATCAAAAACGATTTATACTCGTTTATTCATCGGGACAAAATTCTTCTTCGTATTTACGTTCTTATAAGCAGGACGTATGATACGTTTGCTGGCAAAGTTGAGTTCCTCGATACGGTGAGCCACCCAACCCGCAATACGCGACATGGCAAACAATGGGGTGAATACTTCGGATGGCAACCCGATCATTTCGTATACGAAACCAGAATAGAAATCAACATTAGCGCACACGCGTTTGTTCACTTTGTTGCCTTTGAATTCCATGAATGTTTCTACGGCCAGTTCTTCGAGCAAGGTAAGGAAATCGAATTCTTTTTCGCGTCCTTTTTCCTTAGCCAGTTCACGCGCCATTTCTTTCAACAACTCGGCACGAGGGTCGGAAATGGTATACACTGCATGACCAATACCGTATATCTTGCCTGAACGGTTGTAGGCTTCTTTGTTGAGTATCTTGCGGAGGTATCCGACGATTTCTTCCTTGTTTTCCCAATTGCGGATATTCTCTTTCAGATGATTAAACATGTCAATAACCTGCAAATTGGCACCGCCGTGCAGCGGACCTTTGAGCGATCCGATGGCTGCGGCAATGGCCGAATAGGTGTCGGTCCCCGATGAACTGGTGACACGGACGGTGAATGTGGAGTTATTACCACCCCCATGTTCGGCGTGAAGTATCAATACCAGGTCGAGTATTTTGACTTCCAGACTGGTGTAACGTCTCGGTCCTTTGAGCATGAACAGGAAATTCTCGGCAATGGACACATCTTCCCTGGGATGGCGAATATGTAATGAACGTCCGTAATTGCTGTGCCTCATGATGTTGTAGGCGTAGGCAATAATGGTAGGAAACTTGGCAATCAAATCGATAGACTGGCGCATGAGGTTTTCGCGCGAAGTGTCATCCGGACTTTCATCGAAAGTGTACATTTCCAACACGGTACGCGCAAGAATATTCATGATGTTGTTACCTTCCAGATCGATAATACTCATCTTGACTTTGTGTTCGAGCGGCATGGCACGGTTCAGCATGTCGCAGAAGGTATTCAGTTCTTCCTGATCGGGCAGATATCCCGAAAGCAAAAGGAAAATGGTTTCTTCAAACCCCAAACGGGTTTCAGCGCTCAAACCATTCACCAGATCAGCCACATCAATGCCTCGGTAAAACAGTTGTCCCGGAATGGCTTTTAAACCTTCCTCCGTACGTTCGTATCCAACAACATCGCCAATCTTGGTCAGGCCTACCAATACACCCGAATGGTCTTCGTTGCGCAAACCACGTTTTACATTGTATTGCTGGAAAAGTTCGTTATCTATCCTGCTGGTGGTCTTGATCGACTCAGACAGCTTGTAAAGCATATATTCATTTTTCATGATCTTCTTGTTTTTAAGTTCAAAACTATTTGTGATGTCACGTGTATCGCTACATGATGATACAAAATTACAAAAAAACGAGGCTTCTCAAAGATATATTCGTGCAAAATTTTTCTATATTTTCAATATGACATAATTGATCGCAGCAACGAAGTACAATTGTCGATAGTTACAGCATAGGTAAGGCTGCTGGAAAAGAACAAATTAGTCGAAATCCAGTGAAAACTGTTGCTTAAAATTCAACAGGGCAGGATTTTTACGGCTCATCTGGGTAAATTTATCTTCGGCAGTATAAGCTTTAGTTGTTTCTGTTTTTTCAGCTACTATGATCTTTATTTCCGCCTTCTCATTATCAAGCGCTCCCCGGAGGTGCCGTAACAGTTGCGAATGTATTTTTTGCAGCGGTTCCCTTTGCAACGGGTTACTGATCTGGAAAATAATTTCCGTCTCATTTTCCAACTGGGGCGTGTGCGCCATCAACATGCTGTACAGGCGTGGTTCTTCCGCTTTCAGCGAATCGGCAAATCCAGTCCATGCAGCAACCAATGCTTCCTGTGTGATTGGTGTGTTAGCGTATTTTTTTGCAGGAGCTTCGATAGTCGGTGTCTCCTCTACAGCGGCTACGGCAGGTGTTTCTGTTGTAGCAGGTACTACCGGAGGAGGTATTGCCTGCCCAGCCATTGCGTGCTTGACGGATATGGATGGAATGATCGGCTTCGGAGCCTGCCTGGTGGTCATCTGTGGTGTGGACGACACACGACCTTGAGCCGGGGAAGCTACATGTTCATCGTTTTTTTTTTCGACCCCGATTTCACATAACCGGAGTAAAGCTAATTCTACGTGCAAGCGCTGGTTTTTACTTATTTTATAATTGATATCGCAGTTACTGCATATATTCAACGCTTCGAACAGGAACCCTATGCTACAAAGGGATGCTTGTTCCCGGTAGCGTTCGCGGATATCAGCCCCCATTTCGAGCAACGACAATGTCACGGGGTCTTTGCATACCAACAGATCACGGAAATGGGAACTAAGCCCGGATATGAAATTATGCCCGTCGAATCCTTTATCCAGAATTTCGTTGAACAGCATAAACGATTGCCCCACATTATGATCAAGGAAGGCATCCGTCAAGCGGAAATAATATTCATAATCCAACACATTAAGATTCTCAATGACGCTTTTATATGTGATGTGGTTCCCGCAATAGCTGACAATCTGGTCATAAATTGAAAGAGCGTCGCGCATACCACCATCTGCTTTTTGCGCAATAATCCGTAACCCTTCCGTTTCGTAGGTCACACCCTCCTTTTGCGAAATCTTTTCCAGATAATTCACCGTGTCGTCTATCTTGATGCGGTTGAAATCGAATATCTGGCAACGCGACAGGATGGTAGGAATAATCTTGTGCTTTTCAGTGGTAGCAAGGATAAAAACAGCGTGAGAAGGCGGTTCTTCCAGCGTTTTTAGGAAGGCGTTGAATGCTGCTGCCGACAACATGTGCACCTCATCGATGATGTATATGCTGTATTTGCCTATTTGGGGCGGGATACGAACCTGATCGATCAGATTCCGGATATCGTCTACCGAGTTGTTCGATGCTGCGTCCAACTCATGGATATTGTATGACCGTGATTCGTTAAAGGCTTTGCACGATTCGCATTCGTCACACGCTTCGATGTCTGGGGTCATGTGAAAACAATTGAGCGTTTTAGCCAGGATACGGGCACAAGTCGTTTTTCCCACACCCCGCGGACCGCAGAACAGATAGGCCTGGGCAAGATGCTGGTTCTTGATCGCATTCTTGAGGGTATTGGTAACGGAACCCTGTCCCACAACCGTATCAAAAGTTGCAGGCCGGTATTTCCGTGCCGATACAATAAAATTATTTGCCTTCACAATGTTTTACCTTTATCACTCACAACATTAACTGATTGTCGTGGTAATGCAAAGTAAATGATAATTTCTCAGGTTTCAAAACGCCAGAAATTCAAAACCCAATAAAAAAGCATTTGTAAAAATAGTACAAGTGCCTGATCATGAGTCATTAAATTGAGCGAGAAACGAGGTTCGAACTCGCGACCCTCAGCTTGGGAAGCTGATGCTCTACCAACTGAGCTACTCTCGCATATAATGGTGCTGCAAAGATAATCACAGGTTTTGATACTACAAAATCAATAAAGAATATTTGAAAAATTGAAGTGGACTTACTGGATTTTGGACGGTTGTTTACAATGCTACAAAATTTACGAAATGTAAACTTAGTCGTATATATTATGTCCAAAGCAAGCGTATATTTCTTTGAATTCTTTATCTTTAACCACTGCTGATGCATTAAAATTACCAAATAATTACGAGTCATTACAGGATACCTGAGTGATGTGGTTCTTGTTGATTGCATGCCTATTGAATAGTTTTTTGAAGTTTTACGTTCGTACATCCAAGTCTAACAACATTTTAACAATCCTTTCAATGAAAAGAATTTTCCTGTTGCTGATGGCTGTGTCAATTGCTGTATCGGCAATTGCGCAAAACATTTACAGCACAAAAAAGGGACAGGTTTCATTATATTCTAAAGCTCCACTTGAAGATATTGAAGCCCACAATAATGAAGCAACTTGCTTTATGGATACGAAAACAGCCGAAGTCGCCTTTTCGGTATTGATTAAAAGTTTCAGGTTCGAGAAAGCATTGATGGAAGAGCATTTCAACACTTCGTACATGGAGTCGGATAAATATCCCAAATCAACCTTTACAGGAAAAATCAAGAATCAGGAAGCTGTTAAATGGGGAACGGATGGTTCGTATCAGGTAACGGTAGAAGGGACGCTGAATATACACAATGTGTCGCAACCTTTAACCACTGCGGCAACCGTAACCGTCAAAGGAGGCAATGTATCCGCCAATACTAAATTCAATGTCCGTGTGGCCGATTTCAATATCAAAATACCATCGGTAGTATCCCGCAATATTGCTGAAGTAGTGGAAGTTACCGTCGATTGTCAACTTACGCCCGTGCCGAACAATTAATCAAATTACGAATTTACAAAGATTGAGCGATGAAAATATTATCTATCGGCGTACTCCTGTGGTTCGCCTCTTATATAACGGCTTACGGGCAAGCTGAAACCGTGGATCAACTGATGAAGGAACAGGAAACACAGGATAATGCTCAGCGAACCGAATTAGCCATGGGTACATTTGAGTCGTCGCGCCTGATTGCAGGGCATTCCGTGGAAACGAGCAAAAAAAGGAGCCTCGACCTCCGTATATCACACAGGTTCGGCCCTATCGATGGCGGTTTTTACGAATTTTTCGGGTTGGACAATGCTTCGGTTCGCGTCGGAATGGATTACGGTATCACCGACAGGTTGACCGTCGGGTTCGGGCGGAGTACGTGGGATAAGGAATTTGATTTCCCGGTAACATATAGAATCCTTCGGCAGTCATCCGGCCAACACAATATGCCAGTAAGTGTAACAGTTTTGGGTGAGTGGATGATACGGACACTTAAAGACTCCGAAGGCAATATCCCCTCG
>JAVBSH010000048.1:0-50446 GCA_031547085.1 Bacteroidales bacterium
TCAATACCGCAACCGCGCGATACGACTCCGGGAAATGTAATTGATTCCATTGCTATACTTATTGTTGGTTACTACAAAGATAGCACTACCGCACAATTTACATCCCCTTTGGCGACTAGTGGGTTGTCATGAGTGTTTCATTAAAAAGGTTTTTTCGTGTTAAAGCCAGGACAACCGCATCAAATTTTGAGCATTTTTTTCATATGTTCCAAATCTAAAACAGCTTTGTATTGCCTCTTTTTTAAACTGAGTTTATCATTAGCATTTGTAATCATTTGTAGGGCTAGTTTTCTGACAGTTGATAGGTTTTCGGGGGCATTTCCTGTTCTTGCCCTGCATTGATCCCCTCTAAAAGTGACATCCAAATGCCAATGCAAATTATTTTCTATGGCCCAATGCCCTCTGGCCAAAGAGTTGTAATATGCAGCATTTTTGATATTTTCATCACTGATGTAATAGCGAGTATCCTTGGTAAGTATGCCTTTAATTTCCCGGGTAGCTCCTATCTTGATTAATGTGGCGATATCTTTCCAAAGCGACAGGTTTTCGTCCATCAAGAAATCCTTTGCCGGTAAAATACTGCAACTTCGGGTTTCTATACGACCATGATCACTGTCTGTTTCCTCCACATGATGATAACCCTGATGTGTTTTAAAGGCGCATTGCACATCTTCCGGAGTCTGGAGACTCCGCCGAACATGTTTTTCCCGCTTTACAAGCTATACCTTTGTTTGGGCCTCTCGTCACTTGTAACTTGTCACTCGTCACTATCCCCAAACAAGTAAATACAAAAAAAGGTTATGGTTCAACCCCGTATGTTACTGGTTTCAATTTGCATTTTTTTATTCAATAACACCGACAGGTTTGCCCCATAACCTAGATTTTTCATGGCGCTGTTGCTGCTGCCCTTTCTTCTTTGGTCATAGCCGCCAATTGTTTCATTCTCCCTAAATCCAAACCTAACCCTTTGGCAACGCGAGTTCCATATTCAGGATGCGCCTTGAAGAACAATGCCGCTTGCCGGTATTGGATACGTTGCTGGGCATTTTTCAGGTGTCCTGTAATATTGTTCACCAGGTTTGTCCTGTCGTAATCCGACATCACCTGTCCATACAGAATCCCGGCCGGTTCGAAATCGACATCGCCTGTCGGGTATTCATGGCGTGTTGCCAAACCCTGGATGTCAATGGCCGGCGGCGTAATTTTTTTGTCGGGCTGCGGACCATCGAATGAATTCGGATAATAGTAAGGCGCACTCTCCTGCCCTAAATTCATGTGCCCGTCGCGCTGGTAATTGTGCATGCCACTTTTAGGCATGTTCACAGGCAATTGATGGAAATTAGTACCCAAACGGTGACGGTGTGTGTCGGGATAACTGAACAGCCTTACTTGTAGTAACTTGTCAGGCGACGCGGCAATGCCGGGGACAAAATTGCCGGGCGAGAATGCGGCCTGCTCAATATCTGTGAAATAATTCTGCGGGTTGCGGTTCAATACAAACCGGCCTACAGGAATAAGCGGAAAATCCTTTTGCGAGATAATCTTGGTGATATCAAAAATATCGTACCGGTAATTGGCTGCCTGTTCAGGAGTCATTATTTGTACAAATGCACTCCATGAAGGAAATTCTCCCTTTTCTATGCTGTCGTGCAAATCCCTGGTGGCATAATCGGGATCTTTTCCTGCTAGTTCAGTGGCCTGTGCGTCGGTCAGGTTCTTGATTTTCTGGTCGGTCCTGAAATGCCACTTTACCCAGAAATACTCGCCACCGGCATTGTACCACATATAGGTATGGCTCGAATATCCATGCATGTGGCGGAAACCGTCGGGTGTTCCCCTATCCGAGAAAAGGATGGTTACCTGATGAAGGCTTTCGGGCGTGAGCGACAGGAAATCCCAGAAACCATCGGGGTCTTTCAGGTTCGAGCCCGGATGCCTTTTTTGTGTATGGATAAAATCGGGGAACTTGATTCCATCGCGGATGAAAAATACCGGTGTGTTGTTTCCCACCATATCATAATTTCCCTCATCGGTATAAAACTTCAATGCGAAACCACGAGGGTCGCGGGCGGTATCAGCAGAACCTTTTTCGCCGCCAACAGTTGAGAACCGGACAAGCATATCCGTCTTTTTCCCTACTTTCGATAGGAAGTTGGCACAGGTATATTGTGTTACATCGTGGGTAACCTCAAAATATCCGAAAGCGCCTGCACCCTTGGCGTGAACTACACGTTCGGGAATACGTTCCCTGTCGAAATGCGCCAGCTTTTCAACCATGTGTACATCAGACAGCAATGTCATCGTAGGATACTGCGTGGTAACCGACGCCTGATCGTTATCCACCGGCATTCCCTGATTCGTTGTTAAAACCTTTTTCATTTTATCTTCCATAACGCTCAAAATTTATTAGTTATTGAATCAATATATTCATATGATAACAATTTATGCTGTTTCTTTGTTGCATTTTCGTGTGTATTTATGCGATTTCCCGGATGGGATTTTAATAGGTTTTTGTATTTTTATACCGTTTTTCGATTCAATCGGAAAACGAGATTCAACAATTAAAAGTTAACTATATGTCAGGACATAGCAAATGGTCGACCATCAAACGTAAAAAGGGAGCAGCAGACCAAAAACGATCCAAAATTTTCTCCCGTATCATCAAGGAAATCAGTGTGGCTGTGAAGGAAGGCGGACCTGATCCCGACGGTAATCCCCGGTTGCGCATGGCGCTCAACAATGCCCGTGGCGCCAACATGCCCAAGGATAATATACAGCGTGCTTTGAGTAAAGCCAAGGACACCGAAGCCCTGAACGAAATCACTTACGAAGGTTATGCGCCTAACGGCATCGCCATCTTTATCGAGTGTTTAACCGACAATCCGCAGCGCTCGTTGGGGAATATACGTTCCATTTTCAACAAACGCGGTGGCAGTTTGGGTACAAACGGCTCGGTTGCCTTCATGTTCGACCGGAAAGGGATTATTCGTATCCCGAAAGGCGCATTTGACGCGGATGAACTTCAATTGGAAATTATAGATGCAGGCGTGGATGATTTTGAGGAACAGGATGACTCGTTTGTCATTACTACACCGCTTGAGGGATTTATTCCGGTGCAAAGAAGACTTGAAGAATTGGGTATTGAGGTGGAAAATGCAGAATTACAACGCATTCCGGTGGAGGCAAAAACACTTGATGCCGAGAGTGGTGTTAAAGTTCTCAAGATTGTGGAATTGTTCGAGGATGACGATGATGTGCAGAACGTTTTCCATAATCTGGAAGTAACGGATGAAATGATCGAAAAAATGGACGCCTAAAATACTGTCTGCAAGAAAGTTGAATTTTATTATAATAATAATTTTTGTTTTTACAAATTTTTATGAGAAAAAATGAAACATTTTATGAATAATTTGCGTATCTTTATAACGTGAATTTATCGAAGTGTTAACCTCAAAAGTCATGAGTTATGAAAGCAGGAGATTACTTTGTTGGAAGCAGCCTGCGACAAAGGCTCGCCAACGTGAGAGGTAAGGTCTCAACTCAGTTTATGAGCGAAGGCCTACAAGGAGAGAATCCTTCCAAACGGAAAGTAGAAGAAAGTGTAAGAATGGAAGGATATGAAGTGAATTTCAGGAAAGCTAAACCTACGCGTCCTGAAAAACAACAACCAATGGCCGGATACAGTGAATTCTGGATCGGTTGATGAGTGGAAGTGATTCCACCAAATTAGTAGTTTTCTAATCTTTTGGCTGAACTGTTTATGATTTAATAAAAAATAGATAAGCAGCAGATATATTGACAGGAGATGTACAAACCGTGCATCTCCTGTTTATTTTGGCGCCAGTCACAGTATGGTAACATGAAATTACTACCTTTGCATCGACCCTTATCCGTATGGACGATTTCCTTTTCTCGATTAATGCGGTAGCGCCGCTGTTTATTTTGATTGCCGCAGGATACATTGCCAGGCAGATCAATTTTGTTTCGGATAACTTCTTGTCGGAAGCCAACAAATTTGTATTCAAATTCCTGCTCCCATTGATGTTGTTCCAGAACATCCGCGGTACTTTCCATGGCGATTTTACCAATACACGGCTGATTTTTTCGGCGATGGCCGGGATCAGTATCATCATTGCCGTATCATTGTGCCTTGTACCATTGTTTGTCAAACAGAGCGGTCAGCGCGGAAGTATGGTACAGGGTATCTACCGGAGTAATTTCCTGATCTACGGCATGCCGCTGGCTACCGGCATGTACGGACAAGCCGCCGCCCACTCCATTTCCATGCTGATGGGTGTGATGATCCCGTTTTACAACATTGCAGCAGTTGTTATCCTGTCGTTTTTTTCCGAAACACGGGGAAATCGTATTTCTTTCGGTCAATTACTTGCAGACATCGCCCGGAATCCTTTAATCATCGGATGTGTTGCCGGGATGCTGTCCGGCGTCCTTCATCTAAACCTTCCTGTTGCCGTCAATAAACCTATCAGCGACTTGGCTACCGCAGCTTCGCCACTGGCACTGTTCCTGATGGGCGGTGAGTTCAAGTTCAGGAGTTTAAGCAACAATTTATGGAAGGTGTTTTCGGCAACTACTGCCCGTTTGGTCATTGTTCCGATGGTGGCCATGTTGGCATTCATCCTGATGGGATTCCGCGCCATTGACCTGAGCGTGCTGTTATGTATTTTCGCCACACCTACCGCCGTCAGCAGCTATATCATGGCAAAAAACATGGGGTGTGACGGCGAGTTGTCGGGACAAATTGTGGTGTTAACCACTGTTGGCTCCAGCGTGAGTATTTTCCTTTTTGTATTTGTATTACGAAGCATCGGAGTGTTATAGCATGTTAGATCTCACTGAAGGCAAATCATGGAAATTGCTACTGCAATTTTCTATCCCGATGCTGATCGGCAATGTGCTGATGCAGTTATATAGCGTAGCTGACTTTTACATTGTAGGCAATTACATCGGTCCTGAAGCTGTGGCGGCCGTGGGGTCGTCTATGCCTGTGCTGTTTGCTTTGGTTTCCTTCATCATCGGCATCACGATGGGTTGCACGGTTATCGTTTCGCAATATTTCGGGGCAAAAGACACGGTGAAGATGAAACGGTCTGTCGATACGGTGATTATTTTTATCATTGTGGCGGCGTTGCTGGTGATGGTGGTAGGATTATTCTTCTGTGCCCCATTGTTACGCTTGGTGAAGACCCCGGAAAATGTATTCGGCGATGCAAAGACATTCATGCAAATCAACTTGGTTGGGTTACTCCCGTTGTTTGGTGTTAACTGCTTGAGCGCTATTTTGCGTGGAGTTGGTGATTCCAAAACACCGCTATATTGCATGTTGATTTCGTCCGGGCTGAATGTCATTCTCCTGCTGGCGTTTGTTCCCGGCATGGATTGGGGCATTGCAGGAGCAGCTTGGGCTACCATCCTGACACAAGCCCTCACTGTGGCCGGTATGATTGTATGGCTTAACCGGAAACATCCCGTCATTAAAATTACGCTCCACCGGCTTATTTTCGATTTGGAGATATTCCGCAATAGTGTACGCATTGGCCTTCCCAACGGGGTACAGCAAGCACTGGTTGCTGTGGGGATGATGGCCTTGCTGGGTATTGTCAACCGGTTCAGTACAGACAATAGTGACATACTGGTCGCTTATTCGATTGTTAACCGTATTGATTCGCTGGCATGCGTCCCGGCAATGACTTTTTCCATTGCCATAGCAGCTTTCGTGGGGCAAAATGTTGGCGCCCGCAGGCAAGACCGGATTCCATCAGGGTTGAATGCCACGCTCCTTATGTCAGCCATACTCACCATTGTTATTTCCGCAGTTGTGATGATCTTTGCCCGTCCGGTCATGATGTTATTTTCTACGGAAATCAACCCGGATGTAATTGCCATCGGGGTGCGCTACCTGATGATTGTCTGTCCGTTTTGCATCGTATTTTCCACCATGTTTATTTATACCGGGGTGATGCGCGGCGCTGGTGATACATTGGTTCCTATGTTTATCACATTATTGTCACTCTGGCTGGTACGTATTCCTGTGGCATCTTTCCTGTCCGATCTCATAGGCCCTGATGGTATTTGGTGGTCGATCCCGATTGCATGGAGTATAGGAACGGTGTTTGCTTTCCTGTATTACCGTTCGGGACGATGGAAAAACAAAGGTGTGATCAGGCAACCTGAAGAAAAACAGGCTTACTGAATCACACCTTGTTATTTTTATCTCTTCACAGTATGTTCCTGCACAATAGCGTCAATCACCGCAACAGTGGTAATATTGACGATATCGCGCACCGAACTTTCGATGTCCGTGAAGTGGATCGGTTTGTTCAACCCCATCTGGAGTGGGCCAATGGTTTCGCCAATACCCATTTCCTGTAACAGTTTGTAGGCGGTATTGGCCGAGCTTAGGTTCGGAAATATCAACGTATTTACATCTTTCCCACATAATTTATTGAAGGGGAATTTACGGTCGCGAAGCTTTTTGTCTAATGCGAAGTTTACCTGCATTTCGCCGTCGATAGGCAAATCGGGATAACGTTCCTGCATGATTCGTATTACTTCATGTACGCTTGCCGGGCTACCTTCGGAATCGGCGCCGAAATTGGAATACGACAGCATGGCGATGACCGGATCTTTGGCAAAGAACCGAACTGTTTCGGCAGCCAGACTGGCTATGTCAATCAGCGCTTCTGTCGTTGGATGACGGTTGATCAGCGTGTCGGCTAAGAAGAATGTGCCTTTTTTACCGGTGAAAATATGCATGGTTCCGAAATGACTGTGTCCTTCACGGATACCAATCACTTCCTTTGCCACCTTGATGGTGTTGGAATACTTGGTATATACACCTGTAATGAAAGCATCGGCATCACCGGTTTCTACCATCATCATGCCAAAGTAGTTGCGTTCGAACATCTTGTCGCGGGCTTCATCGTATGTAGCGCCTTCACGGGCACGCTTTTCGGCCAGGAGATGCGCATAACGGTCGCGCCGTTCCTCTTCGCGGTCGTGGCGCAGGTTAACAATTTCAATTCCCGTAATATCCAATTGCAGGCTTGCTGCTAATTTCTCGATACGTTCATCGTTCCCCAGCAGGATAGGAATACAAATACCTTCGTTTTTCGCTGTTACCGCTGCTTTCAGCATATTTTCGTGGCTTCCTTCCGCAAACACCACGCGCTTGGGATTCTGTTTGGCCATTTCGGTGAATTGACGCACCAGCTTATTATCATAACCCATCAGGTCACGCAGTTTCAATTTATATGCTTCCCAATCGGCAATCGGCATCTTGGCTATACCCGATTCCATAGCAGCTTTTGCTACGGCAGGGGCCACTTCGGTAAGCAGGCGCGGATCCATCGGTTTCGGTATCAGGTAATCGCGGCCAAAAGATAGGCGGTTGATGCCATAGGCAGCGTTTACCACATCGGGTACAGTCTGCTTGGCCAAGCGGGCAATGGCATGTACGGCAGCAACCTTCATTTCTTCATTGATCTTACTGGCGCGGACATCCAACGCTCCACGGAAGATGTACGGAAAACCTAATACATTGTTGATTTGATTGGGATAATCCGAACGTCCGGTAGCGAAAATCAGGTCGGGACGCGATTCTTTAGCCTCAGCGTAAGAAATTTCAGGGTTGGGATTGGCCAATGCAAAAACAATAGGGTTGTTGTTCATGGTACGCACCATTTCTTTGGTGAGCACATCGGCTACCGAAAGGCCGACAAACACATCAGCCCCGACAACAGCTTCGGCCAATGTCTTGATATTCTTGTCGGTTGCGAAAAACTTTTTAGACTCGTTCAGATCAGTACGATGTATGGAGATAACGCCTTTACTGTCGCACATTACGATATTTTCCTTGCGTGCACCCAGTCTCATGTATAGTTTGGTACACGAATTGGCCGATGCCCCGGCGCCATTGACCACGATCTTGATATCTTCAATTTTCTTACCGGCTATCTCAAGTGCATTTACCAAGCCAGCAGCCGAAATAATGGCTGTACCGTGCTGGTCGTCGTGCATCACGGGGATATCCAACTCTTCTTTTAAGCGGTTCTCAATTTCAAAACATTCGGGCGCCTTGATGTCTTCAAGGTTGATCCCTCCAAATGTCGGAGCGATACCCTTGACAATCTGGATAAACTTTTCGGGATCTTTTTCGTTGATTTCGATGTCGAATACATCAATTCCCGCAAAGATCTTAAACAACAACCCTTTGCCTTCCATGACCGGTTTACCCGACAGGGCGCCAATGTCGCCCAACCCAAGCACAGCTGTCCCGTTAGAAATAACTGCGACCAGATTCCCTTTGGCGGTATAGTCATAAGCCGTTTCGGGATTCTTTTCTATTTCGAGACACGGCTCAGCTACCCCGGGAGAGTATGCTAAAGACAAATCGCGTTGAGTGCTGTATGGTTTTGTCGGAATGACTTCGATTTTTCCAGGCTTGCCCTCCGAGTGGTATTGCAAGGCTGCTTCTTTAATTGATTTTGCCATTGGGCTGTGATTTATTGATTTATGAATATGTATTATTCCAACATGCTTAAGATTGTTAAGTTCATTATATTCACTGTCGTTTGGTTCGGGGCAAAATCCTTTGGCCTTTCTATTTCTAATCCTCAACCGATCAAAGCATTATTCGATCAGGAACTAAAGACAATGAACCAATACCCAGCAACTCTTAAGGATAGGGAATGTGACAAAGGTAGTTGAAAATTGTGCATCATGTTATCGTTATCTTGGTCTTCATGAAAATAAATATGATTGTCGGGTATAATGTCTACTTACTCTTCCCATTGCCGCAACTCCAGTGCAGCCATCCAACCATCGCGTTCGGCCTGCAACACATTATTCATCGCATCGTAATATATGGTTAGCTCCATGATATAATTGATCAACGATAATTGTCCCATATCCAACGCTTTCTTCAATAAATCGGCATTATTTGATGTTTGCAAAGCGTTGCGGTAGTCGGCGGCCATTGCTTGCAAGCTTGTCGCTTTAGCGTATTGTGTTTTTAGCGAGTTGTAGAACTGCATGCGGCTGTCGGCCTCAATATTCTGCCATGCGGCCGTCTGTGCCTTCGCCTGCTTGATGGTATTCTTGTTTTCCCACAAAGGGATACTGATGCTGACAACCGGTCCTTGGAGCATCGTACCTAGGATGGCCTCACTCATGTAACCTGCTGAGAATTTCGGAAGGCTCAGCGCACGGTTTAACTTCACCTGCTGTTTACTCACTTCTATTTCCTGGGCTGCCGCTTGCAAAGTCGGGTTTCGCTGTTGCACTTGCGTGTACCATTGTTCAAAATCCTGAGGAATATTATAGGTAGGATATATGGTGTCGTCAAATGTAAGCGCCTGGCCGCCGTTGAGCCGTTGCAACTCTGCCAACAGGGCGTTACGTTCGATATCATTTGCTTCGGCGGCCTTACGGGCGTTCAGCAGGTTTAGTTGTGCTTTGTTGCGTTCGAGGATGTCGGCATCGCCGCGGGTAAAACGTTCCTGCCAGGCAGCAGCAATGCTTTGTGCATGTTGCAAACGCTTATCCAACTCCACTTTCAAAACATTACAATACACCAGGCTGACACATACCGTACCGGCCTGTATTAACAACTCTTTGCGTTGTTGCTCATATCCATAATCGGCGATACGGTTACGGCCGTTGGCTGCCTTCGACTTGTAAGCGTAAGCCGTAGGGAAGTCGAACGACTGTGTGACACTGAAATCGGTACGGTTACCGGTCGATGATGGATTTCCCCAAAGATAACCAAATCCGACTTCGGGATTGGTAAGATAAATACCGGTACGGTTACCAAGTTTCTGCGCTTCGGTTTGTTGCTTGAGCGCCTGCAACGTGGTGCTATTGGCCTCGATGCTTTGCAACACAGCGTCCATAGTCGATTGCCCGGTAACGAGTGACAAATGACAAGCGACAAGGATCAAAATGGTGATGATTTTTGATTTCATGGTTTTATGATTTTTGTGAGACCTGATAGGTTTTTAAAACCTGTTAGGTCTTAATAACAATTATTAGGTAAACTTCTTTACAACGATCTCGGTTCTCTGGCAATTTCCAATGCTTTTTCCAAGCATTCATCTCTTCCTTCTTTTATTGCCTGAATGGTTTTACTTACAGGATAATCAGGCTGAAATCCTTTCAGATAAAGTTGACTATCGTCATGTTTCAGTACTTTCATTCCTGTCCACATGACTCTATATTCACATGGAAGTTCAATAAAATTGATATTGCCGTTACATCCTGCTGTTGGCTCTCCAACTGTTGTTGCTAGCTGGTAATGGTCAATGATGCTCATCATCGTTTCACCGGAACTCACAACTAAGGGCGCATTCATGATGATATTTTTTGACTTGAACAATGGCTGTTTGGGCTGAATGTTCCAATTGGATTTGCTGAATTCCATCGCTTTGCGGTTGGGATAGACGGGTCGTGGGACATTCCACCATGTAGAAATCACAGGCTCTTTAACCAGGTAAGGAACAATATGGAAAAAGCTTAAGTGTACTCCCCATCTTTGATCATAAATTATCGCTTTTGCTTCAACCAATACATCAATTTTCTGATCAAAATCTTTTTCGTTACAATTGGCCATGTTGACATAGTAAATACCGGGTTCTATCTCAACTATTTTTTCAGACGAATATTTATAGTCTTCAATAGAATTGAAAAAAATATTTTTATTGTTACTGATGTTCGATATGGTTACATTTTGCTCTTTACCATCTCGGTCGATCAGAAGGTTGGTTTTCATACCGGAATCGAACTTACTGCCAAAGATATTTAGTGCCCGGTGCCTCCGTAAATGTGGTGATCCGGATATTCTTTCCTCAATTTCATTTAGTGCCTCCATGGCAGATTTTCCATCAATTTTTCTGATAATATCCCCTTTTTCCAATACTTCATCATTTGAAACGGTAACGACAATTTCATTTTCGATCAGCTCTGTCCGGATAGGCAAATGATACATTGTCTCACTATAAACAACTCCGTGTCCATCCTCAATTTTAGCTACCATCCTGCTCAATGTCACAAAAAAATCTTTCTGCCGCTCATTGGTAAGCGTACTCCTCAATGTCTCGCCCAATACCTGATCCCAATCCGTATCGACTACATCGAAATACGGAAAGAAATGTTGTAATACATTCCAAACAATCACCACACTTGCCAGGTTTACCTGCGGGTTGAAACTACTGCTGAGTTCTATACCGGAGATTTCGGATTTTAACTGTGCCAACGATTTTATGTCCGTATTGGGAAAAGTGGTCGTGTCATTTGTTTGCAATACCAATGGAACCACACAAACAAGGTTATTACCGATTGGTTCCCTGGTCACTTCGCCAAATTGGGGCATACGGTCATACATTTTTCCTGTATAGTTTACCTTGAGGCAATATTTTCCTGAATGAGATTCATCGCCGGATATTTCAAAAGCATGGTGTTTCAGAGCTTCTCTCCAGTCATTGGATTGTTCTTTGTCGATCTTACCATGCTCAAATCCCACATTTACCGTATCGGCAGGCTCCCATTTTCCATCATTGTTCACAAGAAACCGGAAATCATCCGCCCAAACTTCACCATCTCCCTCAATCATCAACCCGTAATTCATCTCAATGGTTTCTCTGGGGATTGTCAGTTCTAGTTCGTATTTTTCCCAATCCTGCGACTTGATGGATACCTTGTGTTTGATGTTATATGTTTGCATATCTTTTATATTGGCAAAAGGGAGAACAAACAGCGTCGCCTGTCCCCTGTTTGTCGGATTTTTGATCTTGAAATATCCTGAAAGTTTAATCTTTTTGCCACTTAGATGTGTTAAACTGGTAAAAACCTTTCTTATTATTGAATAGTTTCCTTCATCTACTTTGATTTTATTGGTTCTTGCACTTTTATAAACATTACCTTGCATACCCAGGTATATTCCATGATGTTGCCAGGCAATCGGTTTTGTATCCGGGTCGGGCGATAAAAGGATATCCGGATTGAAATCTTCGGGTTGATCCGCTTCATATATCTGCAACCCTTGAACGATAGGTGAAAATAGTTTAAAAAGAGTATCTCTTAATTCTTTTTTCGATTTGATATTTTCTACTTTCTGGATACCAAGCACAGCAAACCTATTCCAATCTATATCCTGCGCTTCATCGCTCGGATGAAACCATCGGGCATATCCATACAAACGGGCAAACGTTTCTATGTTTTGTGCTTTCCGATCTGCTTCGTTCTGGCAAGTACCAAATAACAGCATAATGACGGCCAGTAAAACACTTATTTTCAAAATGGATTTCATGATTTTTAAAGTTATTCAAATTCGACATTTGAGCTATTAAGATCGGGCTGAAAGCCCAGTTTAATTCAGCCCAACGCAAACGAAGTGACACGTTGGGATAAAAAAGGACAGGAAGTGTCCTGCGCCCTGAAGGGCAGCTTAACTTCGATGACTTTGCCTTTTGCTATGTCTACTTACCTCTGAACTATGTTGACATACCTTTTTGCTATGTCATTCTACTATTTAGCTATGTTGACATTGCTCCGGCTTATGTAGACATACCTTTTTGCTATGTCTACTTGCCTTTTTAACGATGTCAACATATCTTCAACCCATGTATACATACCTTTTTGCAATGTCGACATACCATTTTACCTATGTCGACATTGCTCCGAGCTATGTCAACATACCTTTTTGCTATGTCATCTTCACTTCTACCTTTCTTTTTCCGCCACGAATCCCACTGCTTACCAACGGTATCACAAACATATTCAATAAAGTTGACGTGATCAATCCGCCAAGAATCACCTGTGCCATAGGGCTTTGTATCTCGTTGCCGGGTAGATCGCCTTTCAAAGCCAATGGTATGAGCGCCAGTGCCGACGAGAGGGCTGTCATCAGAATTGGGTTGAGGCGGTCGAGCGAACCATGAAGGATAGCCTCATGGCGAGGCGTACCTACAGCCGTGAGATCGTTATAACGCGCCACCAGCAGCATGCCGTTACGTGTGGCGATACCGAACAGCGAGATAAATCCGATGATGGCCGGTATACTCACGATACCCGAGGTCAGCCAAATCATCACTACACCGCCGATGAGCGCCAACGGCAGGTTGAGCAGGATTACCACTGCCTGTCGTGTGTTGCGAAACTCATTGTAGAGTAACAGGAAGATAACCAGAATGGCAAAAAGCGACGTAATGTATAGCGTGCGCGATGCTGCTGCTTCGCTCTCGAACTGTCCGCCATACGCTACATGGTAACCTTCGGGCAGGACGACATTATTGTCGATAGCATTGCGGATATCGTTTACTGCACCACGGAGGTCGCCACTGGTAATGTTGGCTGATACTACGATCTTACGCTGCACATTCTCACGGTTGATGGTATTGGGACCGGAGGTCGACTCAATATTTGCCACATATTCAAGCGGAATTTTCCGCCCGTCGCCGGCGTCAATGGTCAACTCATGGATACGCCGGATACGGTCGCGATGATCGTCGGCCACCTTCACGGTAAGGTCAAAAGTACGGCCATTTTCATATACTTGCGATACCACTTCGCCGGCCAACATCACCTGTACGATTTCAGAAAATTCGGGCAGCGTGATGCCGTAACGAGCCAGCATCTCGCGGTTGGGTGTGATCTTGAGCTGCGGACGCTCGACCTGTTGTTCTACATTCAGGTCGGCAATACCCTCCACACCTTGTACGGCTGACTTGATCTGGTTACCGATACCGAAAAGCCGGTTAAGGTCGGGGCCGAAAAGCTTAATCGCGATGTTTGCCCGCGAACCCGACAACATGGCATCAATGCGGTGCGAGATCGGTTGTCCGATCTCAATGCTTACCCCCGGTAAAGTCATCAGCTTGGCACGGAGTTCATCTGTAATTTCTTTCTTGCTCCGTCCGTTCAATTCGAAAGGAGCCTCTATTTCAGAAACATTTACCCCGAAAGAATGTTCGTCCAGTTCGGCACGTCCTGTTTTCCGGGCAACCGTTTGTATCCCGTCCACGGAAAGGATCAGTTCTTCGGCACGACGCGCCAGCTTGTCCGATTCTTCGAGGTCAATCCCCGGAAGGGTACTCACCACAATGGTAAACGAACCTTCGTTGAACGGTGGCAAAAAACTTCTCCCGAAGGTGAAGAACAGTACAACAGCTGCCACCAACAAACCCATAGTAGAACCCAATACGATTTTCCTGTGATCGAGCGCCCATTCCAATGCATGGCTGTAGCCGGCTTTCAGTTTACGGGCAACATACGGGTCCCGGTCGGCTTTTTCGCTGCGGGGTTTCCCGCCAAGAAGGTAAGTGCTCAACACGGGCGTAAGCGTGAGGGCAACGATTGTGGAGGCGAACAACGACACGATGAAGGTGATGCCTAACGGCCGCAACATGCGTCCTTCCATCCCGCTAAGGAAAAACAAGGGGACAAAACTGGCGATGATGATGAGCGTGGAATTGAAAATCGGCATGCGGACTTCCTTGGAGGCATCAAATACTACTTGGATGACGCTTTTTTGTTCAGATGGTGAAAGTTGCCTGTTTTCGCGCAGGCGTTTAAATACGTTTTCCACATCCACGATGGCGTCATCCACCAACGAACCGATAGCGATGGCCATACCGCCGAGACTCATCGTATTGATAGTCATACCAAAAGTCCGGAGCGTGAGGATGGCAAACAACAGCGACAGGGGGATAGCTACCAGTGAAATGACTGTGGTACGGACGTTCATCAGGAAGAGGAACAGCACAATCACCACAAAGATACTCCCTTCGAAAAGGGCATCCTTCACATTATTGATGGAACTGTCGATGAAGCGCGACTGACGGAAGGTGTCGGTAGAAATATGGACATCGGCTGGCATGTTTTTTTGCAAGTCGGCCAGTGCGGCATCAAGTTTTTCCGTCAACTCGATGGTTCCCGTGGCGGGTTGCTTGGTGACGGTGAGCAGTACAGCCGGGTGCGCACGTTCGGATGCGACACCAAGCCTTGGTGATTTATTCCCCGGCTGCACGGTGGCCACATCGGCAAGCAATACAGGCATTCCACCGACACTTTTCACGAGCGCCTTGCCCATTGAATTCACATCGTTGGTTGAAAGTACCCCGCGCACGATGTATTCATTGCCTGATTCGTAAAGCACTCCACCGGACGTATTCTGGTTCATCCCGCGGACGGCAACCATTATCTCGTCGAGCGTTACACCGTAATGTTTCATGCGCAACGGGTCTAACAATGCCTGATATTCCTTGATATCGCCGCCTAGTACAGTCACCTGCGCCACACCGCCCGTGGAGAGCAGCCGTGGACGGATGGTCCAATCGGCAATGGTCCGGAGATCCTGCAACGAAGTAGTCTCAGACGTAAGCCCGACGATCATTACCTCGCCCAGCACCGACGATTGCGGTCCAAGTGTGGGACGCGCCACATTAGGAGGCAGCGACTCGCCGATGACCGAAAGTTTCTCGGTAACGATCTGTCGTGCCCGGTAAATGTCGGTACCCCAGTCGAACTCTACCCATACTACCGAAAAGCCTGTGGTAGACGATGAACGGACGCGACGCACACCGGTAGCGCCATTCACCGCTGTTTCCACAGGGAAAGTCACCAGCCGCTCCACTTCTTCGGGAGCCATGCCCTGTGCCTCGGTCATCACCACTACTGTGGGAGCATTCAGGTCGGGAAACACGTCCACCTCCATATCCGAAGCTGTGTACAAACCGGCCATCAACAGTAATACTGCGCCGATAAGCACCACTAAGCGATTATTTAATGAAAATTGTATGATTCGATTTAACATTGATTTTTAGATTTTTGAATAGAACACTGACGACACAGATCACACAGAACGACACGGATTTAAACCTCAGTGATTCTCTGCGTCTTCTCAGCGAACCTCAACGTAATAAAAAATTGTTTTTGATGACAGAAAAATGTATTTTTGCAATAAATCATAATAAAAAACATCATGGTTGAATTACTTGTTGAAGTATCTGATAATGAACGCGAGCTGATCAGTGTTCTTCGTAAGATGCGCAACGTGAAAAATGTCCGCAACTTGGGTGAAAATTATGCAATTTCCGGAGAACCAATGAGTATCGATACGTTCAAAAAGCGTATTGCCCAAGCAGAACAGGATATCCTTAACGGGAAAACCTATACAACTGAAGAAGCCAAAAAGATTCTTTATCAACATTTTGATGATTAAACCGGGTTGTACAGTTCGTTGGACAAACCACGCACTACTTTCATTACGCATTTCTTCCTATTATTGGGAAGATATATACGGGAAATCTTCGGCTCGCAAATATGTTGACAAAATGCTCGCGAAGGCGCAAAAAACTGCCGTAAATCCATTTGCGTATCCCGAATGTCGGGAATTGGAAACCACAGAGCATCAATACAGGTTTGCATTAGTCGATAATTACAAATTGATTTTCAAAATACAAGGCTCTATCATTTATATTTTGGATATTTTTCATTCCAAGCGAAATCCTGACTTGTTGAAAGAATTACAGGATATTGAAACTTAAATTTCGGCGAGACCTACCAGATTTTAAAAGTCCAACAAGATCCACCCAACCCATCAACTTTGAATTATTGAATTATTGAATCGTTGAATAATTTAATGACTATGGCTATGTTCCGGGATCGCGGATGTATTGCTGGCTAATTTTACATGCATAGCGCCTCGGGTTACCACTTTGTCTCCGGGTTTGAGTCCAGCAAGAATATGTACATCCTGGCCGTTGTCATCGCCGGGTTTCACTTCGCGCTTCATGTACCCGTCTTCTTCGGTCTGTACGTATACGAAATACAATCCCTGTTCTTCGATCATCGCTTTGAGCGGAACCGTCATTACATTGCCCATCGGTTTGGACATCAAGTACACTTCTACAAATGCACCCGGTGTGATGTTTCCGATGTTGTCGAACTCAAACGTTACCGGGATGTAGAATGATGCAGTATTGGCCGAGCGTCCATATGAAGCCATACGGCCTTTCAGGTCAGCCAGTTTATACAATGTATCATCGTATGGAGTCCTGAAGTTTGCCGTGGTGACAGTGGCCAACAGGTTGTAATATTTTTCGGGGACATCGCATTTAAGTTGTAACCGGCGGTTCTGCGACACGGTAACAAGCGGTTGCCCGGCTGTCACATATTCACCTTCGGCTACCAGGCGATTCTTTATGTACCCGCCAATGCCTGCCGTTGCAGTGATACCTTTTGCCGTTTGGCTTTTGGCCAATGCATCGTAGGTCACTTTTGCCGTTTCGTAATTGGTGCGTACCAGTTCGTATTCGCGTGCCGACATCAATGTATCTTTTGTCAGGGACGTGGCACGCCGGTATTCACGTTCAGCTTGTTCATAAGCCAGCTTTGCCTTGACAACAGGATCGCCTTCAAGCATGTGCTGCGACGAGATGGTCACCAGCACATCGCCTTGCCGCACTGCCGAACCTTCGGTAAGCGAACGTACGAACGCTACGATGCCGTTTGACGGCGCTACGACGGTTAGTTCATCGCCTTGAGCGGCTTGTATCTGCCCACTGGTTTTAATCACCATGTCGAATGGTTTTGGCCAAGCGGTTTCGACTTGTAATCCGGCTGCTTCAGCCTGTTCCGGCAAGATGACGATTTCGCCGGGAGCGTGTCCATGGCTGCCATCAGCAACGGCTTCATGGTTGTGGCCTTCGTGGTCGTGATCATGTTCGTCATGATCGGGGTCATGATTCTGTCCGCGATGACAGGCAACAAACAGTATCGCGATACATATTATGTATGTAATGATTTTCATTTTTTATTGATTTAATGGAATGCGGAAATAGAACGCGGATGACGCTGATCAAACTGAGTTACCTTCGGTGAGATCGCTCCGCTAAGTTCGCTGATTTTTAAAAATGACACACATATATGATACGAATATTCACAGATTCAAAATCTGCGCATATCCGTTAAATCCGTGTCATCTGTGTTCCATCAAAAGGAGGGGCACGCAAGCCGTGTATCCGGCTCACGAATATTTGCAGAATAGTATCGTCTGTCGGTGCTTGCCTGAAAGGCAGATTTACCAGTTGTATGGTCGGTTTGGGAAAATCGGGAAGGATAGCAATGAATAAATCATTACTGATGTCGCATGTTGTACAAAGGCAGTGATGTTGATGCTTGTGTTCGGGTTCTATGTTGGGCAACAGCCATTCGCCCACATTGCAACAGTTAGCATCGCCGGAATGTTCGTGCTCCTTCGAAGATTGCTGGGAATCGTGATGGCAACATGATTGATCGCTGCCGCAACCGTCGTTGTGATGGCAATGTGAACTCACAAAACACATCATTTCCCCGTGATGGTGATGGGGCATAACAGCCACCGCCAATAAAACTATATTGGCTAAAACCAAAAATGATATGGCTGCAATTCGTTTGATCATGCTCTGATTAAATAGCAATCACAAAGATACAAAAAGTTTTGGAAAAAATACAAAACAGTTAAAACCGGGTGTAAGACAAATTGCAAAGCTTTGTTCAATTTGTCATGCACCCTTGTAATTTTCCACATCCCATATTCAAATATTTATTAATTTTACGCTGCGAATCTGGAACATTTTTTTGTTTCCTGATGTTATAATTTTTGCAAGGTTCAGTCATATATTTGAGAAACGGATACGGATCAAGAATCCGAGTCGGTATGCAAGTCGAAAAATATTATTGGAAAAGGCCCAAGGGGGCAAAGCTTTATGGAAAACTATGGCTTCCGGATGTTTCCATGGATGTACTTGTTGTGATGGTACATGGTATTGGCGAACACAGTGGATGCTATGACGGCTGGGCGAATAAACTTGTAGCGCAGTCAGCCGGAGTATTGACATTCGATCTTCGTGGACATGGCCGCTCGTCGGGTATACGCGGACATGCTTCTATGAAAAACATTACGGATGATCTCCGGGCAATCATTAAAGATATGCGTAAAAAATTCCCGGATATACCTATTGTATTATTGGGCCACAGTATGGGCGGGCATATCGTATTAAGTTATGCCATCGAAAAAAATGTGATGGTGCAGGGTATTATCGCTTCATCGCCATGGCTGAAACTGGTGAATCCACCATCGCCGTGGTTGGTGAAAGTGGGCAAATGCGCGTCTCATCTCTTACCGTGGTTCACTGTCAATACGGGTATCAAGGCCGAACAACTTGCTCAAGATGGCATAGGTGTGAAAAGTACCAAAACCGACCCGTTACTTCATAAAAAAATATCTCTCAAGCTCTTTTCCGATTTGTGGACAAACAGCGAGACCATCCTCCGGAATAAACACCGGCTGAACGTGCCGCTTTTGCTGATGCACGGAACCGCCGATCCGTTAACATCATACCAGGCCAGTAAATCTTTTGCCCAAAATGCCGGGGAATATACTACCTATAAACAATGGCGGGGTATGCATCATGATTTGCTTAACGACGCTTGTAGCGAGGTTGTTTTCCAGTATGTGACGAAATGGTTGTCGAAAAAGGTTATAGAAAATGGAACTGTTCAGAACAATCGTAAAATGTACCGCGTCGCCTGAGAAAATACGCTACGGCACGCCACTCCTGATGTTAGGTTCGTGTTTTGCCGAAAACATGGGCAATCGGTTACAACAATTTAAATTCGACATTGTACTTAACCCGTCCGGAATTGTTTACCATCCAATGCCGGCAGCGCATAACCTGGAACGGATCATCGCTGGAATTCCTTATACGATCAGCGAATTGCAGCAACATAACGAACTGTGGTGCAGTTTCGACCATCACGGACGATTTTCACACCCCGATTCCTCCATATGCTTGAAGCAAATCAATGCTGAGTTGCGGCGTGCACACGAACAATTACGTATTTCGGAATGGCTTTTCGTCACTTTTGGTACAGCTTGGGCATACCGACGGAAGATCGACGGACATATCGTGTCCAACTGTCACAAATTCCCGGCTTCCGATTTTGAACGCATCCGTTTTGATGTGGATGAAATATATGCTACATGGACAAAGACCATTACCAAGCTACGGCAATTCAATCCTGCCATCAAAGTTGTCTTTACGGTGAGCCCCATACGACACCTGCGCGATGGAGCCCACGAAAACCAACTGAGCAAATCGGTGTTGTTGCTGGCAGTGGAGCGTTTGAACCGAGATCTGGAAAATACCGACTACTTCCCTGCGTATGAGATTGTTTTGGATGAGTTGCGTGACTACCGTTTTTATGACGAAGATATGTCACATCCGAATGCCGTAGCTACCAACTATATCTGGCAACGTTTCAGCGAAAGTTATATAACGGAAGAAGCGCTACAAACAATGAAGCAAGTGGAAGACGTTGTAAAAGCAGCGGCACACAGACCAATACACCGTACATCCGAATGCCGGAAATTTGCCACTGCCTGTCTTGAGAAAATCGCTAAACTGAAACAACAATTCCCGCAATTAGATTTTATAGAAGAAATAGAACAGTTCGAGAAAATGAGCTATCTCCCTACAGGCGAATAAACAGCAATATTCTTGTAAAATCGAATGCGAAAAGACGGTACATTTCTATAGATCAATACCTTTCATAAGTTCAAAAATATTTTTCCTTAAATCGATGGCCCGAAGTACTTCGGCATCTTTCTTTCGTTTGCCGAACCAGAAACGGAATCGGGCAGCAAGCTTCGTCATGGAAAGGTAATACTCTTCAGCAAATACCCCCAAGGGAATCAACAGCAGAGGCATGAGAATTTTACCCCATATGCAGGGCACAAAGATTACCAACAACACGATCATGATGAGATCGTAGAGTGGGTAAAGCACCAATCCGGCTACAAATTGTACCGAACTGACAAACTGAGGATCTTTCACCTTACGCGAAACAATAGTTGACAGTTTGTAAGGTATGTAATTGAACAGCAGACCTAATATCCAGAAAGGAATGCCCAAAAGCGCCAATACGCTTCGCATAAGTAGGTCTACCAGCGAGTATGGTTGACGTTCGATCACCCAATCACGCAGGTTATGTTTCTTGATGATGCCAAGGTAGTCCCTGACCGCAAGGCACAGCTCCGACATTTCGCCGGGGTTGGTCAGGTCGTATCCCTGCAATGCAGCAATAATTTTTTGCTGCGCCTGCAAGCGATGTTCTGCATTGCGGCCATCCAAGCCAAGGCGTTGTAAGGCCTGTCGTTGATACAACACACGGAGGCGCTCTATTTCGCTGTAATGTTGCTCATTGGTGATGTCAATCATCCCTTCCTTCATCTTTTCCGTCAGGGTATCCTGCATATGCTTGAAGGCTCTTGCCGGATTTTCAACATATTGGTCATAGAAGTCCGAAACTTCAATGACCTTTCCATACCTGACAATCACATCGCTGCGAAATTCGTTGGTACTGGTGTATTCGAGTCCTACAGGAACGATCTTAACCATCGGCTGGTTACCGTGCTGCTCCTGTGCCTGCATAGCCAGCCGGAAAATACCTTTTTGAAGTACACGCAGGCGTTTGATCTCGTTGTGTGTCCCTTCAGGCATGATACCAACGGCCTGTCGGCTGTGCAATACGTCCAGGATCAATTCGAAAGTTTCCTGATTATTGTCGGACGAATTACCGCCGTCGCGTTTGCGGTAAACAGGCAGGATACGAAAAAAATGCAGGGCAACGATGATTATCGGCTTCTGGAAAATATCGGCCCGGGCTATGAAAACAGGTTGACGGTTTTTAGTACACAGGACCATCAATGCATCCATCAATGCATTCTGATGATTCAGGGCAAAAATCACCGGTCCCGAATCAGGAACATCTTTTGCCCCGATTACGTCTATCTTCCGGTAAAATAAGTATAGCGACGGGCGGGCAAATACATTTCTTACAAACGCATACCCCCATGAACGGCTACACAGTTTTTGTTCTAAAGTTTTGGCCATCTATATGTGTTTTAATCCAGATCAGACATGCTAATGCGCATCAGATCAGCGCTAAAATATATTTCAATAAAAATGCTAAAATACAAAAAATGGAGAAATGGAAATCCCAAAATATGCTTTCCGGCATATTTTGGGCAATGAATCATGCTATGAAGATAAAAATTGTAATTTTGGAATTTCAAATTTGTACTTGCAGACAGATTTGTTATTCATCAATAAATCGTCTTACCATTTTTCATTATGAATTCTTTCGGAAGGTTGTTTCGTGTAAGTATTTTCGGCGAATCGCACGGTTTATGTACCGGCATTTGTATCGATGGTTGTCCTTCTGGTATGGCATTATCGGAATCGGACTTTGAGACCGATCTTGCCCGGCGCCGCAGTGGCGGTAAAGGAACTACTCCCCGTGTAGAGGCTGATATACCACGAATCATGACTGGTGTGTTTAATGGTTTCACCACCGGTGCACCTATCATGATTATGTTTGAAAACACGAACACACGATCGGGCGATTATTCGCAATTTACTGAAATTCCTCGTCCGGGACACGCTGATTTTGTTGCTGGAGTGAAATATAAAGGTTTTACAGATTACCGCGGTGGCGGACATTTTTCGGGACGTATTACCACAGGATTGGTTGCTGCGGGAGTTGTAGCCAAGAAAATCATAGACCCGGCAACAGTTACTGCCCATATTCGCGAGATTGGTGGAAGTGTGCAGTGGGAAGAGATCATTGAACAATGCGTAACAGAACACGATTCGGTTGGTGGAATCGTAGAATGTATTGTTAAAGGAGTTCCTGCCGGATGGGGTGAACCTTTTTTCGACAGTATGGAATCCGTTATAGGACATATTATATTTGCCATCCCTGCGATTAAAGGGCTTGAGTTTGGCGCCGGATTTGCCGCAGCGCAAATGCATGGCAGTGAACACAACGACGCTTTTATCAGTGTGGAAGGTGAAACCGGAACCAACAACGCCGGAGGGATCAATGGAGGAATCACCAATGGTAACCCGGTAGTGTTCCGCGTGGCTGTGAAACCGACCTCATCCATTGCTAAACCTCAACAAACCATGAACATCCGCACCGGCGATATGGCTACTCTTGAGACGCCTGGTCGCCACGACACATGTATTACTTTGCGTATGCCGCCAGTTCTTGAAGCGGCTACTGCAATTGCGTTGGCCGACCTGAAATTGGTTTCGGGAATTTAAATGTAAACAATAATCTATTCCTTAACAATCATCAATTGAAAATGAAAAGACGTGCATTTTTAGCAACAGGCGCTGCGTTGGGGATGACTCCCGTGATGGCAATGCCCGGAATTACCGAAAGTATCGCACGACCAGCGGGCGGAATACAATATTTTGAATGGATACGTTACCATCTTCCAGTGGGAAAAAGGCAGGGACTGGTGGCCGAATACTACCGTGATGTGGCCATACCGGCATTGAACAAAGCAGGAATCAGTAACGTTGGAGTATTCAATGTAAAACATGGTCTTAACAGTCCGACACTGCATGTTATCATTCCACATCCTACGTTAGACTCGGTGGTAATACTGAATGACCGTCTGCTCGAAGATAAAAATTTCATACAGGCTGGCGATCACTTTTTGAATGCACCTTTATCGGACATGGCTTTTGTGTCGATGGAGAAAACGATACTGAAAGCCTTCACCAATCTTCCAGAGATACAAGTCCCCACGCAGAAAAAGGCAAATAACCCGCGTATTTTTCAGGTACGCACATACGAATCACCCAATCTAACCGCTGCCAAACGTAAGATACATATGTTCAACGAAGGCGGTGAAATCGATATTTTTAAACGGACCGGCTTACAACCGGTACTATTCGGCGAGACTATTGCCGGCGACCGGATGCCCAGTCTGGTATATATTCTGGCTTTCGACGACCTTACTGCCCTGAATAAAAATTGGGATGTATTCCGTAACGATCCCGCCTGGAAGAAACTCAGCGGCGACCCGTTCTATGCAGATACAGTATCGCGTATCAACGACTGGATTTGGACTCCGACGGCATTTTCACAATTATAAGACTAATTGACCTGCTGGGTCTCTAAGACCCGGCAGGTCTTGATAGTTGCTTGATGAAACCTACCGGGTCTTAGAGACCCAGCAGGTTATTGTGCCCAATGTTAATAACAGTGTGCTGCCTGATTTACAGTGATAGCTATCAAACTGATAATATCCTCGACGGAACATCCGCGTGACAGGTCATTGATTGGTGCAGCCATGCCTTGCAGTACTGGACCAACTGTTTCGGCATGCCCGAGGCGTTGTACCAGTTTATAACCGATGTTACCCGATTCAAGCGTAGGAAATACCAATACATTGGCATACCCGGCAATAGCGCTTCCCGGAGCTTTACTTTTCCCGATGGCGGGTATGATGGCGGCATCCACCTGCATTTCGCCGTCGATGGCTAAGCTGGGATCCATCTCTTTGGCTATCTGTGTAGCTTTGACCACCTTGTCCACCATCTCATGTTTGGCACTGCCTTTGGTGGAGAAACTCAGCATAGCGACTTTCGGTTCGAAGCCGCCGATGGTTCTGGCTGTTTTGGCCGTGGTGACAGCAATTTCGGCCAACTCACGATCGGTGGGGTTGGGATGTACGGCACAGTCGGCAAACAGCATGACGCCATCGTGACCGAATTCCTTATCTTTGAGGATCATAAAAATAGCACCGGATACCACGCTGATGCCCGGCAATGTTTTTACATATTGGAACGCTGGCCGCAACACGTCGCCTGTCGCGTTTGCCGCTCCTGCCACTTCACCGTCGGCATCGCCAGCCTTGATCATCAGGGTACCTAAGTATAGCGGGTCTTCGATAAGCCGTTCGGCATCGGCCAGCGTTAAACCTTTGGCTTTGCGTAACTCAAGCATCAGGTTGACATATTCATCACGCTTGGGGTTATTTTTCGGGTCGACGATATTGGCCTTGTCAAGGTTTTTTAAACCCAACGATTTCGCCTTATCCATGATTTCTACCGGGTTTCCGATGATGCTGAGGCGGGCGATATCGTTTGCCAAAACATAATCGGCAGCTTTCAGGGTACGTTCCTCAAAGCCCTCGGGTAGCACAATGTGCTTTTTAAATTTCTTTGCGTTCTGAATGATATTCTGTACAAAATCCATATATAAATTATTTTTTTAAGATATTATCATATTAATGAAGGGATAAAGATACAATAGTTTTATAACTTGTAAACACAACTTTTCTATATTTTTCGATCTTGGTGCCGATTTCAGGAATGGGAAAAAGTGACTAATATTAGGACGATATTGATTCCGCATTCTTAAAATAAACGACATTAATATTTAAAATGTTGATTTTTATTTGAAAAATCGTTATATTTGCTGTCATATTAATTTTGATGTTTGTATAAGGGAATCTCAATATCGCCTATATATTATGAATAACGCACACTTATTTCCGGTGTATTTGTATTTTTAATCTTTTAAATTTTACTTCGATGAGCCTTTTATACTATTATTTCGTGACCCCCTGAGAATTGATCGTTCCAAAATATTTTGGAATGACATCCCGGCGATGTTTTGCCTTTTCCGCACTTTCGGGAGACACATTTTATTAAATTTTTGCCCTTTCCGCACTTTCGGGAAACGTATTTCATTAATGTTTTGACCTTTCAGAACTTTCTGAGTGTATATTTTATCAGTTTCACCCTATCAGAACTTTCTGAAAACGTATTTCATCAATGTTTTGACCTATCAGAACTTTCTGATAGCATATTTCATCAGATTTTACCCTTTCAGAATTTTCTGGAAGCATTCTTTCTCATTTAATTAATAAATCAAAAAAGACAGATGCCATGATCAACAAGAACAATTCCAACAACCTGCGCAATGCCGAACATTTCCAGTTTAACAGCAGCGCATGCGATATTTTTGTAAAGTACAATATCGACCCCGAAAATCTCGGACCTCTTTACATCGACCTGGCAAATTACATGAAAGCCGAAGAGCTGGCCCTGGCCATAGAGAAAGGCAACGAGAAGATACGCGGGAAGAACGAGATGGACAGCTATCGCGACAAGTTGCACAGCAAACTCTTCAATTATGTGAAGTCCATCCTGTACGACGAGAAAGACCCGCGGTTCGATACTGCCCAACGGGTGATGAAAGTGATCAAAGAAGTGGGTAACCCCACGCGGTTGGCCGAAAATGCCGAGAGTGCCATGCTCACCACCTTAGGCAACAAGCTCGAAGCACACCGTAGCGAGGTAGAAGCTATCGGCGCACAAGATGCCGTAGATGCACTGATGGAAGCCAACCGGCAGTTCATCGCCCTCGAAAAGGAATGCCGCGAGATCACCACCACGTTGCAAACCGTCAACTCGCCCTCGGTGAGCGCCATCCGCAAGCAAATCGACACGGTGTACCGCTCCATTGTCCGCGCCATCAACGGTTACGCCGACCTGCCCTCCAAAAAGGAAGCCTATAAGGATGTTGTAGCCGAAATGAATACCCTTGTGGCAAAGTACGAAAATTTATTGTCGGGCAGGGGTGGGAAAAAATAAAAGAAAAAGTAAGGATAAGCGAATGGGTATTATTGGGGGTTGTTGCAACCGACATCCCGTAGCGGGATGTCGGTGGTAATGCGACGGACAGCGTAATGGACAAACGGCAGCGAGCGAAAAGTGACAGCGTTGAAGTACTTGTAACCTGAAGCCAATAGATTGATTAGTGTAACAGTCAATATTATTATAAACAGATGAAAGCGCATAAAATTTTAGAAAGAATAGTAATTTGTTGCCTGTTTATCGGATGCTGTTCGGTAGTTTGCGGACAGACAACTCCTCATCAAAAGGAACTAAATGAAGGATTAGCAACGCTTATTAAGTACTTCAAAGATGATGCGGAACAGGAACGGATTTCAGGAGAGACTAAAGTTCCGGGCGCATATAAACCAATTGAAATAAGCGACAATCCAATCGCGCTTAAAATCAAAGAAATAGTCCTTGAAAATCCATACGGGGATGACTTTCCTATTTCATATACTGTGGTTTATAAGGATAGGATCATTTCATTGTTTCCATCAGGGCTTTTTGCGTGTCATTCTATCGAAACGATGCAAAGGGATTTATCGTTCGAGGAAAAAATAAATTCAAAAAAATTTGATGATCATTGGTTGATTGACAATAAACTTGTAGGACGCTCCCAAGAACGGTATTATTATCTAAATCCTGATGATAAATGGATGGAATACAAGGAAAAAATTCCGTTGTGGAATCAGCCAAAACTTTTTGAAGATAATCAATATATTGCATTTTGTGATTGGGGAGGTGAATTTGGAGGAACTGTTTACTTTTTCAATAAACGAACAGGAAAAATATATTTTACGGAAGCAACTGATGCCAATACGATTTATAAGAAAGATGACAAGTACTATATTCTTTACGAACTGGGACACTTGGTGACTAGACGTTCCACTTTAAAAGAAATACCCAACCCCGACCTGTTAACTCCTATCAGTTTGGAAGATTTGCGCAAATTCCACCGTGACAGGGAACTGCCAGCAATCGGGTATTCAGATAAATCAAATGCTTCAAGGATCGTTTTCAAACTTGAACCAATAACATTGAAGTCTTCTTTCATGTACAAAGGCAGAAGACTTTACTTAGCCGATACTTTAGGAAAAACATTTCTTGCAGAAAAGGAAGACAGTATCATCAAGATAGTAAACCCTTTGTTCAACAACGGAATAATCATGCACTATCCGGTCACAACGCCTTATCCAAATACAATTCTTATCAATAGGGCTTGGTATATGGTTGGGCGTAAAAGAGAGATTTCATGTTTCATGATTAAAGATGATGAGTTAATAAAAATTGATTGGAATAAAAAGCACTAATGACAAAATGTACTTCAGCCAATTGACGGTTTGGCGCAATGACGGCGACAGTGCAACTCGACAGGGTTGAGAATGTTGAAAATTTGAGAATAGTGAACAAAATAACTCATTAAAAGGAAACAATATGATAAAGAAGTTGATAATTTTATTTTTTATGCTTGTGCCAATAGCAAGTATATTATTCCACGCTTGTTGTCCTTGTAACGTGGAAACACAACACGGAAACTATTCACACAAAGCAATGTCTTTAAAAAATCTGGATAATAGTGGAGAGAAAGCAGTTGAATCAGAATCTTCAGAACTAATTAAGAATGCTTATGGTATTAGACTTTATTTGACAAGAGAGAAAATTGTCATAGCCAGCGCAAAGCAAATCAACTCTTTCTTTATACAGTCGGCTTATGCGACAAGTTGCGAATGCCCTCCCGAATTTCTATATTTTCCCAGCGACAGTATTGTGTCAATAAAAATATTTACAGTGAACAACTTCGACAATCAACATTCAGGAGATTCGGATATTACAGGCTATTTTAGAGTTGCAGGTTCATATTCTACCATTGAAAGTAATGTGGCAAATATGCGTTACACTTATGCTGATGACTTTGAGTATTGGGGGCGAGAACTGAAATTAGACTTGTTGCTTATGGCTACTCCGACAGCAAATAACAAGCAGCAATTTGAAGTTCAGGTGATTTTATCGGACGGACGCATTTTAACACAACAAACCCCTGAAATAGAATTATTATGAGAGGCAAACTTTTTATTTTATTCTTTTTTGGGCTAATTTCGTTCAACTCTAACGGACAGGATACCCTTGCTTATAAATCCAAATGGCAAACAAAACTTCTTGTGGGAACGAATATATCAATGACAAAACTTTTGCAAGGCGCGGAAACAGATTATTTACTACAATATGATGACAACTCATACTATTGGCAAATACTATCTATAACTTACTTTTTCCACAAGCATTGGGGTTTAGAGTTTAATTATCAAGCGGGAACGTCAAGTAGGATTAGGCAAAGGGGCGATAATTTTATGTCAAACTTACAGTCAAAATATAATGATGATTATTATGTAAGTCCAAATACAGGTGCAATATATAATAATGGTTTTTTTGAAGGGGATATTTCACGAGGATATTTAGGTGTGATTTATAGATATGAAACAAACAAGTTTTATGTATACCCTAAAATTTCAATTGGCATAATTTCTTTTTACACAGATTGGGGCAAAACTGATTTGAAAGAGAAAAACTCAAATATTGAGCATAGTATTTCATATCTAAATAAAAACAGAAGAGGCTCATCAGGTGCTTTGGCTTCTTCTGCCGACCATTTTACGCTTGCACCTTCAATTTCTTTTGGTTATAAAATTGCAAAACGATTTTTCTTTAATGTAGATATTATGTTTTCGTACTACAAAACGAACATTGTATATGAAAAGACAATTACAAATTTGTTCACAAACGAAAAAACTGTTGAGCATTTTGACTACAAAAAAGGTGTTTCAAGTTTGAGTTTAGGTGCAGGATTGATATTTGTAATACATTAGAACCTGTCGTTATCAGTGCAGCTTTGCGAAAAAAATGATGTGCCGAACTGACAATCATCCAACCAATCCGACATTAAGAGAATAAAGTAAAATACAACAAATATCAAATCAACAGACAATTAAAGTAAATCAAGCATGAAAAGAACATTGGTTTCATTTTTAGCAGTAAGTCTATCAAGTTTTGCGGGGTTATCCCAACAGATTGACAAAGCAAAGTTAGACGCTTACTTTGACACGCTTGCAAACAATAACAGGTTTATGGGAAGCGTTGCAGTAGCCCACAATGGAGAATTGATATACACGAAATCTGTCGGATTTGTCGACATTGAGCATGGGCTGAAAGCGAATGAAAATTCAAAGTACAAAATTGGTTCAATATCTAAAACATTTACAACCGTTTTGATTTTCAAAGCGATTGAAGAAAATAAATTGAGCCTGAATCAAACGATTGACAAATTCTTTCCTGAAATAGGAAATGCCGGCAAAATAACAATCGAACATCTGCTTTATCACAGAAGTGGAATACCCTGCTATATGAACGTCGAGACATTTTTGGAATGGAACACTCAATCTAAAACAGAGCAGGAGCTAATTAAAATAATATCTAATGCAGGAAGCGATTTTGAACCTGATACAAAATTAGGTTACAGCAATTCAAACTTTGCTTTATTGACTTTTGTCCTTGAGAAAATTTATCGAAAACCATATTCGGAAATGCTTGAAGAAAAAATAATAAGACCGACAGGTTTAAAAAATACTTATTATGGAAGGAAGATCAACAGTAAAGACAACGAATGTAATTCATATCAATATAATGACGGTTGGAAAATAGATTCTGAAACTGACATGTCATTACTATTGGGGGTGGGGGGAGTCGTTTCTAACCCTGTTGATTTGACACTATTCAGTGATGCACTTTTTAACGGAAAAATGATTTCAATGAACAGTTTGAAACAAATGCAAACCTTAAAAGACTATTGGGGAATGGGACTTTTACCAATACCTTTCCATAACAAAGTAAGTTACGGAAAGACAGGCAATATTGATAGTTTTATTTCATTTTTCTCTCATTCTCTTGCCGATAACGTTTCGATTGCTTTCACCTCTAACGGAGTGAATTATAATGTAGGCGATGTTATTATGACCACATTAAGTGCCGTTTTCAATAAGCCGTTTGAAATCCCCGAATTTAAAACGTACTATGTAACAGACGAAGATTTGAATAAATATTCAGGTATTTATTCAAGCGAACAAATTCCATTAAAATTTACTATAATTAAAGACAATGGTAAATTGAAAGGACAATTAACAGGACAGATTCCTTTTCTTTTGGAAGCAACAGGAAAAGATAAGTTCGAGAACGCAACACATGGAGTTTTTTTAGAATTTAATTCAGCCGACAAGACTATGGTGTTGAAACAGGGTGGAGTTGTCAAATTTGTAAGAGAAGACTGAAAATTGGACAGGAACACTGTCCACAACTGTCGTTTACCTTCGGTGTTGCTTCGCGGTGGACAAAGACATTAAAATTGGAATTAAAGTGTAAGTTAACAAATATTTAGGTCGAAATTTTTAAAAAAACATTTTGAATATGAAATACTTAGGTCATTTACTAGTTACAGTCATGATTTTGGGAACAACACTAACATCATGTAATAAGAATAAGGATGATGTTGTTATATTTACTGTTTCCTTCAATAGTAACGAGGGTAGTGCAGTTCCATCACAAACCGTAAAGAAAGGTGAAACGACAACCAAACCCGATGATCCGCAACGTAGCCAATACGTTTTTGTGGCGTGGTATAAGGAGGTCGAATTAACGAACGAATGGAAGTTCGACATTGATGTTGTAACTGCAGACGTAACGCTTTACGCAAAGTGGGAACTAAAGCAAATGACCATGACAACAGCGATTGCCGAGATATGGTTTTCTATGGAGGGTACTGGAACAACTATCGTTGACTGGGGCGACGGGTCACCCCAAAGAATACTGACGGTAGAAGATATGGATCGTAGTTGGATGGAGTTTAGTCATAAATATTCAAGCGAAACGATGCATACCATTACCATCACATGTGACAATGTTTGGAGTATGCAAAACACCCATAATCAATTAGAGACGTTGAATGTCAGCAAAAATCCAGCATTGAGGGAATTATGGTGTTTCCATAATCGGTTAACATTTCTAAATGTGAACGGACTTATCAATTTAGAGAATTTGGATTGCCAAAGCAATCCTTTGATGTCTATTGATATAAGTGGACTTACCAAATTGAAACAATTGAATTGTAGTAATAATCAATTAAGTTCTTTGAATTTGAGCGGACTTGACAACATGGACTGGATGATTTGCTCTGGTAATCGATTAACGTCCATTATTAATGCAGGAGACCTTACTAAGTTGAGACACATGGATATAGGTAGAAATCACATGAATTCCACCGCACTGAACAACTTGTTCTCATCTTTGCCAACTGTAGCTTCCGGATCAATAAATATATATGACAATGGTCCCAATTACGACGGATCTGGAACAAATGGTTGTGATGTAGCTATTGCAGAGAAAAAGGGTTGGTATGTATGGTCAGGAGATTAAAATTTTATGTCAAATTAATAGAGATTTTACCAATGAAAAACAAATTCAAATTAGTGATGGTAGCCACAATAGGATTGATGGTTGTTCTTGCATCATGTAAAAAGAATGACGAAAATGACGAGAATGGCAAGAATGAAGATGAGCCACAGCGAATGGTCATGACAACGGCGAAATCTGAGATATGGATTGCCTTGTGGGGGTGGGGTAAAGACTCTGCCACCATCGACTGGGGAGACGGATCGCCCAAAGAAACAAAATTGATAAAGGTTGAACATAGTTGGCCAGAGTTTATTCACAACTATGAAAACGAAACGATGCATACTATTACCATCACTGGCAAAAATATCCTACAAATGATGTGTCAAGGGAATCAATTAAAAACATTGGATGTAAGCAAAAATCCTGCTTTGATAGGTTTATTTTGTAACAAAAATCAATTAAAGTCGCTGGATGTTAATGGACTTCCTAATCTGGAAGAATTATTTTGCGATGAAAACCAATTAATATCGTTGACTGTGAACGGACTTTCTGAGTTGAAAAGTATATATTGTGGCAATAATCAATTAACATCTTTGGACTTGAGCGGACTTATCAAGTTGGACGAATTGTTTTGCAACAATAATAAATTGACATCTCTGAACGTAGATGGACTTAAAAGGTTGATAAAATTGTATTGCCAATACAATTTTATGAATGCATCTGCGCTGGACAACTTGTTCACATCACTCCAATCAGTCGGATGGGGACAAATAGTAATACGCAACAATGGTACAGGGTATGATGGCAGTGGGACAAGCGGTTGCAAGGTAAGCATTGCAGAGGAAAAGGGATGGCATGTTATTACAAATTAAAATTCATTCTCGATGAACAACAAATAAGATCGCATTGATCAGTCATTTGCAATGTTGAGACAATATAAAAATCAATCCTTGTTACTATATCGACAAAAATGCCGAACTGCCAAATTTGCGGTCTGCTTCCAGCGGGTGAGAGTGCGGTGGCAAGTCGCTGGGATGTTGATGGTAAATATGTAATGTGTTTTTAGTTGGGTGAAAGCCAATGACAACAATATAAAAATGAAGATAAATGAACAAAAATAATATTATTACAATTTTCGTATTATTGACCTTTACGAGTTGTGTGACAAATTATCCAACAACAACATTCTATGTCAAAAATACTTCTGACAAAACACAAAATTTCAAGGCAAGTATTATGAAATATAGTTCAATAGGACAATTTGAGATGACTTTACCTTTTGCCGTACCACCTCATGATAGCATTGTTGCAAGACAAACTGGATTTAGAAAAGAAGCACCGCCGACAGCATGGTTTACTAAGTTTATTATTTTCCCAACTGACAGTGTCGCTTTTAATGACCCTAAACTTGATGAAAATTGGATTAAAAAGACAGATTCAAAAGGAAGAACAGTTTATACATTCACATTAACAAAATAAAAAATGAAAACAAGAATCATTTTTTTGACACTTCTTATAGCCGTCTTGTCTCAAAATTTATCCGGACAAGAAAATGATAGCCTATTTGCGAGACTTCAAGGAATCTCAAATCACGGAGTTGAATTTTTCCAAGTTGATGGAATTGAGATTACAAGCCAAAAGGTTGATGCCGAATTTTCTGCAAAAAACGTATCTAAAAAATTCAAACAATTTAAAATTAAGGAGAAAGAACTTACAACATCAGATAGTTTGTTGGGTTTTAGAAATTTCTATGTTGTCAAATCAGAAAAAAATCCTGTTGGCCTTTTTTACAATATGTCCTACTATTTTATTGAAAGTTTTGATAACAAATTAATTGCTCTGACTTTTGCTTCAATAAATAAAACCGATAAAGAGCTCGAGCAAAACTTTGTTAAATTAGTTAGAAACAATGAAATACCTCAAAGTATCTATAATTCTACTGAAATTGACAGTATAAACTTCGCAGGACGAAAAATACCATTAGGAAATAGCTGTCGATGGATGGGAATCAACAATGTTCAATGTCCATATTATGGACAGATGAACTGGAGTGTTCATAAAAATTTGGAAGACGCTTCGGCGACAGTAAACAACCAATTCCTTTCAACCACATCACGGAAAGGTGGAAAAGTTGTTTCGGATACAGTTGTTCATGTGATTTTTGAAGGTACAAAAACAATGGCCCGAAAAATTACTTATGATTTTACAGGAGTCCGTTCACTTTTACTTAGTATGGAAGGTGGGAAAAGATTAACAATCTATTTTGTTTCAGCACCTGTGAGACAATATTTTGTGAGTTGTGTCATGAGCTTTTGGGACAGCGACCAGATTAATCCAAGCGGACTTGCACCATTGTTAGAACAAGTGATGAAATTGGAATATCTAAAATAGAAAATCAGATGGTATGAAGTACGACAAAAAGATATACAAAATATGGACTATGTTTTTATGACAGTGTTATTCCCACTTATTGACGGAAGAGGAATCACTCAAAAGGAACTTTTGATAGGCATCCCTGTTTGGGCGCTTGCAGGGTTTTTATACGGTTACACGTTTAACAAAATAGTTAAAAAAAAGAATCTCGAAGTAATTAAAGCCACTCTCCACACCCCAAAAATCTTATTTTGATGTACTATTCGTATTCCGTAGAAACGAACAAACGCATTAATATACCTATTCACGGTGTATCCCGGATGACGACTCCATCAAACTCAAGCGTCTTTACATTTTGCTTCTTTGCGAGATTCATAATATTGTGTATTTTTGTGGTATAAAAGCAGTGTATTGCAGATTTTGCAAATGATGATCAAATATACAAGTGACCTTCCGGATATCGACTCATTTTTCGTGCTTTACGAATCGACAGGTTGGAATGACAAAAATAAAAAGTCAAAAGAACAATTGCTCAGCGCGATGAAAAACAGTTGGTATTTCGTAGCTGCATATTCGGATGATCAACTTGTTGGGTGCGGTAGGATTGTTTCCGACGGGTATCTGCATGCATATGTTAATGAGATGATTGTGCTGTCTGGTTTCCAGGGAAAAGGTATTGGAAAGGAAATTTTGAGCCAGTTGCTTCAGAAAACTTTGGAACATGGAATCAAGGATATACAACTGTTTTGTGCCAAAGGGAAAGAAAGATTTTATTTGAAAAATGGATTTGAAAAACGTCCGGATGACGCTTCCGGTATGCAATATAGTATCGTGAAAAATTCAATCTCTTTATCGTAAATGACTTTTATGTGGATCGTTGGCTATATGCCAAAACGAAATGGCCAATGATCGATGATCAATTAATATGAATTTCCTGTTAAACCGCCGAGTCACCATCTGTATGCTGTTCATCGCGCTTACCTTACTGGGGTATGTGTCGTATAAGCAGCTTCCGGTGGAGCTTTTACCTAATGCAGAGCTTCCGGTATTGTTTGTTTCGGTGGGAGCACAGCGGGACATGGACCCTAATTACGTGGAGTCGGAGGCGATCATTCCGCTTGAAGGTGCCATCAGTTCCATCGGTGGCGTGGAAGAAATACGTTCGAGGGTCGGCAGCCAGCAGTCGAGCATTGAAGTCCGGTTTAAGAAGAACATTAACTTCAAGATCACTTCGCTGAAATTGCAGGAGAAGATTAATGAAACGGCGGCCGATTTCCCCGAAGGTTTTTATGTGCAGGTGCATAAAATCGACATTTCACAGGCCATGTCGGGTAATTTCATGCGGTTGCAGGTGCGCGGCTCGGGTGGGACCGACCGTGTGCGCAATATTGTGGAAAAGGACATCCGCAACGAACTGGAAAATATCGACGGGGTAGCGGCAGTGAATGTTTACGGCGGCCGTGAACGTGCCATCGAGGTACGGCTTGATCCCGATGCTTGCAAGGCGCTGAACCTTACGCCGTCGGTCATTAGCGGGTTGCTTTCGCAGAATACGCAGGAAAAGGCTTTTGTAGGCTTTGCCAGCGAACCGGCAAGCAAATATTTTGTCCATGTCAATTCGCCTTACACGAAGGTTTCTGATCTTGAAAATATTGTGGTAGCGCCGGGCCCGGTGCTGCTGAAAGATATTGCTACCGTATTTTTCGACCTTAAGGAAGAAACTTCATATAGCCGCATCGACGGGAAGGACGCCGTAAGCGTGAACCTGTCGAATGACTCGCAGGCCAACCTGATCGACTTGTCGCACCGCGTGACGAATGTCGTCGAAAATCTCAACGAAAAGCTGGCACCACTCGATATCGCGATTTCCGTGCAGAGCAATACGGCGGAAATTATGGAAAAGAATATCAACCAGATCATCAACCTGGCATTGACCGGTGGACTGCTGGCAGTACTCATCCTTTGGTTTTTCCTGAAAAACATCCGGTTGGTGCTGATCATCGCCTTGTCCATTCCGATATCTGTTTTCACGGCGTTCAATTTCTTTTACGCTTTCGGTATCACCATCAATAGCCTTACACTGGTAGGAATGGCGTTGGCTGTAGGGATGCTTCTGGATAATAGTGTTGTGGTGCTCGAAAATGTCTACCGTTTATCCGGCTCCGGTTGTACGGCCGAACGATCGGTCACGCAAGGCACGCGTGAGGTGTGGCGTTCGATACTGGCCGCCACACTCACCACCATCACGGTATTCCTGCCGTTTGTGTTTTCCGATAATTTTCTCATTAAGCTGCTTGGGAATAATATCGGGATATCCATTGTCTCTACATTGTCTATCTCACTCATCGTAGCACTGTTGTTTGTACCGATGGCCGTGTACGCCATCCTGCGGAGAAAACGGGACCATAGTGTTTTTTACGAGAAAGTTTCGGTAACACAGCGTCCTGTGCAAATCTACTTAGTGCTCCTGAAAACTTGTATGCGCCATCCCGGTGCGGTGCTTCTTGGGTCTATTGTCGTGCTTTTTGTCACACTCGCCCTCTCGTTGGCGCTCACACTGAACCAGACAAAAGAGGCTGAATCGGATAAGATTGATATCCGCGTGAATATGCAAACAGGCAGCACGCTTGATAATACCGACAAGGCTGTTCGTGTGATAGAGGAACGGTTGGCCGAAATTCCCGAAAAGAAAGAACTTGCCAGTTGGGTGCAGGACAAAGACGCAATGCTAACGCTGACGTTGAAGGAAGATTTCCAGGAAATCGGGAAAAGGAACATTGCCGATATCAAGGCTGAGGTATACAGGCAGGTATCGAATATTAATAATGCCGAAATATCGTTGTCAAGCGGCGTGAGTGGGAACAATGCGGGGTCGGCCATGAGCGGCATGGGGGCATTCATGTATATGCTCGGTATCGGCGACAGCCGCGAACGTGTCGTTATCAAAGGATCTGACTTTGATTTGATGCAGGTGGTGGCCGAAGATCTCCGCTATTATATGGATGAACAGAGCTATATCGGAAATTCGTGGGTGTCGTACGAACGCCGTCAGCCGGAATTGATGCTGAACTTTGACCCGATACTGCTTACATCATACAACATCACGCAGGCGAATATTTCGCAGGGCTTGATGTCGCTGAATCCTGAAATGTCGTCGGGGACAACCTTCAAGGTGGGCGAGGATACATACGATATTGTGATCCGCAGTAACACACCCGAAGAAGAGGAAGAAGCCAAGCGAAAAGACAAGACAACCGACGACCTGCGTGCTGTAATGGTACGTAATGCCAACGGCGGTTTGCACGAACTGAAAGATATCGCCGCCATCAACCGTGGGCGCGGACGCTCCCAGATACAGCGTGTGAACCAGGACAAACAAATAGAAGTATATTACAGCTTTTCCCGCGATGTGGAATCGTCCAAATCCCTGCTGGAAGGTTACCGTGCGGATATCGACCGGCTGGTTGCAGGATATAACCTACCTGCGGGCATTGCAGTGCAGGTGTTCCACGAGGAGGATATTCTCGGCGATTTCAAATTCCTGATACTGGCAGCTTTCATCCTTATCTTTATGATACTTGCGTCAGTGTTCGAATCGTTTTCCACGCCGTTTGTACTGCTGTTCTCCATCCCGCTGGCAGCCATCGGCTCATTGCTGGCATTGCTCATCACGGGCAACAGCCTGCTCAATACCAATACGCTCACTGGCTTCCTGATCTTGTTGGGTGTGGTGGTCAATAATAGCATCATTCTCATCGACTATTCGAATATCCTTCGCAGGCAAGGCTACCGGCGTAACCGCGCTTTGATAACGGCCGGCTTGTCGCGTGTCCGGCCGATACTCATTACATCTATCACTACTATTGTGGCTATGTTTCCGTTGGCTATGGGCAAAGCAGAATATGCGGGGGCTATCGGTGCTCCGTTTGCCATTACGGTTATCGGCGGGTTATCGTTTTCGGCGCTGTTGACCCTGATCCTTGTACCATCCGCATGCATGGGACTCGAAAACACATTGAAATGGTACCGCACGCTTTCGCGGAAGATGCAGATCTTCCATTTCGTCCTGTTTGCTGCGGGTGTGTTCTGCATTTACCGTTATGTTGAAACTTTGCTGTGGCAATCGATCTACTTAGTGGGTCTGGTGATCCTTATTCCCGGGATGACTTATTTCATGCAGGCCAGCTTGCGTCGTGCCCGCACCAAACTGATTGCACCCAATGATCCGATCAGCATCGAGGTGCGCAACTTAGTGAAGATTTACGACTGGCCGGGACGTTTCCGCCGCCAATGGACAAGCGGGCAAAAAATCCGCAAACGGCTCGGACTAAGCAGCGAATTTCATTCATTGACGGATTTTACTTCATTGATATGGCAATTCGGTATGTTGGGATTTGGTGCGTGGTTTACATATTTCTCCATCGAAAACCGGTTGTGGATATTTCTCCTTTCCTTTGCCATATACGCCGGAGCGCTCTATATGTGGGGAAAAATACGCCAATTCTTAGATTACCGTTTTGCTGGAAAATGCATTGTGCGTTGGCTTAACCGGTTGGTGTTTTGGGGTATCCCGCTTGCCACGCTGTTCGGGTTGTATCGACGGATGGACAACACCAACTTGGTGATCGTTACAGCCGTCATCTGGGCATTATGTGCTGCCATTTACCAGACTTCGCGCAAATTGTACAACCAGAATATCAATGTGGAACGAGCCAAAGGGCGCCTGCGCCGTATCTGGTTCCGCTTGGTAAAGAGCATCCCCGTTATAGGGAAGCAACGCAAACCGTTCAAAGCATTGCGTGGCGTGTCGTTCGAAATCAAGACCGGTATGTTTGGCCTGCTGGGTCCCAACGGTGCGGGTAAGTCGACACTGATGCGCATCGTCTGCGGAATTCTGGAACAAAGTTACGGTAGTATTTGGATCAATGGTCTTGATACCCGGGTGTATCGCGAGGAACTACAAAGCCTCATTGGGTTCCTGCCGCAGGAATTTGGTACTTACGAGAATATGACTTCCTGGGAATTCCTCGATTACCAAGCTATCCTGAAAGGTGTTGTTGACGAGAACCTGCGCAAGGAACGTATCGAATATGTATTGAAAGCCGTACATATGTACGAACGCCGCGGCGATAAGATTGGCTCATTCTCGGGCGGGATGAAGCAGCGCATTGGTATTGCTCTTATCCTGTTGCACTTACCACGCATCCTTATTGTGGATGAACCGACCGCAGGACTTGATCCGCGCGAACGTATCCGTTTCCGTAACCTGCTGGTGGAATTAAGCCGCGACCGAGTGGTGATCTTCTCTACGCACATTATTGAAGATATTTCCAGTTCGTGTAACCAGGTAGTGGTGGTAGACAAAGGTGATATGAAATACTTTGGCGATCCGGCCGATATGGTGGGGCTGGCTGTTGGGAAAGTATGGAATTTCCGCATTGACAAGGATGAATTCGACACATCGCTTGACAAAACGATGGTGGTTCACCATATCCAGGATGACGAAACGATCCAGGTTCGTTATCTTGCCAATCAACAGCCATTTGAGAATGCTGTCCCGGCCGAACCTAACCTGGAAGACGCATATTTATGCTTGTTGAAGAATATGAATTAATGGCTATGGCAATTTATTATAACCGGTAGGATGTCTTGTATCTATTTATAAAAATTAAAAACGGATGACTTTCTCACAAACCATAAAACTTATTCCCCGCATGGTGAAATATAACCTGAAAGTGATCTTTGCCGGCAAATTCATCTGGTTCCTGCTGGCAGCTTTCGGGTTCTTTGGTTTTTTCATGTTCCAGACTGCATGGAACCGCGCCGAGATTAATGAAGCACTTATTTACGATTTGCTGCTCTTTCCCAGCGTACTGCTGATTTTCTATCCTGCTGCTTTTGGCATCCAAAATGACGAAGATAGCCGTATTCTCGAAATTCTTTTCGGTATACCCGACTACAGGTATAAGGTGTGGGGTGTGCGTCTACTGATGATCTACGTGGCAGTTTTCTTCATCCTTGCCGCCTTTGCAGGTGTTGCATCCATCCTCATGTACCCGGTGAACCCCTTCGGTATGGCGGCGCAACTGATGTGTCCGATACTGTTTTACGGTAACCTGGCGTTCATGTTCTCTACCATCACCCGTAGCGGTAATGGAACAGCGGTCATTATCATCATTATCAGCATCTTGTTGTTTATTTTCAGTCACGAAGATTTTATGCGGCGCTCGTTCTGGAACATCTTGCTCAATCCTTACGAAACGCCTCGCAACATGCTCCCGGTTATCTGGGAGAGCACCCTCATCAAAAGCCGCATCTTCCTGTTTGTAGGAAGCGTGGTATGGATGATGATCGGGCTGTTGAACCTGCAAAAAAGAGAAAAATTCGTGTAGCAATAAATTGTAATGTTGTGTGGTGAAAAAATATTTCACACAATAATGTATTATATCAAATAATTATTATATTTGTAGTATTAAATAAATAAAATTATGTAATTTGCATTAAGCGATACCCAATATTTCTTTTTCTGAAAATTTTATCAGACACACACCTTTAATTAATTATGGACAAGACACACACACAACCTGTATCTTCGGGAGGAGAAAGTTCATCTTTTAGCATCGCATCGCAATTGGCACATATCGATATTGTACCGGAAAAAACACTAAATTGCCTGTTTATGCACAGTCGAGAAGTTGTATTGTATGCGGTAAGGGACGAAAGAGGAACTATTAAAACCATTTCCGACAGCATTGCCACTTATGGTTATTCACCGGAAGAGTTTATTTCTGAAAAGTTGTCGTTGAGTGAGATCATTTATTCTGATGATTTCGGGGATATAACGAAGAATGCCATCGAACAAATGAATAACGGCGTGGAAAGCTTCGAACAGGAATGCCGTGTTGTTACCAAACAGGGTGAACCAGTGTGGGTACAGAGCGTGATCATTCCGGAATACGACAAAGACGGACACGTAGAACATTTCCTGGTGAAAATCAACGACATCAACAAACGAAAGCAATACGAATGCGAATTGCAACGTGCCAACCAAAACCTGCTGGACACGCTCAAAAGCATCGGCGAAGCTATCATCCTGACCGATGCCGAAGGACATATCGAGCGGTTGAATTTTGCTGCGGAGAAACTATTGGGTATTATCAACCAAAAAGCTAAGCACAAATTACTTGTCGAGGTCGCACAATTTAGCTTTTCGGCGGATTTCGATATGCCGGTCGACCCGCTTGAAATGGAGAATGGATTATGCCGTCTGGAACATTGTGATTCAATTTTCATGCGGAGCGTTGTCAGTGACGACTATTTCCGCGTTTCGTGTAATGTTTCGCCTATCTATGCCGGGAAATATAAGAATGTCCTGGTTAGCTATGTATTGGCCGTGAAAGACCTCACCGCCCTGTACAACATGTTGCAGGAAGCACAGGAAAGCAAAATTCGGATGGAAGAAAGCGAGAATACCATGCGTGGTATATTCGACCATTCGGTGGATGGCATTTTTCTGGCCGACGATCAAGGGATTATCAGGGAGTGGAGCCACAGCTACGAGAAAATATCCGGTATCCCGAAAGAAGAAGTCATTGGGAAAAAACTCTGGGAGATTGTTGCACTAACCTTGCCTCCGCAATTGTCCCTGGAAGAACGAGCACGGCAGCAAACCGAACTTGAATCGGTGGTAGCCGGGATGAAACAGAAAATGCTCACCCGTTATGTAGTACACCAGCAAACAGGCAAAATGAGGATCATTAATGTAATGTATTTTCCTGTAACTATGTCTGGTAGGATGATGTTGGGCGCTATGAGTCGCGACGTTACTGATGAAGTATTTTCTAAAGAGCTTCTCCGCCTGAATGAGCAAAAACTAAGGGAAAGCAATACCCTGTTGGAAATCATCATGAAAACAATCCCGGCGCCACTTTATGTAAAAAATAAACAAGGCGTATACATCGAATGCAATGATGCTTTCCTTGCTCAATTCGGATTTATCAGGGAACAGGTGATTGGGAAAACAACTTTTGACCTGTTTCCTGAAATAGCAGAGGATATTGCCAAAGTAGACCGGAACCTGATGCGTGAAGATAATACGACGCCCTCGGAAATACGGATTGTAGAAGACAATGATCGTCTTGAATGTATCATACACCGTGGCGTATTAACCAACAATGACAAAAAGGAAGGTGTTGTGGGTGTCCTGGTTGATATTTCGGACCTGAAAAATGCACGGCGTCAACAGGGTATATTGATCAAAGTACTACAAATACTACAATCGGCTGGAAATATCCCGGAAGCATTGAATGTTTCGTTGGGTGAAATAGGCCGGTATGCCGGTGTGAGTCGGGTGTATATCTTCGAAAACGATCCCGACGAAAACACTGTCAACAACACTTACGAATGGTGCAACGAAGGAATCGCTTCCGTATTCGGCAGCATGCAAAATGTACCGCTTGATGAATTCCGCGATTGGTATGATGTTTTCGACAAAGGCGGATGTGTTTGCTCTTCCGACATCATGACCATGAATCCCGGCCTTACAGAAATGTTGACCGGGCAGCATGTCCGTTCATTGCTTGTAATTCCGTTCACGACCAACTGTAGCGGCCATGGATTTGTGGGTTTCGACGATTGCCGGACAAACCGCGAATGGAAACAAAGCGAAGTGGAATTGCTTGTCAGTCTGTCGCAAATCATCTCGACAGCTATACGGCGGCATCATGCCGAAACTACTATCCGTTTGTCACAACAAACCATGCATACCGTTTTAGACAATATCAATGCCAATATTTATGTGGCTGACTTCGACAGCTGGAAGATACTGTTTGCCAACAAAAAAGTAAAAGATGAGTTAGGTACCGATATTGAAGGAAAAATATGTTGGGAGGTATTGCAAAAAGGACAAACCGGACCGTGCGATTTTTGTCCGAAGCCTCGCTTGCGCGACAAGCAAAACCGTCCTACAGGTCTTTACCGCTGGGAACATCGCAACAAAAATATGAAAAGATGGTATGAATGTACCGACGCAGCTATCGAATGGATTGACGGGCGGCAGGTTCATATCGAATATGCCACCGATATTACGGCGCGTCGCAAGGCCGAAGAAGCCCTGCGACAGTCGGAAGAAATGTACCGCCAGTTGACGGTAGCTTCGCCCGACGCAGTGGTAGTCTGCACTGCCGGCGGAAAAGTATGCCTGATCTCACCCAAGGCAGTGGAGTTGTTCGACCTGCAACCCGGCGTTCATATCCATTCATTGCGCATACAGCAATATATTCATCCGCACGACCGGCGGCGGGCATTAGACATGCTGAAAGCCCAGCTGAGAGACGACACGGTTATTATGACCCAGTTGTTATTGTTGCGGGAAGATGGTTCTGATTTTTTGGGGGAAGTATCCTCGGCAACCGTAAAAAATGCCGACGACTGCATCACGTCGGTCATTATGGTAATCCGCGACATCACACAGCGGAAAATGACCGAGATAGAACTTGTCCGTGCCAAAGAAAAGGCCGAGGAATCCGATAAACTGAAATCGGCTTTCTTAGCCAACATGTCGCATGAGATCCGTACCCCGCTCAACGGTATTATCAGTTTTCTCACTATCCTTGGTTCAAATAACCTCGCCCACGAGCGCCGGCTGGAATATACCGTCGTGGTGAACAACAGTTGCCAGCAATTGGCCAAACTGATCGACGACATCATTGATATTGCCAAGATAGAAGTCAAACAATTACAGATACATCCTGTTCCTGTTCGTATCAACGAGCTGATGAACGAACTTCATGTATTTTTCGAAACCTTCCTGAAAACGAAAGGGAAAAATCACGTTTCGTTGATCCTCGACGATAGTGGCTTTATCGACGGGTGTGTCTCGTTTGTCGATCCTATGCGACTGCGCCAGATACTTACCAACCTGATCGGCAATGCTGTCAAGTTTACCGAAAAAGGATACATCCGGTTTGGTTACAGGTTGTCGGAACCGGGAATGTTGGAATTTATAGTAGAAGACACAGGTATTGGCATACCGGAAGACCAGATAGGAATCATCTTCGAGCGGTTCCGGCAGGTGGACGAGAACCACAACCGCTATGGAGGTACCGGTCTCGGATTGACCATCTCGCGAAATCTGGTGCAAATGATGGATGGCGATATCCGTGTAGAATCGGCTAAAGACGCAGGGACGACGTTTTGTTTCACCATTTCCTATCTGCCAGTAGCTCCCGAAGACGAGTGTATTTTCAATAAGTTACACGAAGAACCGCCTTTGCTCAAGAATAGAACAGTTGTGGTGGTCGAGTCCAAAATGATGAAATTCAAGTACTATGAAAAATTGTTTTCTGTGACCGGCGCCTCTATCGTTCAGGTAGCCGGATTGCAGCAATGTCTCGAATATATGGAATTGACAAACCATGCCGATGCCGTAGTGTTGGCTGATGTGTCGATTTTTGACAATATTGATGAAGAAACCTGCTGGCAAATCAAACTCGTGCGACCCTGCTTGCTGATGATACTTATCGTTTCCAACCATTTCGGTAATTATTTACACGTGACGCACGATAGCCAATGCAGCCTGACGCTGGAAGAACCTATTAATTACAGGAAATTAGCCGGTGCGCTGAAAATGTATGTGGGATAAAGTGCCTTTTGATTGTTTTTGTGTATTTTTGCGCCGAAAATCATCAAATTGAGACCATGAAAACATTATCCGTCATTAGAATTTGTTTGGCACTCTGTCCCTTATTCTTTTTTGCCTGTTCAACCAAAGGCCCAGCAACGGGATCTACCAAAGTTGTGATTGTTACCGATTATGGCGACATCGAATTGGAACTGTATGATAAAACGCCCCAACATCGTGATAATTTCTTGAAACTTACGAAAGAAGGTTTTTATGATGGAACGTTGTTTCATCGTGTGATCAAGGAATTTATGATTCAGGGAGGTGATCCCGCCACTAAAAAAGCGAAAGACGATGCGCCGGTGAGCTCTGAAAGTCCAAGCTACACAATTTCAGCCGAGTTTGTCCCCGAATATTTTCACAAACGCGGTGCGTTGGCGGCAGCACGCCAAGGCGACAATATCAACCCCCAGAAGGCTTCGTCGGGATCGCAATTTTATATTGTACAAGGGAAGAAATATACCGATGAAGGACTGGATAAAGAAGAGGAGCGACTAACAGCTGCAAAAGCGGGTGTGGTTTACAGGCAATATATCAAAGAAGAGGAGGATGCCATGCAAAAAGCCGGTAAGACGATGGATCCTGAGGCTGCACAAGCGAAAGCCAAGGAAAGGATCATGGAATATATGAAGGAACATCCGTTTCATTTTACGGAAGAGGTGCGGGAGGTTTACAAAACAATCGGAGGTACACCATTCCTCGATACCGAATACACTGTATTTGGAGAAGTAACCAAAGGAATGGAAGTCGTAGATAAAATCGCCGCTGTGGAAACCGGTGGAGCAGCTCGCCCGAAGAAAGACGTCAAGATAAAAAAGGTGAAAATAAAATAATCGGCAACAGGCAGTAATCAACTTACTGCCTGTTTGTTTTTTATACGCATCAGCCAGGCAGGGAGTATGATACCCTTGATGACACTCGAAATGGAAATAGCCCACCACACGCCCGTGATGCCCATGTGCGAAGCAAACAACAAAGCAAGGGGAATACGGGCAAAATTGAAAACAATACTTACAACAGCCGGAGGCAATGTACGCCCCATCCCGTTAAACATACCCTGGGTGGTCAGTTCCAGCATCATGAATATCTGGCTGAACCCCATCACAAAAAGGTACTCGCCTCCGGCTACGATCGCATTCGTTTCCGGAACGATGACACCGAAAATTTTGTCGCCCAACATCAGGAAAGCTGCCGAAACAACAACACCCAACGACAGCATCAAGCACAACGTATACTTGTAAGCCTTTTGCGCCCTGTCCATTTTTCCGGCCGCAAAGTTTTGCGCCACAAAAGCGCCCAAGGCTGTGGAAAATCCCTGTGATGTATTCCAAGTGATCCCCTCGATCTGTCCGCCGGTCGTTTGTGTGGTAATGCCCATGTGTCCGCCGTAAACCGATGCAATACGCGCCAGATAGGTATTGATACATGCAAAAAATATAGTCATCACGGCCACCGGAAAACCCAACTGCAACACCCTTAGCGTAAGGTTATTCCGCAGGCGGACAAAAAACGGGAAACGTCCGAGGATGCCGTCATTTCTGCGTAACCGGTATACAAACAACAACAGGACGATGCACTGTGAAAGCCAGGTGGCTATGGCTGCTCCCTCGACGCCCATTCCCTCGAACACGCCCTTGATCCCGAAAATGAAAAGAGGGTCGAGCACCATATTGCAACCCAGCCCTACCGCAACGAGATAAAAAGGGATGTTGCTTCGCCCCACACCATTATATATACCAGAAAAATTCAGAACCAAAAAAACAAAAGGCACAGCCGTGGAAACGATATGTAGATAAGAAACGGAATCGGCCTGAATGTGCGTTGGCATTTTAAAGAATGACAAAATGAAATCCGCACCAAAAAACAGTATCGACGAAGTAATGAGCGCCATGATCAGGCTGATGGTTGTGGTGTGCGATGCATACGCCATTGCTTCGCGCCGTTTTCGTGCGCCAATAGTTTGACCAATGCTTACTTCGGCAGCAATCTTCGATAAGATGGCAAATGACGAAGTCAGCCACATCAACATGCCGACCGAACCGATGGCCGCAACCGACTCGCTGCCTAAACGCCCCACCCAAGCCATATCCGTTAAATTGTAGGCCATTTGCACAAAACTGGTTGCCATAATCGGTAAAGCCAGCTTCACTAACGGGCGAAATATCGCGCCAACGGTAAAATCTTTTACTCCAGTATGCAATTGATTTGTTTTGTGAAAAATGTTTATTTTTTTGCCAAAATTAGGATATTGTTTCCAATCATATCTCGCGATATTGTGTTTATCCCCTATGGCCAAGGTCACATGTATAGCCTGTGACGTCATTTTATGAGAAATGCATTCCTAAGGATGGCTTCTCATATCATTGAAAATCAAAATAAAAGTTTGTTTGTTATAAAAGGCCAAAAATAGTTATTTATTTTCGGAATAACAGATAAGTGTATATTTTTGCAGTTATAAATCAGGAGTATGAAATGTAACCTTTTGATTTCATTTTCGTATTATATGATACTAAAAAACAGGATTTTTGCATGAAGAAATATCTTTTGATATTATTGATTTTCACAGTCGCTTTTTCCGGTTGCAAGAAAGAAGCAACCGACCAAAATATCCGTAAAACCATGATCGGTAGATGGTATAAAGTTGTGTCGAGCACCGCAAATGAATGCGCAAAAGAAAGTTGGCGCGAATTTAAAGAAGACGGCACGTATGATGATTACGATGCCTGCCAGTTGATATTGCGCGAAAGCGCAGGCCAATGGACAGTAAAGCATGAAGAAGGCACACCTTATCTTCTTATCAAGACAAAAACATTCCCCATCAATGTTTATTGGACATTTTCTTACCTATCAAGTTCGCGAATGATTGTCAATCGCGTAAATTCGGAGGATGTAGAAAGTTATTGGAAATAGTCAAACATCGTTTAGTGCTTGCTGATAAATAGTCAGTGTTTTTAAGTTTTGATTTAAAACGCTTTACCCGTCGACCTATCTTGGTCAGGCGGGTTTTTTAATTACTCGCCTTCGGCTCATGAAAATATTTGTGCTAAGTTTTCACTGTGCTATAAATATATAGGTGATACTTCCCGATTGTTTGGCTGTAGAAGATTCGTTAAACCGTGAACGCTCGGCGGCGTTTTTGGCAGCTTCAACCAGACAGGGGTCTTCCGAAGCGGATTTACTCCTGTTGATATCAGCCGACAGTACATAACCGCGTGCATTGACTACAATGTCCACCACAATTTTACCCCCCTCTTTGCATTTGTATATCGGCGCCGGCATAGAAACGTGGCGGCGACCGCTCAGGTCGTATGAAATCGTCGTAGGGCCTTTATACACTGTGCGTTGTCCTTCTGAATCCACCGGATATTTATCATCATATATACGGGCCTCGTTTTCAAGCAATTTATCCTCTTGCTGGATAATTTCTGCCGGCTGATCCTGTGCGGGCTTCGGGTCGGTAATATTCATCTCGGTTTTAATGTCCTGCACCATTTTCTCGATATTCTTAACAGCCTGGTCGGACGCTGTATTTACAGGAATCGTACGCACATTGTATTCCTGCCGCATATTCTGCACAAATTCCTGCGCACTTTCCCTCGATTGTGGTGTTTCCTGCTTTTCATCTTCTTTTTCATCTTCTTTTTGCATATCGACATGCGAAAAGTCGATGACGATTTGGTAGTCGCGTTCAGCATATGTGTTAATCTTCAATATCAAAATGATCGAAATAATGAACAAATGTGCGGCGATAGTAGCAAGTATACCAATTTGGTGTTCTTCCAACCAAAGAAGAAAACTGCTAAATCCATGTGCTATCGGTTTTAAAATATTCACTACGAGAATGATACTGGTGTTTATATGTGAGAAAACTAACGAATCGGAATTATACCAAATAATGGCAATTATCTTGCCGATTTTTATACGAAGGTAATCATTATTTTGTTTGGCCAATATCAGCATAGATTGATTTTTGTTATCTTATTTGTTACAAGTGCTACATTTCGTGTTCATTAGTAATATAATTGGCACCATATACCGCAGGTAAAATTAATCTCCGGAAAACCGAAAAACATGATCCGATTCTGATAAAAAACTTGTAGGTTTGAAGTCTGAAAAACCAATTGAATATGTATGTCAGGTATCTTGTAATGATTGTGTTGTGGTGGGGTTTCTACGAAAATTCCACTTTTGGTGCAGATGACCTGTCGAAACGAAATTCTGCCGGGGTATATCCGCAGTTTCCCGATCTGGTGTATGAATACCATATTGCTGAACTGAACAAGGCTACACCACTTGATTTGACATATAACCAATACGTTCGGCGCTATATTGAGATTTTCACGCTTGAACGCAGGATGCAGGTGGAGCAATTTATCAGCCTATCCGAATGGTACTTTCCTATTTTCGAAGACTATCTTCTCCGCTACGACCTGCCTTTAGAACTAAAATACCTGGCCATCGTGGAATCCGGCCTTGATCCGTTAGCACGGTCGCCTTCCAATGCTATTGGATTGTGGCAATTCCTGTATCACACCGCACAAATGTTCGACCTGCAGGTTACATCCTACATTGATGAACGCAGCGATGTGTACAAGTCTACTGATGCAGCATGCCGCTACCTGAAATACCTCTACCAGACTTTCGGTGACTGGAATCTGGCACTGGCAGCTTACAATGGTGGTCCCGGCGAAGTGAACAAGGCCATTGCCCGCAGTGGAAAAACAAAGTTCTGGGATCTGTTTCCCTACATTACCGAGTCGATGCGCAATTATGTCCCGGCATTCATTGCTATGAACTATGTGTTCCATCACTATAAGGAACATCAACTGGCGTCTGCTCCTGTAAATGTCTCATTCTATGATCTGGACACCCTGCATGTGAACCATCGGATCAGCTTTACCAGCATCAGCCAAAAGATCGAACTGAGCGAAAGCACGATTCGCCAATTCAACCCATGTTATCGGTTGAATGAAATTCCCGAAACCGGACAACCCATGATCCTGGTGTTGCCGAAAGAAAAGGCGCTTGCTTTTCTGGAAGCCGAAAACCGGATTATCTCGACCCAAAAAAGCGGTGAGGCTGTTTTACCTGAAAACCGTGAAGGGATGGCCTCTTTTAATTATCCCGTGCGGAAAGGTGACTTTCTGCACAAGATTGCCCTTCACTACGGATGTACCGTGGACGACATTTGTCGTTGGAACAACCTGACGAGCAAAGCCTTGTCGATTGGAATGACGTTGATTATCTGGATAAAGAAAGAGTCAAATTGAGGTAGTGTCATGTCAACGTTATAATGTCGTAAATAATATTTATCTTTGGCAAAAATATTGCCATGGTAAAATATCACGTTACATTAACCTCCGCAGAGCGAGAAATGCTCGAATTGATGGTGAGTAAGGGTTCTCACAAG
>JAVBSH010000282.1:0-16439 GCA_031547085.1 Bacteroidales bacterium
AAAAATAACGGCTGATGAGTTTATGATCACCTTCTGGACGCAATCACCACCGTGGATTGACAAGCTTTTTGCTTTCCGCGATTGGTTGGTAAAACCTCTCGGAATTCAACCGGGAAAAGAACGTAGCAAGGAAAAGTTCAAAGCAGCCATTGAATCGGGCGAACCATACGGTTTTGTGCATGTTACGGACAAGTCGGCTAACGAAATCATTATCAGTGCTGACGATAAGCATTTAAAAATGTACTTTTCGATTCAAATAGATGACCCGGAAAACAACCGGCAAAGGTTAACCGCTTCAACGATAGTGCATTTTCACAATGGGTTAGGCTATGCTTATTTCTATTTGATTTACCCGTTTCATCACCTGGTAGTGCGGGGTATGTTGAAATATTCTTTGAAAACATTACTTTTTTCCACCAGCTTCGATTGATTTTTTTCTTCGCATTTGTTTCATTATCAATTACTCATCAAATATAGTGAGAGATTTCTGCAAGCAACAGCCACCATACAAGAATCTATTGCAGGAACTTCTCCCTGAGTCTCAGTTTTGCCATTTCATCAATTCCCAACTCCTTGTACAGGAACGAATCGACACTGCCGTACTTCCGCTTGAGTGCATTGAATGTAGCCTCCAGATATATCGGATTAGCCATCATAATTTCGGTGGCCATTTGTTTGTCGATGCCATGCTCCACCATCTCATTGATCATCTTTTCGTTTTCGGCCTTCCGGTATTCGTTGGTCGACACATAATCGGCAAAGATCGTTTCTATCGGGATGTCCATCATATATAAAAATAAAGCTGCGGCAATCCCGGTCCTGTCTTTACCTGCCGAGCAGTGGAACACAATGGCCGAAGTGTCTGGTAGCATCAGCAGCTTACGAAAGAAAGGCCTGTATTTCTCTTTGAAAACAGACACATCCGAATAGAATGCTACCATCACATCCGTACCCGATGTGTTTCCCTGGATGAAAGCTGACAGATCGGTTGTATTGCCATTCCCGGCCGGCAACAAGAGGTAATCGGCACCGGGTAGCAGTCGATCGGGGGCAGCGGCAGCCTCCTCCCCACCACGAAAATCAACCACCGTATATATTTTCCGGCGTTTCAGCTCATCCATATCGGCGTCAGTCAATTTGCTGATATCGCCGGCACGGTATATCCGTCCCAAAGCTATGCGTCGGTAATCTGTCGCGGTATATCCTCCTAAGTCCCTGAAATTGACAGCACCCTCAAGCGCCACCTCCCGTTTCGGCACGAGGCTGCGTTGCGCCGAAGCAACTACTGGTAAAAAAACAAACATAAATATTGCGGTACTTATTTTCATATCTGGTACAATAACCGGTTTCTCGACGCTGCAAAATATCCTCTTTCTTCGTCAACAGATATACTTCAGGCGTGTTGAGTATAAAGAATGTATTTGCAGGTACAATATTATACGTCAAAGGTTGGGTCAAAGTTAAGATTTCTGTAAAAAAATCAAAAAAAATGCTAACTTTGGTTTTTGTAAAGTAGAAAATATTAAAGTATTAGTTTTAATTTTTGACATGAATGCTGTAGATAATGATGATCTGATTCTGGTTCCTTGCGATTTTTCCCCCTTATCATATCATGCAATGGAACATGGCGCTTACATGGCGCGATCGATGAACTGCCGTATGTTGGTGCTTCATGTGGCATCCCGCGAAAGCGAAATGCCTGCGATGGACAAAAAACTCAGTTTTGTGGCCGAAGAGTGTTTTGAAAAGTTTAGTGTCCGCCCCGGGGTGATGGTACGGCAGGGTAGTCACCCTTATTCGGTGATCAAAACTGTCAGCAAGGAATTAAGGCCAGCCTTGGTAGTCCTGAAAACCGGAGGTGGAGTGCATACCATCAAGATACTGTCAGGGACATCGGCTCCCTTCCTTGTCATACAGGATATGCCCAACAGGGATATGCTGCAAAATATTGTTTTTCCGATCAATTTCCTGAACCAGCATGATGAAAAATTGAAGCGGGTGGTATATTTCAACCAGTTTTATCCCGACGCCGTCATGCATATCATCACCCCTTCGGGGAAAGGTACCGGCAAGGAAAAGAACATTGCCACTAATCTGAAACTGATGGCCAAAGTGTTGAAAGACCAGGATATAAAGGTGAATTTCGTCACACACGACAAGAAGAAAAACTCGGCCGAAGACATTCTGGAATCCGCTAAAGAAGTAAATGCAGACATGATTATCATCCAGATGGAAGAAGTTTCGGCTCTCAACAAGTTCCTGTTCGGGTTGAGGGAAGAAAAGCTGATCGCCAACGCCGATAAGATCCCGGTGCTTTGCTTCAACCGGTTATCCGATCTCAAAGGCGTTTTGTAAGATCATTTACGTTTTGGCGGATCAACAAAATGCCATAGATTTGTTATCTTTTTTAAAGATTGATAAATCTGGATATGAATATAAAGGAACTCATTGCAAACGATCGGTTTGCACAATATAATGGGATTGAGTTAATAGAAGTTTCGGAGGGAAATGCTTTAGCCAGGATGGTGATCGGTCCGAACCATCTCAATGGGGTGGGGATTGTGCAGGGAGGCGCTATCTACACCTTGGCCGATCTTGCCCTGGCAGCAGCTTCGAACTCGCACGGCGTTACTGCTGTTGGGTTAACAAGCAACATCGCTTATTTTAAAGCCGAAAAGTCAGGAACCCTCTTTGCCACGGCAAAGGAAGTATCGTTGCGGCGTACAGTAGCCACCTACCAGGTGGATGTTACCAACCAGGATGATGAACTGGTGGCATCATTCCAGGGAACGGTATACCGGAAGGCATAAGGAAATTTTCAAAAATAACTTATCATCGTTCTTTTTGAACCTGAAAAACGCTGGCGTGCGTTATAAACGCGCGCCAGCACTGTATCTCTAAGCAATCGTTACTTCATGATCCAGATATACGTCCTGGATAGCATTCAACAACGCTACACCTTCTTTCATTGGTTTCTGGAAGGCTTTTCGTCCGCTGATCAAGCCCATTCCTCCGGCACGTTTATTGACCACCGCTGTAATCACGGCTTCCTTCAGGTCTGATGCACCTTTCGATTCGCCTCCCGAGTTGATGAGTCCCACGCGGCCCATATAGCCGTTGGCTACCTGGTAGCGGCAAAGATCAATCGGGTGGTCCGAGCAAAGCTCGCTATACATCTTCGGGTTGGTCTTGCCGAAACCGATGGCTGTGAACCCGCCATTATTCTCTGGCAATTTCTGTTTTACAATATCCGCCTGTATAGTAACACCCAGATGGTTGGCTTGTCCTGTGAGGTCGGCTGCCGAGTGGTAATCCGTACCATCTTTCTTGAAAGCATTGTTGCGGAGGTAGCACCACAGGATGGTGACCATACCCAGTTCGTGCGCACGTTCGAAGGCTCCGGCAATCTCCACCAGTTGCCGGCGACTCTCTTCCGAGCCGAAATAAATGGTAGCGCCCACCGCTACGGCGCCCATGTTCCAGGCTTCTTCCACCTGCCCGAACAACACCTGGTCGTAGCTGTTGGGATAGCTGAGAAGCTCGTTGTGGTTGATCTTGACAATAAAGGGTATCTTGTGCGCATATTTGCGGGCTACGGAACCCAGCACGCCGAAGGTGGAAGCCACGGCATTACATCCGCCTTCAATGGCCAGTTTCACAATATTTTCAGGGTCGAAATACAACGGGTTGGGAGCGAACGAAGCGCCGGCAGTATGCTCGATACCCTGGTCGACCGGCAGGATAGACAGATAACCGGTATTGGCAAGCCGCCCATGACCCAGCATGTGTTGCAGGCTACACAGGGTGGGGATATTCCTGTCGCTTGCTGCCCAAACCTGGTCGATGGTCGATGGCGACGGGATGTGAATCAACGATTTGTCGATGGTTTTACAGGCGTGTTCCAGATAAAATCCAGCCTGGCCGCCCAATATCCGGATGGTTTTGTTTGTTTGCATGGTACTATTATTACGAGTTAACATTAATAAAACACTTTTACCTGCAATATGTTTTCCGGGATTTGGAAGCCGGCGAGTCCTTCGCCGGGTCCGGTTCGCTTTAGTCAATAATCGATAACTTGTACCCTACATCCCTGCATGTAACGATCTTCAACAATGGATCGGCTTTCAGGAACTCACGTAAATTTTTGATGTGCATATCCAATGCCCGCGATCCTTCCGGATCGTATTCGTACAGGCCCCGGTAAAGTTCCTTGCGGGAAACCACTTCGCCGATACGGCAGATTAATAACGACATGACGGCGGCCTGCATGTGCGTTAAATGGTAAGATTGGCCGTTGACAACCAGGGTGCAGGCAGATGCCGTGTACATGCTGTTGCCGATGGTAACCGGTGCGATCCGGCATTTATTGATCCGGGCAAGCAGTTCGAGATGGGTAAACGGCTTCTGGTGGATATAATCGTTAGCGCCGATGGTCAATCCCTCGTATATGTCCTCACCGCTTATCCGGTAGCCCGATATGATAATGATGGGCGTGCACCGGTCGCTCTTGCGGATTTTCCGGACCAACTCAAACCCGTCCATTACCGGCATCTCTACATCGGTGACCACTAGGCCGGGTTTTTCCTCCAGGTACAGTTTGTAACCTTCCAAGCCATGGCCGGCCTGGATTATTTCGACTTTGTATAGTTGCAACATCATTGCAATCGTCTCCCGGCATTCCCAGTCGTCTTCCACCAGCAATACCTTCAGGTTTTCGTGTATTAATGTAGGTTTCATGATATAATGGATTAAGAAAAAAATCCAAACTGGGGGTTAGCATCATTTCTTACAAATTCCTTACATAAGTCCATATATATTTGGGGCGTAAATAATGTATACCGCTATGGACAAATATTTTACAAAATGGACCAAAACCGCCCTGAACAGGCATCTGCCACGTAGCAACGGGGCAAGAAGTGCATCAGGGGCAGCTAACCATTGCAAATGTACAACAAAGAAGGCGGAAATCAAAGCAAGTCGTTTATATTTTTTTGCCGGGCTAATATTCGCAATTATGATCAGCGCAATTGTTTCCAAAAAACTACATGCACAGGACGTCCCGCGACCTGACAGTGGTTCTGACCCTGTCAGCGTCGAACCAAAGTCTTCTGCCGGATCATCCGAAGCAGACCCGCAAACGGTTGCCCGCAGCATGGAGCAAACCGATGCCTTGCTCGAACGTTTTGCACAACGTTGCGAACGGCGTACGCAAAAAGCATTGCGGCGGTTCGAGCGGTATGAGAAGAAAATGCAGAAAGTTCAAAGTTCAAAGTTTGAAGTTCAAGATTCGCTGGATACCAAAAGTGTTGAATCGTTGAATGTTGAATCGTTGAACCGAGCTTGCGAGCTCAACGTAGTTAATCAGGAACCTGGGAAAGGATTGGGAAAGGAACCTCTACTCGACAGCCTGCGTTTGGCCGAAGGTTTCAGGCAATATACCGCCACAACACCTCTCACCTCTCACTCCTCATCTCTCACTGATAATTCCATTGACCGGGCGCAACAGCAGTTGGACATCAGCCAGCGAACCAAAGCCGAGCTGCAGCAACGCAAGGACTACTGGAAAGCACAGTTGAAGGAACACCCCGGATACGGGAAATGGGTAGGTAAGATGGAAAAGGAACGCTATTACTACACTGCCCAGGTGAACGAATACCGCAAGGTGCTGCACGATCCCGCAGCGCTGGACAACAAGCTGATGGACGCCCTGCGACGCGACCCGCGCTGGAGTGACTTCGTGGCTACACTACCTGCCAAACAGCAGGACCCTGCCCGCATGCAGCCCAAGGAATTGGTACAGCAGATGATGCAAAGCCAGGCAGCCTCCATCGACCCCGATGCCATGAAGCTGATACAGGATGCCCTTAAGAAAGGTACGGAACTGTTGGGTGAACTCAGCCAGAGCGCAATGACTACCGGTAACCTGGACAACGCCACCCAGGTACCGGAGTTTACCCCTAACCCGTACAAGACCAAAAGCTTTTGGGAACGTATCGACATCGGCTTCGGCCTGCAGTTCGACCGCAGCACGCGGTTCCTGCCGGCAAGCGGAACGGCGGGCGTACAGGCAGCGTTCAACTTCACGCAACGGTGGAGCGCCGGGCTGACAGGTACCTACCTGTTCGGGATGGGCGAGATCAAACATATCCGTTTCTCGCACCTGGGGATGGGCTATGGCACTTTTGCCAATTATAAGATATGGAAGGGCCTCGGCGTGCAGGCAGGCTACGAACGCAACCGCCGCACAAACATCGGGACGGCCGAAGGACAGCAGTTCCCCGCGGCATGGAGCTCGTCGGCGCTGGCCGGGGTGACGTGGGAATACGGCATCGGAAAGAAAGCGAAAGGTACCGTCGGGATATTCTTCGATGCACTGTACAAGCAACACACGCCGCAGGCGAATGCTGTGCTGTGGCGGATGGGATTGAAGCTTTAAATAATTAAGAATTAATAATTAAGAATTAATAATTAAGAATTAAGAATTAAGAATTAAGAATGAGACGATTAGTGATTCAATGATTAAACTTTAAACAATTAAACAGTTAAACATCAATTAAACATTAAAATCATGGATACCTTAGATTATGCATTGTATGCAAACGAAACGACACCCGACCCGGACGATTGCAGGGCGGTGATTCAGAACCAGAACTCGGTGGGCGAGGAACAACTGGAGCAGGAGATGGTGGAGGAAGGCACAGGGCTGACCCTCCCGCAAGCCAAAGCCTACAAGGAGAAGTTTTTCCAACTGGTGGAACGCCACGCTGCCAGGGGCGAACGGATCAACGTAGGGATGTTCAGCATCCGGTCGTCCATCAAGGGCGTGTTCAGGAACGGCGACGATTCGTTCGACCCCACGCGCCATTCGGTGGTATACCACATCACGCCCGGCCCACGGCTGCGCAAGCTGGAACGGACAGTAAAGCCCCGCAAGGTGAAAGCTTCCCCGCCCATGCCCGAACCGCACGAATTCGTCGACGCCGCCTCGGGCGAACACAACCGCACGGCTACACCCGGCGGCATTGCTGTGGTAAAAGGCGCCTACCTGAAATTCGATCCCGCCGACCCGGCGCAAGGATTGTTCTTGATCCCTGCCGGTAACCCGACAGCAACAGTACGCGTGACGCAGTTCACCGCCATCAAACCGTCGGAGCTGCATTTCCTGGTACCGGCGCTGGCCGCAGGCGAATACCGCGTGGAGGTGAAGGCCATCCTTCCAAAGCTTAAAACCCTGCGCAGCGGCATGCTCGCCGATGTGCTCGAGGTGATGTAAGGAATACACGTTCCCGGGGTCGACGAATACCTATTCCCTGACCCCGGGTATATATATTCCTTGGGTCGGGGTATAGGTATTCGCTGAACATGAAAATAAATCAGTACTTGAGAAATAATACTAGTAAATGTAAAATAATATTAATAGATTAAAAATCAACATTTGCAATTAGGCAGTTAATACAATCGTCGGTTAGTCAGACTTTATTGGGTAACAAACAAGTATCTGGTTTGAATTATCATCAACTAAAAGAATGAGCTGTAGTTAAGTAATGCGTCGCAAAATATTTTATTATATACTTGATATTCAGATGTATTTTGCAATAAGAATAATAAAAAAAGCAAAAACACATACCTGTCACTAATGGGATTATCAAGAAAACAACGCAACACTTAACTACAGCCAAAGAATGTTATAAAATCCTCAGAAATAATATTAAATGAAATTTTAATAATTTGACAAAATGAAACAAATTAAGTTGTTATATACAATCTTATTGATAAAGATACTGGGCATATTTTACGTCCAAGCACAAAGTACATTCTATGATGTAGGCTATTCTATCTATAATCCTTCACCTACGCCTCCGAATACTACGAGCAAGGACTTTATTCCAGCATCGCCTCAAGCGGCAAGTTTAGGTATTTTCGGACAAATTCCAGTAGGAAACTATACCGGTACAGCCGAAATATCAATTCCGTTGTACAACATAAATTACAAAGAATTATCGATTCCGCTAAGTATCAGCTATCATACTTCAGGCATCAAGCCTGACATTTTTCCGGGTACTGTGGGATTGGGTTGGACACTAAATGCGGGAGGAGCAATAACTCGGGTCGTCCACGGTTCACCAGATTATGGACAATATCCGCTTCCGGGAACATTTGCAGCAGGATTTGAAGACCCGAGAGGAAATACCGACTGGGCCAGTTCACCGTCACTGATGTCTTATATCGATTACATGAGTCATCTGAGAAGAATAAAAGTACTATTGGAAGGAAAGGCGAATCCCGATGAGTTCTTTTTTAATATCAATGGACATACCGGGAGTTTTTTTGTTGATCCTACGGATACTTTCCATATACAGTCCATACAAGGTGGCACATTCAAGATCGTTATGCAAAAAGGTGAGATGACAGGTAGATTTCCATTACTTGCCCAAACGGGCCACTACAACTTGGAAACGACAGGCATCATATATAACAACGAAGTAACCATGAAGGACATGATTCAAGGATTTACCATGATAGATGTGTATGGAACCAAATATCATTTTGGAGGGTCATTCAATTCTATCGAATTTTCGCGTCCTGGTTTTAGTGAGCTTCCACCAGGGACGAGATTCGAATACTACATCAATCCAATGAGTTGGAACTTGGTTGCCATAGAGTCGCCCAACGGCTATAGTATTCAACTTACATATAATCAACAAACCATTGTTTCAAGGACCCGTTATAACGAAGGTGCGTTCTATCAATTGCAAGGTGGAGCTTTAACATACTGTACCTTAAAAACTGGCCGGGCATCTAAATATAAAGATAAATATACATTGATTAATGGATGTTATTTGACCGAAATAGAATTTCCTAGTGGGAAAATTGTATTTTCCAATTCGATGGCATATAAACAATTGGACTATCCACCATCTTCTTCCGATCCCCTTGACATGTCCGATCATCATCATATACTTTATTATTACAATGATGTTGTTTTAGCTAATACGGAAAAAATTGTAACCCCTATGGATAGTGATCCTTCAACAGTCAGAAACCGCTTTTTCCCCTATAAATTGGACGAAATTAAAGTATTCAACAAATCAGGTTGCCAATTGCGGCATATTCAATTCACATATACCGAAAGGCTGGATACCCGGTTAAAATTAACTGGCTTAAATATTGGGGAACCTGATGATAAAAAACAATCATATTCTTTCCTATATAACCCAATGGAACTTCCTCCATATCTATCAGAACAAACGGATCACTACGGTTACTATAATGGGAAAAAATTGTTTGAAAATATTGTAACACCGGCTTCTTATGTATGGAATGACCCGGGTTATATAGACCGGATGAAAACGCCCGACTCACAATACACACAAGCTGAGTTGCTTCAAAAAGTCATATACCCAACAAAAGGCTATACACTGTTTGGATACGAACCTCATGATTATGGTTGTATTTATCTTAATTGGCCTTCCAGTGTGTCGGCTACAGGCAGTAATCTGTCAACTGGGGGAGTGAGGATCAAAAGTATACGTAATTATGATATCGATCACGTTCTATTAACGGAGCGGGAATACCATTATGTAAAAGATTTTCATGCAGGAGGGAGCGAATCGAGTGGAGTGTTGGCATACAAGCCCCAGTATGTGGAATCATATGAAAACAAATACCAGATCGAAGGTAACAATAACTATAGGTTCGCCAAGTTTTTTTATTTCACGACGAACCCAGTTTTTCCTATGACGTCGTCGAAAGGTAATCATGTAACTTATTCGGAAGTAGCAATTGAAGAAAAAGGAAATGGTACTAATAATGGTTTTACCATTTATAAATATAAAAACTATGATAATGGCTATCCAGACAAAGATCCGGTTAATTGGGCTACAAGTATTTTTGCAGATGATTTGCAAGGAAACAGGCCCGTAGAGTTCTGGAAACAGGAAGGTGGAAGCAGTATGTCACTCGAACGGGGACAGTTGGTTTCGGAGGCCATATACGGCAGGGACCGGCAAATAAAGAAAAAGGTGGAATATGCCTATAATGATGATGTAAACAGATTCAATGAACACGTAAGGTATTTACACATGGCCAGCAACAGTATTGATGTAGCCGACCAACTTAGTTCGTACCGGATGATTGCCGGGTTGCATTACACATATTTCCCGTTTCTGAAAGAAAAGACGATAACTGAATATTTGGATAAGGAAATAATTTCGAAGCAAACCTATTCTTATCATCACAAATACAGATTATTGGAATCGGAACACACCCATGACAGCAAGGGGCAGACTGTGAACATGCAAATTACCTATCCATTTAATTATGCCAACAATACCATTTTACAGAAAATGACCAGCGATTTCATGTTGGACTATCCGATAGAGAAAACACTTACCATAAATGGGCAGTCTATATCAAAGCAAGTATATGAGTATTCAGACAATTTATGTGTAAGTGATCCTATTCGGGTACTATTTAACAAAATGATGATACAATATGGTGAAGGCCCATTGATCACAGAGGTAACATATAATAAATATGATCAGGCAGGAAATCCCCTTTGTGCAACATATAAGGGAGATGCGAATACCTCATATCTATGGGGTTATCAGGGTCAATATCCAATTGTCAAAATCGAGAATGCCAAAAATGGGGAACAAGAATATGTATGTGACAACATGATCGGCCCAAATTCCATGAGCATAGTAATAAAAGATAGGAATATCGTTGAGATGCCCTTCGATCATGAAGGCGGGCAAGTAATTGTTCTTGTGCAATTTAGATCTGGGTCATCATATGGGAATTGGAATATTTTTGGTCCTATTAACAAATCAGGAAGCATTTGTCCCGCCAGCATATGTTCCACCCCAACAACACTTGATCTGCCTAAGGGTACTTATCGTCTAAAAGCGGGTATAGACAAAGATGCGATATTCCAAGTCGGAACCGTGGTTGAAATCCAAGTCACTTATATGGGAAATATTTTGGGGGACTGTAGGCTTGAGGGTTCCCGGGAATTCTTCTACGAAGGGTTTGAGGATGAGCCACACTACCATGATCTCCAACCTTATGCCGGACAGGGGTGTCACGCATTATTCTATAAGGTGCCATTTATCAAGCCGGATAACATCAAAAAATATCTCATCAATTACCAGGCATACACTAATGGCAAATGGGAACCGAAAGTACAAGAATATACCAATAATATGATACTCTCCGGTACAGCCATTGATGAAGTTCGTGTATACCCTGCCGATGCTCTGATGACCACTTATACTTATAAGCCATTAGTTGGGATGACCAGTGAGACAGACCCTTCGGGCCGTACCGTTTTCTACGAATACGATGATTTAGGCCGGTTGATACAAGTAAAGGATGAATTTGGCAAGATCATCAAGGAATTCCGGTACCATTATGCACAATGAATAATAATGAATCATTAACATAAAAACAATATACATATATATGATAGTTCTGTTTTTGACACTGATAACAACCAAAGTTCCGATTTTCGAACAAAATACGATACCGGACAGTCTCAGAGTTACCTGCCACGTTGTATCGGAAGGTTTCACCAACATCATCCGGACAATTCCTGAAGATATCCCGGACAACACGCTTCAAACCCCAATGTATACCGGGGCCTGTTCCGCCAGTTTCACTTACGTGATATACGTAAACCGTTTGTTTTTACGACACATCCGGCCGTTCGTAAATCATGCGGTCATGCTGGACAAGGAAAATGCGAGCGTATGAAAAGTTATTAAAGAATAAATGTCAATAAGTATAAATCAATTAAAACATAGAGTCATGAAAAAAGTATTCTTATCAACAATGTTCATCATTAGCGTATGCTTTACGATTATTGCACAAAATAACATGATGCAAATGAATAACTCAAAAATCCTGATAGGTCAGGGGAGTATTAACGACGTCCCGGCAGGAGACAGGATGCTCATACAGAATCTCACTGAAGCGCAAACAACTATCCGGATTTTAAATAAAGTGGCAACAACCAGCTTCGCGCCGACCTTGGCCGTGAGTAAAGATTTTGGAACATCAGGGACAAATTCGGCTATTTGGGGGACAGTATACAATACTACACCTGTCAGCACATTAGGCGCTTACGGGTTGTATATCAGCGCAGGTAACGGCATGTCCGGATATAATAGCGCTATATTCGCATTCCTGCGAGGATCAAATGACGGTTCGGCTATCTGGGCGGCAAGTGACCAATATGCAAGTCCATTTATAACTGGCGGCAAGTTCGCCGGTTATTTCATGGGTCGCACTTACATCAGCGAACGGTTGGGAATAGGGCAAACCAGCCCGTCGTATACCCTGGATGTGAGCGGCACTATTCGGTGTACCTCCCTCACCCAGACCTCCGACCTGCGGGCAAAAACCAATATTGCTGACCTTGGATCTAAAATACAACAAGTGAGGCAATTACGTGCCGTGAAATATAACCTGTTGGATGACGAGGTACAATTACGTTCCGGCCAAGCCAAAGCGGTTGCCGATACCGGCAAAACGGTAACCGATATGCGCAGGTACCTTGCCTTGGAAGAAAAGAAGGATAAGGACCGGGAACATATCGGTTTTATTGCCCAGGAATTTAAAACCGTATTTCCCGAACTGGTATACGAAGATGAAAAAGGTGTACTCAGCATCGATTACCTGTCGTTGATCCCCATACTGGTAGAAACCATCCAGGAATTGAACAAGCGGCTGGAAGCGGTGGAGAACAAACAACCGGGCATTGTGAAGGAGATAAAATAGCTACACAATGAGGAGTTCAAAAAGTCGAAAAGGCACGTCATTGCGAGGAGGAACGACGAAGCAATCTATTAATAACGAGACAGATTGCATCGTTATCACTCGCAATGACGAGCCAAAAACGGGCTTTTTGCACAGCCTCATGGCATCCCATTATTTCTTATTCATTTTTTAAACATATTGCCATGCAAAAAATTACTACCCATATAATCATCCTGGCTTGGATGAATACAGCAGCCTATGCGCAGCCGGCTACTGTAGAATTAAATATGCCACTTACCGGAAACCAAACCATAGAGGCTACACAATGGATCAAAATGTTGCCCGGGTTCTCCTATACTGCTTCATCTGGGAATAATTTTATTACCAGGATTGTGGCCCAGGGTAGCGAGAAAAATGTATCGCCCAGCAGCAATCACAATTATATCCATACCATCATACCGCAGATTGAGGTGGACAATATCTCAACTTCAAATATGCGTAGTCCTTCACATTACAGCGAAACCATCGAATACTTCGACGGTCTTGGGCGCCCCATGCAGACGGTGGCTGTAGGCGCTTCGCCGGACGGATCCGACATCATCACCCCGGTTACCTATGATGCCTTCGGCCGCCAGGATAAACAGTACCTGCCGTATACAGCAACGGTGAGTACCGGGGCATACCAGACCAATGCCGTAACGGCGCAGAAAGCCTTCTACAAAACCCCTGCACAGCCCGATATTCCCGCCGATGCCGCTGCGTTCGACTCCACGGTGTTCGAACCCTCGCCCCTGAACCGTATCCTCGAACAATACGGTCCCGGCGCAGCCTGGCGCACCACGGCAGGGCAAGCGCTGAAAACAAAATACTCCGCTAATAACACGCAAGTGTATGACTGCAGGAAGACCGCTACCGGAGCCGCATTCAGCCACAGGTATGCTGCCGGAACCCTCTACCAGGTCGACACCTACGACGAAAACAACAACATCACCGCCACCGAGTACATCGACCTCCAGGGGCAGCTGGTCAGGCGGGTGGAACGTGGCGACCGCGGGCGCCAATACGTGTTCGACGACTTCGGCAGGGTGGTTTATGTGCTGGCTCCCAACGTTGGGACACCCACGTTCACGGAAACCGACAACACCTTCAAATCGTGCGTTTTCGCCTACAAATACGACTCGCGCGGGCGGGTGGTACGCAAGCATATCCCCGGGGCGGGCTGGAGCAGTATCGTATACAACAAACTCGACCAGCCCGTGATGGCCCAGGACTCCGTGCAACGCACCAACAACCAGTGGAGCTATACCAAGTACGACGCCCACGGGCGGGTAGTGATCACCGGCACGGTCACCAGCAGCGACGACCGCAAAACCTGGACCGCCCGGGTGGAAGCCGCCGCACAGTGGGAGCAACGCAGCACGGACGCCGGCAACGTGGCAGGATACACCTCGCAAAGCGAGCCAAAGAACATCACCCTGGCCAGCGACGTCCACCAGGTTCATTATTACGATACCTACAAAAACTACCCGCTGGCTACCTACTGCAGCACCTGCAGCAGCCGCACGCAAGGCCTGCTTACCGAAAGCAGCACACGCGAACTCGGGTCTTCCACCTTCCGAAATTCAGCCGTCTTTTACGACGAGAAAGGCCGCGTGGCGCGTACCCGGCAACAGACCGCCAAGGGCGACGACATTACCGATTATACCTACGACTTTACCGGCAAGGTGACCAAAAACGTACGCAACTTCGGCGGTACCACCATCGAGACGGAGCAGGATTACGACCATGCCGGCCGGCCTACCGACACCCGGATGAAGGCCGGCGCTGGCACCAGGGTGACCACCGTGCGCAATGAATACAACGCCTTGGGACAGGTGGTCCGGAAAAACCTGCACAGCGCCGACAACGGGGCCAGCTGGCTGCAGCAGGTCGACTACCGCTACAACATACGCGGGTGGCTTACCGCCATCAACCCCGACGAGGACGCCAGCGATGTGTACATACAAAAGCTCTATTACCACGAAACCAAGCCCGGGTTTTTCGAGGCATCCGCAAAACGGTACAATGGCGACATCACGGGTATCTCATGGAAGACCAAAGCGCCGGGCGCCGCCGCCAAAACATATGCCCATGCGTATGCTTTCAGCTATAATACCTACGAGTGGCTCCAAAAAGCTGCATATTCGGCCGACACCACCGGCAAGGCGACCACCAAACATTATACCACCCGCTACAACGAGGAGTTCGCCTACGACAAGACCGGCAACTTCACTTCGTTGAAGCGCAATGCCAGGGCGGGAGCCATCGACAACCTGACTTACCAGTATGCCGGCAGCGGCAGCCCCCTGCTGACCAACATCATCGAAAATGCCACCACTACATTCAAGGACCTGGGGTTCAAAGACAGCATATCCACCCTCAAGTACACGTACGACGTTTCCGGCAGGCTGTCCAAAGACCTGAACAAAGGCATGGACATCGCCTACAACCACCTGAACCTTCCGATAACCGTCAAACGCACCCGCGACAACAAACTGTTGCAATACACTTACTTAGCCGACGGCCGGCGGGTGAAGAAGACCTTCGGCAATGCGGAGCGGCACTACATCGACGGGTATGAATTCGAAGGGGCCACGCTCAAGTTCATCTCCATGCCCGAAGGACGCATCCGCAAAACAGGGACAGGCGACGGCGACTGGACATACGACTATTTCATCAGGGATCACTTAGGCAATGTGCGGGTGGTACTCACCACCGCCCCGTCGACCCAGCAGGTCTACATGGCGACCATGGAGGCCTCCCCCGGCCCCTCCCAAGGAGGGGAGGCGGTATCCGCAAGGATAGACGAGAGCCGCTATTTCAACAATATCGATGAAACGAGGGCGGACAAACCATATAATTACCCGGACAATAACCCATTGAACCAGAAAGTGGCCAAAGTGCCGGGTAAAAGCAAAGGCCCCTCGATCATGCTCAGGGTGATGGCTGGCGACACGGTCAGTATCAGCGCCAAAGCATTTTATAATATCGATAAGACTTTGCCGGGACAGGGCGTGGATATTGTGCCCGTGGTAGGCAGCGCCCTGGCGGCCATGACCAACCCAACTGGCACGGTAGCAGGCGAAGCGGCACAGTTAGCTGCCGACCTGGGAACCACAACAAGCCAAAGTGTGGCATTGGTACAATTGCCTAAAAAAGATGATCAAAATGATGAGGTAAAACCACAGGCTGGCATTAATTTTGTGGCATATAATGCTGATTTCGAAATTGTAGATGCCAATACGGGAGTGCGAATGGTTGATGACAAAATTAATACGATCCAGGCCTTGTCGACAGATAAGATGGTGATTCAGGAGAACGGATTCCTGGAGGTATTTGTGAACAACAATGCCCAGACACCGGTGTTCTTTGATAATCTAATGGTAACCCACACTCCAAGCCGGGTATTGGAGGTGAACAGCTATTACCCTTCGGGCTTGCTGATGTCCGGCGCAGACATGACCTTTCAGGCGGCAGGCGACGAGTACAATGCGTATAAGTATAGTGCAGCAGAGTTACAAACTGAACTAAATCTCAATTGGTACGACCTAAAAAACAGAATGTATGACCCTGTGGTGGGGCGTTTTTGGGTTCCCGATCCGCTGGCGGAAAACCACTATAATATGAGTTCTTATCTTTAC
>JAVBSH010000142.1:0-6380 GCA_031547085.1 Bacteroidales bacterium
TATATCTTTTCTATTTCCGAAAGCCGCTCTTGATCCGTATCGTTGATGATCGCCTGGATCAACCTGAATTTCTTCCGCTCCAATACTGTCATGATTTCTTTTTTTAACATGGGAAAAAGCTTTATTCTGAAAGAAATAAAACCGATCGCCATTCAATATCCGACACCAAAGATACGGAGAAAAGAAAAAAAATCGTTAATAAATCAAAAAAATCGCACGAAAACTCGTAAATACTGAAATTTATTTATAATATTGTGCCTGTCAAATTAAACGACCTTTAAAAATTTATTTTCTTATGAAAGTATATAGTACAAACCAAATCAAAAACTTTACGCTTTTGGGAAATACCGGTTCGGGTAAGACCACATTAGCGGAAGCTATGCTATTCGAGGGCAAAGTGATCGAGCGCCGGGGCGAAGTTGAAAACAAGAATACCGTGTCGGATTACAGCGATATTGAGCGCGAAAACGGCAGTTCGGTATACGCTACGGTGCTCTATGCTGAGATCAACGACAAAAAGCTCAATTTTATTGACCCCTCGGGTTCCGACGATTTTATTAATGGTGCAGTGGCTGCACTGTCGGTGACTGATGTCGGCGTGCTGGTGATCAACGCACAGAACGGCATCGAGGTGGGAACCGAGATACACAGCCGTTACTTGGAAAAAGCAAAGAAAGGTACCGTGATCGTTGTCAACCAGTTGGATCACGAAAAGGCCAGTTTCGACAAGGTGATCGAAGAAGCTACCGAGCGTTTGGGAAAGAATGTGACGATCATTCAATACCCGCTCAACGAAGGCCCTTCGTTCGATTCGTTTATCGATGTACTATTGATGAAAAAATACTGCTATGCAAGCGGTAAACTGGAGATCAGCGAAGTGCCTGCCGATCAGAAGGACCGTGCCGAAGAACTCCGCGCGCAACTGATCGAAAAAGCTGCCGAAAATGACGAAGGTTTGATGGAAATTTTCTTCGATAAAGGCTCGCTTACCGAGGATGAAATGCGTAAAGGCATCACCATGGGGTTGATCCAACGCGGCATTATCCCGGTAGTTTGCGCTTCGGCAAAGAAAAATTACGGTGTAGGACGTATGATGGAATTTTTCACACGCGTATTCCCCTCGCCGAACGATGTTCCTCCACCAGTTGATACCACTAGCGGTAACCCTGTAAAATGTGATGCATCAGGTCCCGCATCAGCATTCATTTTCAAATCGGCCGTTGAACAGCACTTGGGCGAAGTCAACTATTTCAAAGTGATGTCCGGTGAGATTACCGAAGGTATGGATGTAGTGAACAACAAGACTGGCAACAAGGACCGTATTTCGCAATTGTTCGTAGTGGCTGGTAAGAACCGTACCAAGGTCCCCAAACTCACTGCCGGCGACATCGGGCAAACCGTGAAGCTGAAAAGTGCACGTACCAGTCAAACCCTGGCAGCGCCGGGCAACAACGTGGTGTTTGCAAAGATTGATTTCCCCGAACCCAAGTTCCGTACCGCCATTAAGGCCGTGAACGAAAGCGACGAGGAAAAGCTGAACGAAGCATTGCAGCGCCTCAACATGGAAGATCCCACCATCCGCGTAGAATATTCGAAGGAACTGAAACAAACCATCATTTCAGGCCAGGGCGAATACCACCTGAATATCGTTAAGTGGCATTTGGATAATATCTTCAAGATCGCCATCGAGTTCATCACTCCTAAGATTCCTTACCGCGAAACCATTACCAAGATAGCCCAAGCCGACTATCGCCACAAGAAACAATCGGGTGGCGCAGGGCAATTCGGCGAAGTGCACATGGTCATTGAACCTTACACGGAAGGTATGCCCGATCCCTCCATGTACAAGATCAACGGCAAGGAATTCAAAATTTCGGTACGCGACAAGGAAGAATTCGACATGCCTTGGGGTGGCAAGCTGATATATTACAACAGTATCGTCGGCGGTAGCATCGATGCTCGTTTCATGCCGGCCATTCTCAAGGGGATCATGGAAAAAATGGAAGAAGGTCCGCTCACCGGTTCTTATGCCCGCGATATCCGCGTCACTGTGTACGACGGTAAGATGCACCCGGTAGATTCCAACGAAATTTCCTTCCGCTTAGCCGGACGTAATGCCTTTAGGGAAGCGTTCAAGAATGCTGGTCCGAAAATTATGGAACCGATCTATAATGTAGAAGTATGGGTTCCGGCTGACCGCATGGGCGATGTGATGAGCGACCTGCAAACACGCCGTTCCGTAGTACAAGGGATGAGCAGCGAGAAAGGTTTCGAAAAAATCACTGCCCGCGTACCGCTGGCCGAGATGAACCGTTACTCTACCGCGCTGAGTTCCATCACCGGAGGACGTGCCATGTACTCGATGAAGTTTGCCGAATACGCCCAGGTTCCGGGTGATATCCAATCCAAACTGATCGAAGCATTCGCAGCCGAAGAAAAGGACGAATAATAATTTGGGTTCGGGTTTTTGAATTTCGGATTGGGTCGTGCCATATAGTCTGGAATTTGAAGCCCGAACCTTTTTATCCAATGGATAAAAAAGGTAACAATGCCAAAATGTTGGCATCTATCTAACTACCGGATTATCCTTTGGCCCAGTAAATTAAAAACAATAGGAGGTCACTTGGGTTGCCAAATAGCTACACCAACCTGAGAATCGGCACATCCGTAATACAGGAACCATTTCTTTTGATGATAAACCAGCCCTTCGATAAACACTGTTCCGTCAATATATTGGCCACTCTTTTCGAAATCAGCTTCGGGACGAAAAAACGGTTCATCCAAACGGCCAACAACTTTACATGGATCATTTTTGTCAAACAGCACTTGTCCTGCACAATATGAACCGGAGGCATAACGTGAATCACCGTTTTCGCCTTTCGCATTTTTACCATTATACATCAACAGGATGCCATCTTTGGTAATAATAGCAGGAGGGCCGCATTCGGTGAGCGAACTGTCAAAATAACCTTTGCGCGGGGTAATGATCTTCTGCAACTCTCCATTGTCATCCAATACAAGCGTCCAATGAATTAAGTCATCAGACGTGGCGGCACACACTGCATGTTCGCCCCAGTACATGAAATACTTGCCATTGACTTTGGCAATCACCTGCCGGTTACCTTCCAAACGGGTAACGATTGATCCGGATTTGCAGGCCATATTATTGAACCGCCCATCGTAGCTATCCTGGAAAGCATAACCGTGTTTCTGCCAATGCACCAAGTCAACGGATGTGGCAACGGACAAACGGGGCACTTTCCGGTTCCATGAAGTGTAAAGCATCACATACGTTCCGTCTTCGGTCATGGCTACACGTGGATCTTCGCAACCGCCCGGCCAGTCGATATCTTTGAATTCATCTTCGGCCGGGTACAGCACCGGCAAGGGCGAACGCTTCATTGTAAAGCCATCAGCACTTTCGGCCAAGCCGATACGCGAAGTACGTTTACCAATACCGGTTGCCGAATTATCTTCGGCGCGGTACAATACATATATTTTGCCGTCTTTAACGGTTGCTGCCGGATTGAAAGTATCACTTTCCTCCCACCCGACCGAATCCTGAGTCATAGGACAGAAAAATTTGGTTTGTGGGGTGGGCGAAATTACCGGATTCATTCCTTCAGGACGGATAAAAGGTCCCATTACCCAAGACGGTAAAGAATTTTTCTGAGTTTGCGAACATGCTGAAAAAGCACAGATACATGCTGCAAAACTAATAAGACATTTTAATGATTTCATTTTGATTAAAACTCCTGATTTTTAAATTTAATGAATTTATTTTACCCACTTTTGCCAATTTACCACACTGTTTTGCCAAAAATAAAAAAGAGTGGCATCTTCACGACGGCACTCTTCCTAACACAGAAACTAACTACTTAACTTTTAATACTTTCTAACTTATATAACACATAACACACATTAAATCATGTGTGTTCATGAAACACTTATCTTTTTAACTTCTGCAAAGGTAAACAAAAATTCTTTAATAACACAACATTTTTTCAAAAAAACATTTTATTTTTTGTCAATAATAGTGAATGCCTAGATTGATGCGGATTATCAGTTGTTATTTTTCGATTGAATGATCATGAAAAAAATCAGTTATCCATGTTACCGGACTGTTCATTGTGTCCATGTTGTTTTTCCGGCAGATATTTCCAATAACGCCTGGGTAATAACCTAAGCATCAACTTTGTGTTTTTCCGCTCAGGAATATTGATAGCCTTATAATAGGCTTTCCACAATTTGCGGTATAGTTGTTCATCATCTGCTTCGATCTCCTGCTTGATATCACCGGTCAGTTTGTTGAATTGTTTGTCGGAAAGACTTATTTCCTGTAATTCCTTGCAATTGTAATAGATACCTTTATCACGTTTACTGTCGTATATTACCCACGGTTGTCCGCTGTACCGGTTGGCAAAATGTGGCCCCAACAATGGCAGGATATTATGATCGGGATCAATGACCGAGAAAAACAAGCCGTCTGTTGTTTCCTGAAAACGGACAAACCCGTAAAAACGGTGTACTTCTCCCCTCACCTTGCGTGCGGCCTGATACAGACTGAATGAGTGGTCGTCCAATAGATTTTTATAAAAATGACCGGTAGTATCTGCAAAAAACTTTTCCAGATACCGGAATAAATTCATTTCAATATCGGGTAATTCAGAAGCATAGGCAAGAAATAGCATTCGCGATACCTTAACATTGGAACGCTCTACGACACTTTTCCATACACGTTCGCTTTTTTCCATACTGGTAACAACATGCGTTGCAATATCGAAAAAGTTCGGCTGCCATCGCCGTTCACACACAATTTGAACCGGCTCCCGTTTGGTGGCATAAATATCAAAAACGGTTGTCAAAAAACCATCGAATGTGCCGTCGTAGACATACACGGTGTTGTTACCGGGAAATATTAGCTTGTCCACGTGTATTTAATTTAAAACAACGTCAATTGTACATACTGTGGTTGTTCCCGTTTCAGTTGCAATTCCCTGCGGATGATCGCTGGACGGACGTTGGCCAATTGCGAAGGAAGTTCCCTGGTGGCGATGAAATACTTGGCCCGGTTCAAAGCCACCCTCATACGCTTGAGATGCGCTAAGGTAATATGGCCAAAACGCCGGTTGTGTACAATCAGCTTTGCCGAATGCACTCCAATGCCCGGCACACGCAGAATCATTTCGTAATCTGCCGTATTCAGGTCGATAGGAAAGAGATGCGGATGACGCAAGGCATACGCCAATTTGGGATCAATATCCGTATCTAATTGCGGATGTTCATCATTAACAATCTCATCGCACTTGAATTCGTAAAACCTCATCAACCAATCGGCCTGATAGAGCCTGTGTTCGCGCAATAAGGGAGCCTGTTTGAGAGCAGGCAGCCGGGTGTCGTAATCATTTACAGGTATGAATCCCGAATAATATACCCGTTTCAGGTTCTGCACGCTATAGAACCCCGATGCAAGAGTCAGTATCTGCCTATCACTTTCCGGACTCGCCCCCACAATGAGTTGAGTGCTTTGCCCGGCTGGTACAAACTGAGGGGTTTTCCGTATTTTTTTCCTGGTTTCCTTATATTCTACAATTGTTTCCTTCAATTGATTCATGGGACGCATCACTCCCGTGTAATTCTTCTCGGGCGCCAGTTTCATCAGGTTGTTTTCCGAAGGAATCTCAATATTGACACTCATACGGTCGGCATACAATCCTGCTTCGTGAACCAGTTCCGCACTTGCCCCAGGGATGGCTTTCAGATGGATGTAGCCTCCAAAGCGATGTTCGGTGCGTAACGATTTAGCCACACGCAACAGGGCTTCCATGGTATAGTCGGGATTGCGGATCACACCTGAACTCAGGAACAACCCTTCGATATAGTTGCGGCGGTAAAAATTAATTGTCAGATCCACCAACTCTATCACTTTCAGCGTGGTTCGGGGAATGTCGTTGCTCCGACGATTAATACAATATGCACAATCGTAGATGCAAACATTGGTCAACAGCACCTTGAGCAACGAGATGCACCGCCCGTCCTCGGTAAAACTGTGACAAATGCCCATAGCGGCAGTACTACCCAACCCGTCACCATTCTTTGGCCGGTTGCTGCCGCTCGACGAACACGATACATCATATTTTGCCGAGTCGGCCAATATGCGGAGCTTATTTAAAACCTTATCGTCCATACTACTGTCGTGTCATACATTAAAAGTCGGATAAAGTTTCTTCAATTTAATCCGAGCATCTTCAGTGGTGAACTGCCAATTGATTTTAGCATTCTTATTATTACGGGCCTCCTGCCAGGCTTTTACTTGTTCTTTAATCTTTTCAATGTCCGGTATCCTTCCTGCCAGACATTGTCCCATCAACACATTTAAC
>JAVBSH010000104.1:0-11229 GCA_031547085.1 Bacteroidales bacterium
AGCTCATAATCTATTTTTTTTATTAGGTTTTCACGATATTCTTGGGTTAATACTTTGGAGATAGCCCCATATTATTATGCTATAAAGATAAGCATTGAGTGGGTATTGACCAAAATATTCCTTAAGTAAACGACATTTGATACTGATCCGTTTATTACCTACAAAAAACGATATGCAAAAAAACAAACAAATAAGTAAAAAAACGTTTTTTTTGTGCATATTATTCAAAATAAAGTCATACATTTGTAGTAATTGTTTCAAAGGAAATTTTAAAGAATACTACAAGGATAGCCATCAATAGAAATTGTGATGGAACGAACGAAAAAGCACAAGATTGTGGAACAACGCTACACACTCGATACGCTCCATCTGCAGAAAAGCCTGAACCATCTGAAAGCCTTTGCTCCCGAGCTGCAACGCATCGAAGCCATGATGCGCAAGTGGTGCAAAAGCAGGAAACTGGAAGCTGCTGGTTTGTAGCCCGGATTTGTATAACGATATCGAAAACCGTACTGTAGCAAGGCAACTGTGTTATTCGTTGATCCGGTATATGGCATCTGACGGGTTCGACCCGAAAACCTATCGTTCGAACAAATCGAAACAACGTTCAATAAGACCGTAAGACGTGTAAGACCGTAAGACATGTAAGATGGTAAAACCGTAAAAAACGGGTTGTTCAAATCTTACAGTCTTGCACATCTTTCTGCTGAGACATATCAGGTAGCCCTGAAGATACTCCTCACTGCCGTTATGTCAGATTAAGCGACCTTGACGATACTACTCACTGCCGCTATGTCAGATCAAGTTGCCCTGACAGCATTACTCACTGCTGTTATGTCATATCCGGTTGCCCTGATGGTACTTCTCACTGCCGTTATGTCAGATCAAGCAACCTTGACGGCACTCCACGACTTTGAGTGCCGGTTTGTTTTGAATTGCTAAATTTTAACTTTCAATTTTCGACTGTCATAAATTATATCTTATATCCCCAAAATTTGTATTTTTAATTTATTGTTGTACATTTGTTACGATTTTTAAGTAGATAATCGTAACAAGAAACTTAATTTCATGTGATAACACACGCAATCACAATAATATACTCTTATATTTGTTTATGTTTTTGTGATGAAGTTATATTCCTTTAAGAGGCATGAATTAATTACTTTAAAGAAAACTTGGTATGCAATCTTACCACAGATTATTACAATTTACTCGTGCAGTTGTTTTTGTCCTGCCGGGTAAACCACATGAAATTCGGCAGGGCAGAGGTGGCTTTGGCTTTTACTACCAATAGGAATCTGTTAGAAAAGCTTTGTGGAAAAAATAATGATAATAATTAAATCTACATTAAAATAATATGAAAAAAGTGAATCAAATTTGTAACATCTGTTTTTGTGCAATATTATTCTTCGTATTTTCATGCAACAAAGAAGATGTGATAACAGAAAATCCAGAAACAATCGAAACCAAAACGATCAGTGTGAAAGATGGGCGTGTTGTTTTTAAAAACAAAACCATCTTGCATAAAACTGTAGACAAGTTAAAAGATATGGATACTGAACAAAAGATAGAGTGGGCAAGGCAGTTAGGTTTTAAGTCATATCTTGCTTCACAACAGGCTTGTATTTTATTGATAGACTCCACTCAGGCAGAGAAACCAAGTGAGCTTGAAGATTTATCTGATTGGGTACCTCCTATTCACAGTCCGATATTTAATGACAATAAGGAAATGCAGGTGGGTGATACCATTATTTGGCGGCACAAAAATATTGAATACCGGATATCTGGAGCCGACCAGGCATTATTGCGTCGGTTAAAGACTGATGTTCAAGCCGGCCGTGTTGTCGACGGGAATAACTATCCAAGAGTAGAAGTATGTAAAACAAGTATAGTAGTAATACCATTAACTGAAAATGGTGGAATGTCAACTAAAGCACAAGTGGAAGGTGGACCTACATACCAATTTACGGATGGAGGAGAGCATAAAAATGATTACCAATTTTGTGCCTACATGCTTTTGAGCCTGGCAGATGAGCCTGACGAATATGCCCCTGGTTCTGCAAGCAGTTATGAGGATAATTGGAATTACCGGTTCGTGCTCCAGTATAAAAAAAGCAATATGTGGGGAAGCTGGTGGTCAGAAGCTGGTGAAGTATATCAATTTTCAGGAAATTCTATAACCTTGCGGGCATATCCATATTCGGATAGAGCTATGTTACCGCCATTCGACCAAATGGTCAGCAGGGGTGTATCCATACCTTCCTATACAGGATCTGGTACCAAGGAATATTATGGTTATGGTATTCAGGTCTGGGATTGTAACACTCCAAGAATACGTATCCATAGTATAACTTTTGGTGGAGGAACCATGTATTGTTATGAAAGTTTTTGGGAGTCTTCTCATACTTTTTCAATACCTGAACGAGATCTGTATAATCCAGACAGTAGGGTAAACTAAATAGCAAGTGATATGATGCTGTTCAAATGTCCGTTTCCGAAGCGGAATTTGAAATTGGCTTTGCCGAACTCCGGCTCAACCATGATTTTCGACTATTTGAACAGCATCATATTGATATTAAAACCAATGGGAATCCGTAATATCATCTATTTCATATTATGTTGTTTAGGAACAGTAAGCTGTGAACCGGACAATAGTACAGTCATGGCCCCCCAGGTTGTATTGATGGGAGATGTAAATGGATATATATATCCGGGCGTTTTGGCAACTCTTCGTTGGACGAACAATTTGAATGCCGTGCATGGTGACGATATATCCGATGCCGAGCTATGGTTACTAAAAGATGGTACCAGGCTATTGAAACTTCCCTGGGTAGAAAAATCGTCTACTTTTAAGGGATATTATACGGATTATCAGCCGACAGTCGGACATACCTACCGGCTTGAAGCACACATTCCCAACCATCCGGTGGTATGGGTGGAAACCAAAATACCTGAACCAGTGCCTTTCGAAGTAGTCGGCATATACCCGATGAATGGAAAGGACTGGCCCCAATTAGTATTACAAATTGCTTTTACCGATCCGGTCGGGGAAGAAAATTTCTATCGGTTAGATGCCAGGTCCATGCAGCATGATTTTTATCAAGAAATGCCACCACGTGATCCTATATTCGACCGCTACGGCATGCCGTTCGATAAAACAGCCAAAAGGAGTTTTTTTGAGTTCAGCGATAAAAGTATTGAAGGGCAGCGCTATGTAGTAGATTGTTATTTTTCGATAAACTCTTTTAACCCCATACTCCCGGATACCTTTTCTGTTTGTATCGATTTCAAGATGTTGAGTAAGTCATATTATTGGTTTTCCCGTACCACACACCTGCAATCTCTTCAGCTTACCGATCCGTTCAGCGAGCCTGTGCAGGTATATTCCGATGCGGTCAATGGACTCGGAACTTTCCAGTCATACACCAGCGTTACAGATACGGTACTGTGCCGGCGGCAGCCGGATGGACAGTGGACTATTGATCGTTAATGATCATATTTGTAAATATAAATCCATGTCGTTTGGTTGAGGATATCAAAACGACATTAAAATATTAAATCATATGAAGTTATTTTGTAAGTTGATCTGTTTTATTTGTATTCTTTGGTTTGGTGCATGCCAGAAGGATGAAGACCAACCATCATATTTTGTTCATGCATTTGATGATGAACAATGCGCTGTAACGCTTACGGGTTCAGGCGTACAGGATCGTAACCTGACCAAAGGGGATATAGGAACGCAATATGCCATGCAGGTAGCATATAAACCTATGTATGATGGGACGGTATATACCGTGCTGCGCTATTCCGTGGAATTTCCTTTTCGTATTGATTCGGAACAGGCCGATTCGACAAAATTAATTGATGGCGACCGGATAATATACCTTTCCCAGCCGGTTGTTAAGGATCAAATATACACCAAGGCATTGCGGCTGCAAATAACCGGTACCATACCTGACCGTAAGTTGATCGGGCCTTATCACATCGCTGTTACTAGTGTGATAGCGTCTTCGCAATGGGCTAATGAGCGCCGACAGGTGATCAAAAAGCTGGATGATTATTTGCAGATATACACCAGTGCAGCAAAATATTTTTGTTCGCATTGCTACCAGATATTGCCAACTTCCGAATAAGACGAAATGCAAAAAGTACGGCGCCTGATTGTTTCTGTTCTGACCTTGTTTTTGGGAATATTATCCGTTGAGGCCCAGATGTACACTATTAGTGGCTTTGTGAACGATTCAATTAGTGGCGAGTCGTTGTTGTATGCCTCTATTTATGATGCAACTGGAAAAAAGGGAACAGTCACCAACGAAAAAGGTTTTTTCAGTCTGAGCCTTCCCGCAGGCATAACGGAATTACGGGTATCGTATGTTGGTTACCGTACCCGCAGCATTCATTTCACAGTAACGGGCAATTCAATGATCCGAGTCCTCATGCAGCCGCAACTATTGGAAGAAGTGGTAATTACAGGAAACGAAAGTCCGGTCCCGCAGACGGTGGGTGGAGCTCATCATTTATCGGTCAAAAAACTCGAACGGCTACCGGTGTTGATGGGTGAACCGGACATCATAAAATCATTACAACTAATACCTGGTATTCAAGCAGGTAGCGAAGGTAGCGTCGGGGTCAGTATCCGCGGCGGAAGTCCCGATCAAAACCTGATTTTACTCGATGGTATGCCAGTGTATAATATTGGCCATGCTTACGGTTTTTTCTCCATTTTCAACTCCGATGCACTGAATGATGTTACTGTATATAAAGGTAGTTTTCCTGCCCGATATGGTGATCGGTTATCATCCGTAATAGATATCCGGACTAAAGAAGGCAACAACCGGCAATTGGCGGGAGCGGCCTCCATCGGTTTGATAGCTTCCCGGTTTACACTTGAAGGTCCCTTGGCTGGCGATAAAACCACTTTTGTCGTTTCTGCGCGTCGGAGTTATATTGACTTGATTGCCAAAAGATTGTTCAGCAACCTTTTCGACTACGACGACGGAAAATATTATTTCTATGATCTCAACACTCGTTTGACGCATCGTTTTTCGGAAAAAAGCAAACTGTCGGCCGGTTTTTACTCCGGCCGCGACAAGGAAACATATTCGGTAAATTCGTCGTGGGGAGGTGCGAGCAGCGAATATTCGGACCAACGATGGGGTAATTTACAGGGAAACCTTACATGGAATTATGTATTTGGGGCCAAGTTGTATGGCGATTTCTCATTTGGATATAGCCGGTACCGCATGACTTCGCACGACAATATCGTTAATGCTTCGGGTAACAGCTATATGCAATATATCACCAATTATTGTTCGTCTATTACCGATATTTCGCAACGAGCCGACTTCCAAGTCCCGGTTGCCCGCATACACAATATCCGTTTCGGAGAGGCTTATACCGTATCATGGTTTGCCCCTAAATCGGATAATGAACGTATTGCTAAAGATGGAGTGGAAAGTAAAAACGATACTGTGAGCGGTCGTCGTAACGTACGTACCCATCAATTGACTTTTTATGCAGAAGACGAGGTCCGGTTGGGGCGCCATTGGCAATTGAATGCGGGCTTGCGTTATTCATCCTACTTCACGAGAGGAATCGGCTATCATACGTTAGATCCGCGTATCGCCGTTCTTTGGCAACCCTCACCCACCGTTAAGGTAAAAGCCGGATATACCCCAGCCCGGCAATTCATACATTTATTATCTACTGCCAAACTCAATATGGCAACAGACATGTGGATACCGAGTACGTCCGCCATTGCGCCCCAATACGGACAACAGGCGTCGGCCGGTATAGAGTGGCAACCAACAGATATGTTTATTTTCGGTATCGACGGATATTACAAATATATGAGCCGGTTGGTCGATTATAAGGACGGAGCTTCGTACATTATGTCGCAAACCGGATGGGAAGACGAGATAGAACAAGGCAAAAGTAAAATGTATGGTGCAGAATTCTCTGCTGAAAAGAAAACAGGTGAGGTAACTGGCTGGATTGCTTATACTCTATCAAAATCAGAACGTCAATTTACCGGAATTAATGGAGGAAATACCTATCCATATCGATATGGTCGGCGACACGATCTGAAAATAGTATTCCAGTATAAATTCTCAGAAAAATGGGATATCGGAGCAGCATGGTTTTTCAATACAGGTAATTATTTGACGGTGGCTACGCAACAATACAGTTACATTCTCTATTACCAGCGTAACGCTTATCAAACTTCGAACTGCCATAGGTTGGATTTGTCCATCAATTATCGCCGCAGGAAAAAACATCATGTTACAGTATGGAGTCTTGAAGTGTACAATGCATATAATCGTAAAAACGTGTACAGTGCACAAACGGTAAGTGTGTATACACCAGATCGGATGTATGAGATCCGGGAAAAATATCTTTTCCCGTGTTTGCCGTCGCTGACATTCAGGATAGAATTTGGTCATTGACCAATCGCCATTTTCGACGTTTGCCACACCGTTTGACCTGTTTGGGTGCGGAGTATCACGCGGTACGGATAAATACCGGCTTTCATACGGTTTCCGTTTGCATCATGACCATCCCAGTGGAATTGGCCGGAGGTATATCCCGGCGAAAACAACGATTGCTTCATTGATCTCAACAGTCTGCCCGACATATCGAATATCTGGAGTTCTAATTGAATTTCCGTATCGGGCATGTTGTATTCAAAATAGATGTTGGTGACTTCAGAAAAAGGATTCGGGTAATTGTATAATTTATCGATTTGCAGCACTGACGACTTGGCGACACGGAAACGCAGGTTTGCCTGCGACGGGTTATTCTCCAGATCCCATGCGGTGAACAGCAGGTCGTAATTGCCCACCGGCAGGTCGTTAAACCGGTAAGTAACCACGCCTTTGTTGTGACTGTTCAGATCGGCCTCATAATATGGATTGAGGTAAAACGTCAGGTCAGGATTGCTGTTTAACACGGCAGTGATACCATGCCCGATCCCTTCATTGGAAGTGTTGATACCGTGTTCATCCTGCAAATAGGCGATCAGTAGGGGGCTTTGGTCAGTCATGCCGCCGTCGCGGAACGAGATATCATTCATGAACAACCGTATTTCCGGCCCCAGGTTATCCTCCGCAGGTGATTCGGAACCGCCAACTACCACCTTTTCGAAAGCGCCTGCCGCCGCTCCGTCATCCGCATAAGCGTAATAACTCATTTTCCCGAATCCATACTGGTAATTGATGTCGCGCGGCATCATAAACGAAATCTCGAACTCACCGTTGTCGACAGTGGTTTTACCCTTATATAATATTGAGTTTTGCGTGGTAAATGTCATTGGCGGTGCATTGCCGTCATTGTTGAGCGTTTCTGCTTCCCTGGCTTTGTCGAATAAAGAGAAATGCATTGTCCCGTTGAATCCGGTTTGTATCTGTCCATCAGCACCGGTGACGTATCCCCTGACAGTTACTTTCGCGTTTGCTTTCAGCGTATCTATCGGTTCGTTGACAAGCTTGCCATTGATCGAAACCGTTTGTATGGAATCCGAAGGAATGACCGGTTTCAGTGCCGGATCACCCAATAATGTGAAACATAATTTGTTAACACTTGGATCCAACGCGTTTTTAGCACGCCGGAGAATATCGCCCAAACGGTGTTCATCTCCTTTCTCCGGCTTGGCAAGCAGTTCCCGAAGAAAACTGCTGTTCAACTGGAAATTCAGGTTCGAATAGACGAGCCGTGTACTGGTCAGTAACGCAATGGATCCGCCTTGCGCTTTCAACACCATGCTTTCGCCCGCAGTAACCATGGCATTATCATCATAGCGGCCAAACTCACAGGTTGCAACGACAAACAAGGGATATATCTTGTTTTTCCATTGTGAAATGGTTGCTGTGCTAACCACCCATTCTTCTGCCAGATGCTTTTCGTTGCCGTGCCCGATGTAGTTCACCAACAAACAACCTTTGTCCAGGAGGTTGTTCAGCCGTTGTTCCACTTCAGGATAACGATGTCCGTTGACGGTGGCTACTTGCGGAAAAGCATCCAAGTACAGTTTTTCAATCGTATATTGAGGATGGTTAAGTTCAACATAATTGGCTAAGCTTTCCGATTGTGAGGTATGCTGGTTATTATCCTCATCGTCGGCAAGCAATCCCATCAGGTTGGGCCAATCACCTTCCACCTTGGTATTGATGTAGATATGTATTTTATTGACCGCATCCATCGCCTGTTCGGATGTTTGTACCGGGAGACGCCCGATACCAATGTTAAGCTTACCCGACCCTACCGGTTCATGATCACCCAATATTCCGAAAAAATCATCGGATACATAAGATTCGGTGCTGTGCAGCGAATTCGCAGACTGGTAAGTGACCATATAATTGGTATTGGTATATGCCGGGTTGTTATTGGATAAGTTCGATTTATTGTCGTACGACCCGTCACCCATCAGCAAAAGATATTTGAGGGTAGGAGCGGTGGGCTTCTCGTACACGTGCTTCATAAAATTCCGGATAGCGGAAGGATCCTGCATTCCCGATGAAAATTCATTATACACCTGTTCGGTAGTGACTACTTCAACTGCCATACCGTCTTTTTTACGGTGCAAGTCGGCTAATTTTTGGGAAGCATTCGCAAAATCGGGATGCGACACGATGATCATGTCCACATTGCTAATGGCATGCATGTTTTGATTTTCTATGCGGCGGTTACCGTCTGGAAAAACCGGTTTCAACAGGCCTGAAGACATATCGAATGCCACAAATTCGCGCAAATTGTCCGTTACAGCATTAAACCCAAGGATATTCCCCGAAAGGGTAGTGTTCATCTTCCGGATATTGTGCATGTCGGTAATGTCCCAAACCTGTGTGTTAGTGGTGCTGTTGGTAATCCTGAAGCCGGCCACTTGGCCTGCACCCACCGACTTTGTATCCCTGAAAAAAAGCTGAGACGAAGACATGTTCAATTTCCGCCTGGCAAACAAACGGAGATAATTCAACCAGCCACGAGCGTTGGAATTTCCATTTTTGTTTAATGTAAGTTCAATGGTAATATTGCTCGACGCCGGATGAAACGAGGATGTGTTGAACGAGGTTTCGGCTGCCCGTTGGTAATCGAAACTGGTGGGCAATGGTTGGTTGGCTATTTGCTGGCTGCCGTATTTAGCTTCAAGGTATGTCAGTGTGGTCGTCTGTGCGACGAAAGAAATATTCATCGATGCAGGTTCCGTCAGATCAATGTCGGGCAACTCGAATGGAAACCGGTATGTTGATGTAAATCCGAATTCCTCGCCATACCAGTATCTTCCGGATTTGAGGATGTTTACAAGTTCCTTTTCGTAATACAAGTGTTCGTCGAATGTAGTTACCGTTTGTGTTGGCGGATTTTGAGACAATTCTTCATTCGTAATGCGTTTTCCACCGGCTTTCGAGGTGATAAAATAACAGGATTGGTTGTCCCACAGGTGCAGCGAATGTTTGAAGGTTTGTTCTTCAGGGTTGTATTGCCACACCACCGGACCTTGCCCGTAAAAGAGAATATAATCACCTTCATTAAATATCCCGTCGGCTCCGGTATACATCCAAACCGGTATTTCTTCCAGGTCATTGCCCGAATCCTTACCGACTTTTTCGGGCAACATAGCTCCTCCCGAACCATAAATCCGGATATCGGCAGGATTGGAGATTCCCAGGTCGCGCAGTTCGGTATAACTGATGCGATAAATCCCGTCGCGCGCGATATACATCCTGTACCAGTCACCCGATGACAACACCGACGATGAGGGACTATCTCCAAATACATCGGCAACTACCAGCAGGGACAATAACACAACGAAAAAACCGTTTTTCAATAGAAATGAAAATTAAATATGACTGTCGGATATTTTTGCCCAATATTTGTTAGCCAAGCAGTTCGGCGTAACGTCTCGCTACGTCGCAGCTAAAAGCAAGGCTCTTGCCTTGTGTATATGGAAAGCGGAAAACTTCCCTTTTAGCACAGCGTAGTCTGGAGACTACGCTGAACCGACTTTTCAACCATATAGGCGCTATATCCAATAATCGTAAAATTAAAATATTTAATGCAAATTTAAAACCTTTTGCTTCAAAAAACGTACAAGTGTTATGTTTATTATCCGAACAAAAAAGCATCAGAACTTTTATGAGTGTAAAAACCTATAAACGTTTCGCAGTCCGTAGCTATATCATCGCGCTGGTTCTACAGTGCGTGTGGTTGTCTCCTTCTACAGGGCAGGATGCTGTTTTCTCACAGTTTATGTTTGATGCTTTAAGCGTCAATCCCGGATTGGCCGGCATCAACGATTATATCAAGGTAGCTGCGGGATTCCGCGATCAATGGCCGCAGATGGATCATGCATACCTTACTTATTTTGCATCTTACGATCAAAAAATACAATCGATCAATAGCGGTGTGGGGGTACAGGTATACCGCGACGTGGCGGGTGGTATATATTCGCGTACTTCGGCAGAGTTGTATTATAGCTATCAGTTCAAGCCCACAAAAAACATTGTCATCTCACCGGGTATACAAGCTGCCGTGGTGCAACGCGCCATGAATGCTTCCGGACTAACAATGTACGATCAAAACCCGTTTACAGGTTCCGGTTCTACCGAAACTTTAACCAATCGTTCGGCTTTATTCCCGGATTTTGGTTTTGGGGTCATGGCCAATTATTCCGACCGTTATTCGGTAGGAATAGCTGCTCATCACCTGAATGGTCCCACCGAGACATTGTCTGAAATCAATCAGAAACGGACACCTTTGAGCCTGAGCGCACATTTTATTTCTTATTTTCCTGTCCAATTTGGAAAATTCGGCAAGCGCGAAATCGTTTTCTCTCCCGGATTATATTTCAAGCAACAACAATATCAGAATTTTTTTTCGGTGGGGTTAAATGTTGCATATGAACCTGTTTTCGTGGGTTTGTGGATGCGAACCGCTTCGACTTTCAATCCCGAATCAGCAATTTTTTTGATTGGATTGGAACAAAATAATTATAGAATCGTATATAACTATGATTACAAGTTGGCGCATTCGACGGGAGAATTTCCCGGAACAGGCGCACATGAAATCACATTGGTGGTAAAAATATTCCCCAAAGAAAAAATGCGGACAATAAAATGTTCGAAATATAGTTTAAAGAAAAAGTAATTTTGTCATATTTTTACTCATTTTTAATTGAATAATACATACCTTTGAACCGAAAATAATTTTTTTTAAAATGAAATATAGATTTTC
>JAVBSH010000023.1:0-15308 GCA_031547085.1 Bacteroidales bacterium
CTGACTGACTCCATCCTGGGCCGTTGAATATACCGATTTCGATATTCAACTCAGTGGCTGTTTTCAGGGCGGTGTGCATAATATCCCACCACTCGTCGGAAAATAGTTTTACCTTGCCATAAGGTGCTTCCTCTTCTGTAAGCCCAATATTACCGATAAAAGCACGGTTGATACCGGCTTCTTTCATGGCTTGAAGGTCTTTGACAACAGCCTCCTTAGAGATATTATCATTGATCCAATACCAGTAAACGCTTGTTTGCACACTGGCCGGCGGCTGCACAAATGCGGTTTCGATAGCCGAAAAGTCGCCGCGCTTGGACGTTGTCTGGCATCCGGCCAACGAGAGGACGAATACTGCGAGAAACAGTGAAAAATTTCGAATCATCATTAAAGAGTTATAAGGTTGATGTTTGATTTTGTTTGAAAAGAAGCGCAAGTTGGGGAGAATTTGTCAAACTGACTTATTGGAATCGTTCATTTTTTTTTGTTTTCTGGTCAAATTTATTCAAAAACGAACCCCATATATCTTATTGCTGCCGACAGAGTACTACAGAATTTGGCCTGACTTCAACGTAAAGTTTGCCGGTTTTTACCTGAATGTTTTCGCTGGATGTAATCATGTGGTCGTCTATCGGTAAAGAATCCTTTTCATACCTGTATATGTCAAAACCTCCTTCCGCTGAGGAATTGTTAACCGCTAAAAATTTCGAAGTGCCTGTTGCATTGGCAAAAACATACGTCCACTTTTCATCTGTATCCTTGAAAGCGGAACCTATAGCAAATTGATCGTTCATATCTAAAGGATAAATTTCCGCTCCCGATTTGAGAAATCTTGTCAATAGGGAATAAGAATAATATTGAGGACGGACTTCGTAGTCTTTTTTTATTTTTGAATAGGTCGAATCGGTTTTGTAGGCTTCTTTGATGTATTTCCACAATCCGAGCTGCTGCATTTGCTGGTAATCCGCATCTTTTCCATAATACTGGTCTATCAGGCTCCAATAACTTACACCTGCTGCTCCTGCATTGAGAAAATTAAGCATCAGGCGCGTCATCAATACGCCCCGGGCATACAAGTCAATATCTTTCTGTCGGGTAGCCCCAACGCACTGATTCGAACCAAATTCCCCGACCAGATGCTTCTTACCTGCACGGGCGGCGATGTTTACGTTGTTCTTTTCCCATTTATAAATGGTGTCATTCGGCGTATCGTACCCGAAAATGTAGGTGTGCGAATTGAAAATATCCGCCACATCCGAGAGGTTTTCGGCACAATCGATCTGGTAAAACGTCCGGGTATCGGTATTGTCCGACAGGTTAAACCTTACCTTTTCCCTGATTCCGTCTTTTTTGAAACGGGCATCCAATACCTTTGCCATTTTAATATATTCGGGTGATGTAAGCAAAGGCCCGCCGTCAGGCTCGTTCATCGGCGTAATCTCTTTCACGCAGGTGTAATTCCGGTCTTCGATCAAATATTTGATCAATGTCGAGAAGTTTTCAGCCCATTCATCGTAATTTACCGGACATGTGATCCAGACATCTTTTTTAGTCGGATCTGCCATGAAACACGTTTTCACATGTGAATATTTCGGATTGAGTAGTGATACCCAAACAGGACAGCCCCAAACAACGATACAAACATCCATATCTTGCTCCTGTGCCAAATCGAGCACTTGATATAATGATTGCATTTCAGGGGAGTCGAATGTAAATTTACTCAAATTAGTATTTTGAGGGTCATTATTGTCATTTACAGGTTCGTACCATTGAGGTAATGCCATCACCCTGAACTTTTTCAATTCCATCGCTTTTACCCGATTTACCACATATTGCCAGTCCGACTCCTTAGAACCATCATTGCGCGTTAGATTCTGGGAAAAAAAGTGCGGGTCGAGTTCCGCCCCCATGGCTTCCAACTTTGTTTCGGTCGGCTGATCAACAAAGACATCTGTATAATCTTTTACAACCTTCACACTCAAACTTTTCAACATCAATCCAGTATCAAATGTACCCGGAATTTCCCAGCCGAAATTCATACCGGTTAACACCAGATCGGTTAATTCCGTATTCATAAACTGGCCTTTACTTTTCATGCTGGCTACCCCTCTTTTAATCAGCGGTAAAAGATCCAGCCGGGCGCTGTGCCATTCAAAATCATGGAAGCTCACGCTACCCCAGATGTCGGTTGGGGGAATGCCATAAATGTAGGTAGCCGTGCCGATATCCCATTGGATCACCTCGTCGGATGTCAATACGGGATAGCGGTAATCGAAAGAAGGAACGCCCACCCACAGGGAAAGCCCGTAGTCGGGCGATTGTTCGTTGGTGTTACGCATGTAAAAGTAAAAGGGTGACTGTGCGGTGTGCAGGTCCGTGTTGAATTCCTGCCCGGCCATCTTATTTTCGCAATGTAGGATGCGCAGATCCATCGAAAAATTCAGTTGTTTTATCTTCCCGATATTCGGCGGGTCGATAAAATCCTGCTGAATCAGTAAGTGAGGCCAAGGTTCGCCCGAAGTTCTCGGTGCATCATATTCCGTACTGGTTGTGATATCCAGTAATAATGTCCCATCCTCAAACCGGGTTATTTTTTTCCCTTTGTTGGCGTAAGTGACGCTTCGGTCCTTACTGCAGACGGGTTGCGTTCCCGCAAGGTCGTATTTGCTGGCCCATTGGGCCATCTGCCAGATGGGCTTTACGCCCTTTGCCTCGAAATAGACGGTATCGGTATTGGTTGCTTCGAAACCACCGCCTTGTTGTACAATTTCCGGGGAAAGTGCGGATACGGATAATCCGTTTGCGAATTTGACATCTCGCAAGATTTCATCACCGTCCAACACGATTTCACCGTTGCTTTTTTCTTTTCCGAGTTTTCTCGAATCGAAGCACCCGCAAAGGTTTCCAAGAACCAAGCCGAGTAAAATGAACCATATAATGACTTTCATACATTGTGTTTTGATATGATGGATATTCCATACTTGTGTTAACTGCTTTGCAACGTCTAAAAATCATCACGCCGAATAATGATATAGTTTGCAAGGTTGCAAACTGTCTTACTACCGGATGTTAATCGCTTTGCAACGTTGCAAAGCATCCTGCATTCCGTCGTTTTCTACTTTTCAGTCCTGTAAACCATGTTACATTTTGATGTTAACAACTTTTCAACGTTGCAAAGCACATTACATTTTGTTGCGAATTAGTTTACAACGTTACAAGCCTATTTACAACGGAGTGCAATCTACTTTTCAGCATTGCAAAGTAACAATTTCTCCATGGTGATGCTTTTTCGCTATCGAAATTAACCTGCTAGGTTTTCAAAACCCGGTAGGTTTAAATACTCACATAGACCTACCGGGTCTGAAAGACCCAGCAGGTCTGTCGGTATCATTCTATTTCGATGGTAAAGGTTCCCGAGGGGAAACGGTGTAAAGCCGTTTGCTCTTTATCTTCGGTAACCGGGTACTGCGCCGCATCCATATTGGTATTGTTCACCTTTACTTTCTTTCCTTTAGGCAACGCCACCAATCCCGAAGAGTTAGGCGGTATGACGACTTTCCAGTACAATTTGCCGTTGGAGTGCGACCAGTCGCTTACAGTTTCCCCGTAAGGTGTTTTCACGGAGGCTTTTGCCCATTGCAGTTGCCCGGTAAGTGTAGGTTCGAAACGGGTGACCTTGTAGCCGGGGCCGGAAATGTCGGGGCGTATGCCGGCTATGTCTTCGTAAAACCAGGCATCGTAAACGCCCTGCATCGGGTGGTTGAGCGAACTGTTGCCTTTGAGGCACATGTCTTTACTTTTGTTGTTCACCGGGAGTACTTCCCACAGGGTGGTGGCGTCGGCGCTGGTCCACATCCACTCAAAACTGTTTTCGCCCTTCTTGGTAAAGGCTTTCCAAGCCGCTTCGCTGTTACCGTTTCGCGAAAGCGCCTGCCCGACGCGTCCCAGCCCGAATATACCCGTGTGAAGGAAATCGTGGTATTTTTCATGCATATTGCGGACGATGGCGTCGGATACCGCCTTGCGGTCGATTGCCGGGACAATGCCGAAATCGAGCGCCATGGCGTCGGCCGTTTGGCTACCGAAGGTTTTGTTTGTACTATCATAGAATTTGGCGATGAATGCTTTGCCTATTTCTTCTTTTAGGTTGGCATAGAAGGCAGCATCATCCTTTTTGCCGAGGATCTGCGCTACCTGCGACAGTATGGATGCATCGTAATAATGGAAAGCCGTTGAACTCAATGGTATGGGGCAGTCGATGGTGCTGTTGCCTTCGGGCGGACACCAGTCGCCCAAGCCGTAAGGGACGATGTGGTTTTCGGTAAGTGCCGAGATATGGTCGACCCATTGTTTCATCTGCGGATAATGCTTTTCGAGTGCCCGGATATTGCCGTAATAGAGGTAGGTATACCAGGGCAACTGCACTACGGCTGTGCCCCAGTCGGGTGATGCTACGCCGCACAACCGCCGCCCCGGCGCTATCATGAACGGGATGCCGGGTTGCTTGTCGGCGAAGTAGAATTCGGAATTGTACAATTTTTGGTGCAGCGTATTTTTGAGGAATACCGCCGACGTGGATTGTATATCGTCCATGTATTTCATCCAGAAATTGTTCATGTCGTAATTGAAGTTCTCGAAAGGCGCTACCGCATGCGCATCACCGAGCCAACCGCAACGTTCGCGGTGCGGGCAGTCGGTAGGTAGGCCGTGGATGTTGCCCAACATGGTGCGGATGGCCATCTCGTGCAGGTGGTTGACCTGCGGGTCGGAACACTCGAACGTCCCGCATTTGCGCACGTCGGTATACACCACTACGGCTTTTATCCACGATTTGTCGGGCGGGGTAGCCATCCCCGACAGCTCGAGGTAACGGAACCCGTGGTAGGTGAAGCGAGGTGTCCAGGTTTCCTTGCCTGCGCCGTTGCAGATATATTCGTCGGTTTGCACTACACCGGTGGCAAATACGCCCGTGGTGCCATAGTTAATCGTCTTGTCGTCGTTCAGGTATTCGCCCATGCACATTTTAAGACGTGTGCCTTTGGGTTGCGACACAGTGATGCGCGGTACGGCAGCTACGTTTACGCCGAAATCGAAAATCCACTTGCCGTCGGCGGTTTGCCACAATGCGACCGGTGCTATTTCCTGTTTGAGCCGTATCGGTTCCATTACCTGCGGCCTCAGTTCGGGCGGGACAACACCCGTGGCTAACCTTGCATTTTTCCATCCATCGCATTTCGTGCCGGCATCGGCCCAACCTGCAATTGTCTTGTTGGCATCGTACACTTCACCCGCATACAGGTTCGAACGGACTACCGGGCCGGGTGTCCATAGCCACGACTCGTCGCTACACACGGTTTGGCGCGAACCATCGTCGTATATGATTTCCATCTGGCAGAACAGCAAAGGTTTTCCGTAACTGAACCCCGGACCCCACACGACACCTTGGTTGTACCAGCCGTCGCCCAGCATCACGCCGATGCAGTTTTCCTTCTGTTGCATCAGCGGGGTAACGTCGAAGGTGCTGTACAGGGCGTATTGCTCGTAATTGCTTTGTGCAGGGTCGAGCACCCGCGTTTCGTCAACGATTTTACCGTTGAAATACAAATCGCTGCAACCCAGTCCGCTCAGGTAAACAATGGCGCGTGCCACTTTCGCCCCGTTTTTGGAAGCGTCGAATACCTTGCGGAAATACGGCATCGGGGCTTGGTCAGGCCATTCGGCGGTGATCCACTTTGCCTGCCATTCGTCCTTGCTTTGTGGGCCAAGCGAGAAGGTAGCCGGTGCGCTCCATGCAGAGGCTTCGTTTGACCCATTCCACGTACGGACGCGCCACCAGTATTGATCGCCGCTTTTGAATGCAACCCCTATCGGTTCAATATCTATCTGCTGTCCGGATATTTGCTTGCCCGGCTTCCAAACATCCGCTTCGCTTTTTGCGAGTTTCTTTTCGGAACTGGCAATCTCGATTTCCCAGGCCGATTGTGTGACCGCCTGCTGCGTGGATTCGATTTTCCAACTCAGCAGGGCATGATCTACTCCTTCGGGGTTCACCCTGTCGCAACACCGTAACTGCGATACTTTGGTATTACCGGAATCGCTGCCGCTGCAAGCCACAAGGGCACAAGCGATAAATGCGGGCATCAGCCACCGGAACATTTTCTTTTTTATTTTCATGATGTGATGATGATTGGTTTTGGTTTGGATTTTTATTAAGGTTTTTATTGATTATTTGCCCTTGCATTTCATGGACCTCTCCCCCCGCCCTCTCCACAGGAGAGGGAGCCCGTGCTACTCAAAACTATCTGGAAAATGCAAAATTTAGTTATTCAGATAAAGTTTAAAAAGCACGTCACCCCTCTCCTGTGGAGAGGGGACGGGGGAGAGGTCAGGGTTTACTTACAAAACGGTAATTTCCCGATACTACCCGGAACTTTGCTTTTCCATTCTCCATGCCGATATACTCCACTCCCTTGGCCTGGTTCACGGGTTTGCCCGATTCCGTAACATCAGTTGCGGACGTAGCCGGGACATACACCGTTGCTGTGGTGTTGGCCGGGATGGAAATGTCCATGGTCAATCGTTGCTTTTCGCGTTTCCAACTGCTTTTGATGCGCCCGTACATGCAGTCGTGGTATGCGTCCACATATTCCAAGTCGCCTACGATGGAAGGATTGATTACCGTGTGTTTAAAACCGGGTACAGTTATATCGGGTTGAATCCCGGCTAAATATTTATAGAAATACCCGCTGATGAGGCAGAACGGCGTATGGTTGCGCGAGTCGTAACCGTCCCAGCTTTCCCACATGGCGTTTGCACCTTGGGCAATCATGTATCCCCAGCCCGGATAATCCGGTTGGGTGGCTATCTTGTAGGCCAGTTCCGGTTCCACAACTGAAAGATATTCCATCAGGGCGGGAGTGCCCAGGAAACCGGTGCTTAACCGGTCGCCCTTGTCACGGATGTCTTTTAACAGGCGTTCCCGGACGGCGCGTTCCGATTTTTTCTCCACCAACCCGTATTCGAGCGGGACGATGTTGGCAGCCTGCCTGTATTCTGTGGGTTTATCGCCATGATATACGCCGGTTCGTGCATCGAAAAACTCTTTGTTGAAACATTCTGCGATTCGTGCGGCCCATTGTTGTAGTTCGCCGGCTTCCTTGTCGCGGTTCAACAGTTTGCTTATTTCCGACAAGCGTTTCACGACAAGGTAATGCGAAGCCGTACCATATAATAAATGACCTTCGGGCGGTGCCATGGTGTTGTTCCGTATCGTGTCGATGATTTTCATTGGCGAGAGCGGGGCCAACCAATCGCCCAGCACCTCGTTGATGATTTCGGGTTTTCCTTCCACCTGTCGCAACAGCGAACTATTGGCAAAACGGCGCATCACACCGTAGTTTTCTTCCATCGGGCGCGTGTCGGCATAAAACCGGTAGATGTCCCAAGGAACGTGCACAATCGCTGCAGGCCAAGCCGTGGAGGTATTCAGGTCGTATCCGGTTGACGGCGCCACGGTACACAGGCTGCCTGTCTGGCCTTGTGTTCCGGCCAGGTCAATGGTCCATTTCGATAAAAACGCCGCCATATCGAAATTATACATGGCCGCCTGCGCGGATATGTAATTGTCGGCGGTCCATCCCTGCTTTTCGCGGTGGGGACAGTCGGTGGCGATACTGTGGTAATTGTTGAGCAGGCTGATGACCGAGTTCTCTTGCAACCGGTTGACTACTTGGTTGGAACATTTGAAATCCCCTGCTTTTCCGACATCAGTATGTACCGGGATGCCTTCCACCCGCTCTACGGTGACACCTTCGTCGGCCGTGACACGGATAAACTGGAAGCCTTTGTACGAGAAGTGGCATTCGAAGATCTCCTTTCCTTTCCCGCCAAGGATGTAACCGTTTTGCTGGCGGACATTGACGGCTTTATCATAAAATGAGGCATAGTGTTTATCGGGGATGTTATAATTGAGCCGCCAGGGCGTTAGGCCGGAAACCAGTTCCTTGTCCGAAGGCGTTTCGCAATATTCCACCAATATCCGTTTGCCGGAAGACCCGCGGACGGTCACACGCGCCCATCCCGCGATGTTATGGCCAATATCGTAAACGGTTATTCCTGTGCCTTTTTGATAAGTCTTTACAGGTTCGACAGCCTCAAAGCGACGCACCGGCGGTATTATTTGCGACACCAGCCGGGCTTTCCAGCCAACTACCGATGCAGGCATCCATCCCGAATCATCGAACGCTCCCGACGCCCAGCCTTCCTGTTCCAGCCGTGCATCGTACAACTCTCCGTGACGTGTGTCGTCGTACACCAGCGGTCCGCCCGAAGTTTTCCATGTTTTGTCCGTCACCACATCGGCCACGGAGCCGTCCGCATATTGGATACGCAGCAGGGCGATAAGCTTGGGCTGGTCTACCCACGCGGATTTACTCAATCCCCAGATATCGTTGCACAGCGGATTGTACTGTCCACGCCCCAGCATGACGCCGATGGCATTGTCGCCCTGCCTGAGCAGGTTGGTTACATCGTAAGTGGCGTACATCGAGCGTTGCTCGTAGTTCGTCCACGCCGGGTCGAGCACATGGTCGCCCACCCGCTTGCCGTTGATGAATGCCTCGTAGTAACCCAGCCCGCAAATGTAAAGGTTTGCCGCACGTATCTTCTTGTCCGTCGCAAATTCCTTGCGGAAAAGAGGCGACGGATCATATTTCGGACGCGCCATCTCGTACAATGCGAAGATGGTGCTGTCTTTTCCGGTCAGCCACGGCCACGAAGCGCTGGTGTATGTTCGCGCTGCCTCGCTGAGTTCAGTTTCCTTATGCGCCTTCCATTCGTTTTGCCATTGTTGCTCGTCCTTGTAGGCTATCCATTGCGCACCTTTCCAGTCGGATGCGGCGAGCAAGCCCATTGACCAACTGGCCGGGCGGCTCCACCCGGAAGGTTTGCCATCCATATCCCAAACCAGTACCTTCCAGAAATATTTTGTACCCGACTGCAACGGTTTCCCTTGGTAGGCAACGTGTATCGACTGTCCGGAAGCCGTTTCGCCGCTATCCCACATATCACCTTTGCCTTTTACCAACAAGGTTTCCGACGAGGCCACCAGTATCCGGTAGGCCCGCTGGTGGTCACCCCGCTGGGCGGACGTCATTACCCAACTTAAACGGGGCGATGAGGCATCGACACCCAAAGGGCTGGTAAGGTATTCGCACCGGAGATGCTCCACACCAGCGGCATACGATGCGAAATTGGCGAAAAGACAGGCTATGATAAGGAAGTGACGAGTGACAAGTGACGAGTGACAAGGCTTCATTGCGAATCATGATTTTTGTGATTAGAACACAGACAACACGGACGACACAGAATATCACAGAAAAAACTGTGAAAATCCGTGTTATCAGTGTCGTCTGTGTTCCATAAAACTTATTTTTTATACAACTCTGGAATGACGGGGTGTTCGTCCTTATCGGAGATATTTACCCGCCAGTTCAGTTTATTCACGTAAAGATGCCTGAAATCAAAAGGCTGCGGAATCCATACCCTGAACAGGTTTCCTTCCTCCCATGTATTGCCGGCCGAAGTATAGTCGCACATCCGCAGGGAATGCTTTCCACCGGCTTCATCGGCTAAAGGCACTTCAAAAGTCATCCACATTGCAGGAATCTCCGGGTTATCCACTAACTTCACATCCATATACCCATCCGTATTTTCAAGGAACTTATAACGGTACATTGGCGGAGCATCCACGCCGGTGCGGAAAGGAACCAGCCGCGTGTCGAAGGCCAGCACCACCGGTCCGCGCATGATAGCGGCATCGTTCAAACCGGACGGAGCCTCGACCACCCGCGCCCTTATGTCGAAAGCGATTTCGATGCGGTCGCCATCCGACCATTCCCTGCGGACGGATGCATACGTGCCCGGGATTACATACCCATTGTATGGTTTGCCGTTGACGGTGATTTGCGTATCCTTGCTCCATGCGGGAATACGCAGGTTTACGGCAAATATTTCTTTTTTGGGAATACGAACAGTTGCGGAAAGCTGTCCCCCGATGGGATAGTCGGTTTCCATCTTTACGGAGAAGTTTTGCCCGGCAGGAGTTTTAACGTCGGCGTCCATCGTGCCGTACAGGTTGAACGTTATGCCATCAGTAGCCGTCATTACCGCCCATGACGGGGTTAGCAGCAATCCGCGGGGACCGTTGGCCACGCAGCAACTCATCACTACGTCGGGAAACTGCAAATGGCTGGGGACACGCTCGCCCATCAAGCTGGTGAAGTACGACCACCATTCGCCTTTGGGTGTCTGCGCCGAAAGCAAGGCATTATACAGGCTGATTTCGAGCTGGTCGGCATAATTACTGTCCCCTGTCAGGCGTAACATCTGAAAAAGGAGTTTCATCCAAGTGACTGTCACGCAGGTTTCCATGCCCTGGTACATCGGGTCGCTCTGGCGCATTTTGCCGTTGCACCAAATCTCGGCCATCGACCCGGAACCGACAATCATGATTTCGTCGCGGATAATGGTGTTCACCAGCGTATGGCATGCATCGAGGTACAGCTTGTCGCCGGTGATGCGGTACATTTCGCACAACCCCTCAAAACACGACATCATTTCGTAGGCTTTGGGCGCACCGCTCATTTCCCACAGCGGCGTCCCCGAAAGGGATTCCTGAATGAGACGGATGCCTGTGGGGCTTAGCTTGTTGGGGCTATCCCACGAACGGATGATGTGTCGCGCAAAATCGAGGTAACGTTGTTCGCCCGTCTTTTGATAAAGGATAGCAACCGGTTCGAGTACGGAACTCGAAGCAAGACCCTTCCAGCCTATCCACCCGGTTGCGGCAATGTTTACACCGCTTCCTTCACCGGCTTCGCGAATCAGGAGGTCGGCTTCTTTCTTTGCTGCTTCCAGCGCCTTTGCATCCTTTGTTTGGTCGTGATAGGCAAGCAGGCCCAACAAGACATACTTGCGGCCCCAGATATCCCAGTCGCCCAAGTGGTGTTCGTCCGGGTAGGTCCCGATATAGCCGTCAGGGGTTTGGCTTTTTAGCAGGTCGCCTACGGCTTTATCGATTACCTTGCGGTTGTGGTCGGTCGGCGCATAGCCATAACCCAGCATGGCCGAGGTGAACCATTTGCCCCAGAATTCACTGCGAAAGCCCCAGTTACCGTCGTTACGCAAATAGAATGGCTTGACTACACGGTCGATATCCTGTGCCATCACACGGTTGTCGATACACAAGTCCAGCTTGCCGCCGAGGTAGCCGCCAATATGCACGCTGCCAAAAGGCGCCGGGGACAAAACATCATGAACCTTGGTGTGCAAGGTGTTTGCAGGCTGGGATTTTTTCTGCGCTACGATGATTGCGGACATAAGTAATGCCGCAACGGCCAAAGCTACTCTTTTCATGTAATGGTATTTGTTTGGTTGAAGGCGCAATTTGTAACAAATATCACCATCCTACTTGCTGAAATATTCCAAAAAGTTTTGTTTTCTGGTCAAATTCTCAAGAACAACCCGTCATTGAAATGAGGTTTGGCTTCGCCAAGCTAAAAGTTAAGCTCGTCGAGTCTTCGGAGCTACAGAGCATCTAAAATAACGACATCTTTGGGTTATTTCCCTTTTTAGGCATCTACCCTACACTCACATTCCTTTTTACTCTTCTTTAATAATGTGTATTTTACGTGCTTCCTGCCTGAACCATTTCAATTGTTTTTCCCGTTTATTTGTGATGCCTATGGATTCTTTTAAACCATCCATCAGTGTGTGCCAAAAGTAGTGGAATGAGGCGCGATAGACGTTGCGTTGCGTGATCGTTTGCGCACGGCGAGGTTCTTGTCCTTCGTCCGGATTATCATTGAAAAGAATCATACCATTGGCAATATCGGAAATAATTGCCCGGCGAACCAAATGATTGTTTTTTTCCTTGAGTAGCGAAACATGAAGATCGTTGTAACGGAAAACCATGTCCAAATGCGCCTGTTGGTCGTTGCCATTGATGGAAAAGTCGATGCGCTCGGACACACCATTTTTGACACTCACTAAAAAAGGTTCAAACATTGGGTTCAGGCGAACCAGGTGCATCTGCCCCAAGTTACCCTTTATTTCAAAATGATTGTTGTGCGGATCTACCGGGAACCGGAATGTAGCGCGTAATATTCCTTCATCCTGGATATATGCCTTGGCTTTCACCGTCATGTATTGATTTTTACCGGTAATGATATTTGTTACATTGTAAAAATCACCTTCCATTTTACCAAATGTAATTGTCCCGGGTATATCCTTTTCTTTAGGCAAATCTTCATATACGACAGTGGCATCCTGCAAATGTATGATACGTATGTGCAATGGCCACGGCGCTTTCTGTACATATTCGTAAAGCATAGGTTTTACAATAGGAGCCTGCTCCACTACCCGGTTTTTCATATTGGTATATAATACATCGGTAATAGAAATACTGTCTATATCGATTGCCTTTTGCGATAATAATCGGCGACAATCCACCCCAGTGCATGTCATCCGACCTATACCCAACTCCATCCAGTTGGTATGTTTGGGATTTTTAATTGCGAAATGAGACTTGTCGTATTGTGGGATCAGTTTTAAGTCATTAAACACAAGTGATGAATCGGCAAGTCCGATCTCCACCCTGTTGAACGAAGCGGCAAACAAACCATTGGGTAAAACGTAGGAGAAGGTATCAACGGCAAATTTAATATCGTCGCAATACAACTTTTCTTTCCGTGCACCGGCAGTTGAATCCACAAGGAATTGCCGGGCATGAAGTTCGAAATTGTCAACATGGTACCGGGCGGTATCGCCGGGTTTCCATTCCGTGTAATGAAAACTGCCGTTACTGATATCCACTTCACGGACATTCACGGAACTTAGCGCAGGAGATATCAGTTGGTACAGGTTCTTAGGCAAGGTATCCCTGTCCGGCTGATCCTTTTTGTGTCCTGTGCGGGTAACACTGATACGGGGATCGTCGATCCGGAATTTTCTGAGACCAAGTTTATGTCCACGTCCATCTTTTGTATAACGGACATCTTGTACATCTATGGCATTGAGTTTAATGTTTACAAAAAAAGGCGGCAAACTGCCGGCAGACTGTAAACGGGCAAAAACAACACTGTCGGGATATAATGCGATATTTTCAATGACGATGCGTCTTCTCAGTATTTCGACGCGCATTTCCCCAATTTTTATTTTGTAAAAACCATCAGACATTTGATAGGTCTTCTCTTCTAATTGAGCCTGCACAATTCGCTTCCATCGCGAACCAAGATAAATGCCCGTTCCGACAATAATAGTCAATAAAATGACCAAAACAAGCAGCGAAATTTTTAAAATCCTTCCTTTTTTGAGGTTCATACCGGCAGATTTTTGTATCGTATTTATTCTTTTGTTTGAGAACAAAAGTAAAAAACTAATGTTAGAAACTATCACAAAAATAGTATTTTTGCATATTCAGGAACACGGACAAAAACAGATATAGTGACACATTGGCGTTTGTCCATTAAAATTGATTGCAAATGACAAAATTATCCGAACCGTTTATTATCGTCATTTTTGGCGCATCGGGTGATCTCGCTGCCCGTAAATTGTTGCCGGCATTGCTTCATGCCCACAACAAGGGGATGTTGCCTGATTCTTATGGTGTGTTGGGTGTGGGACGCAGTGCGCTCAGTGATGAATCGTTCCGAAGCAAGATGGATGAGGCACTGGCCGGGTTTGCCAAAGAAATCAACCCGGAAATACGCCGCGAATTCCTGCAGAAGCTATATTTTCATTCCATGAATACTTCGGATGCCAACGATTATATCGGACTGAAACAACGGCTCGCTGAGTTGGATATCCGCATGGCTACCGGGCGTAATTTCCTGTATTACCTGGCAACGCCGCCCAGCCTGTACGAAACCATCACCAGGAATTTAGGCCGTCAAGGACTCAATATACAAGACGGACAAGGCTGGAAGCGTATCATTATCGAAAAGCCATTCGGGTACGACCTGGAAACGGCGCGTCACTTAAACCGCGAAGTCCTCCAATCGTTTGACGAAAGCCAAGTGTACCGTATTGACCATTATCTGGGAAAAGAAACAGTACAGAATATATTGGTAACACGGTTTGCCAACAGTATTTTCGAGCCACTTTGGAACCGGCATCATATCGAACGCATCGAAATCAGCGCTTCGGAAAGTATCGGTGTGGAAAACCGTGGCGGATATTACGATACATCGGGCGCTTTACGTGACATGGTCCAGAACCATCTGCTGCAGACACTCGGCATGCTCACCATCGAGCCGCCGGTTAGCTCCGACGCCAATGCCATCCGCAACGAAACGCTCAAAGTGTTCCGGTCGCTTCGTGCAATGTCGCCCGGAGATATTGCCCAACAGGTAATCCGCGGGCAATACACTGCCTCGACGATTGCCGGACAGCCAATTGCCGGCTACCGTGAAGAAAAAGACATTGTCCCCGATTCGAAAACCGAAACGTTTGTGGCGATGAAACTGTTTATCGACAATTGGCGGTGGAGGGATGTACCGGTCTTTATCCGCGTGGGCAAGCGGTTACCGGTGCGTGTTACCGAAGCAGTGATCTATTTCAAACCGGCGGCACATTTCATCTTCGAATACGATGGTGTGCCGATGCGCAACAACATGCTCATATTCCGTATTCAGCCCGACGAGGGCATTCTTCTGACTTTTGGCATGAAAACACCCGGTGCCGGATTCCAGGTACGGGAACAAAGCCTTGATTTCCGGTATTCATCGATGGAGGACACCAACCTGAGCGATGCATACGAGCGCCTGCTGCTCGATTGCATACAAGGCGACCAGACACTCTACCTTCGTGGCGATGCAGTAGAAGCTACCTGGACCTTTATTGATCCGATACTGAAAGCCTGGCAAGACCCGCAAGCCAAATTGTACGGTTACCCTGCTGGTACCTGGGGGCCGTGCGAAACCGACGACTTGCTTGCAAACATAGGGGGAATGTGGCGCTATCCATGCAAAAACCTGACATCGAATTCAGGTTTCTGCGAATTATAAATCTAAGGATCGTGATGGAAAAGATGTCTCCATTCCGCATGCTGCACAAGCTTCAGTCGACATGACGACGCACTCTTATAGAAGGAAGGGGGGAAGGAGATGGGGCGGCGAAGCCGCCCAATCTCCTTCCCCCCTTATTACGTCTATAAAGCCGTCATGTCGACTAAGCAAACGAGGTACGAGTTTGCGCATGGAGACATCTCTTAAGCAAACGACATTATGGATATTGAATTATAAAATTAT
>JAVBSH010000168.1:0-2782 GCA_031547085.1 Bacteroidales bacterium
ATTTTATCTTTTTCTTTCTTATACATGAGGGTCAGACGATCTAATTCTGAGGGGGATAAGGATAGAGGCATAGATGATTGAATTTTATGTGAACCACAAAAATAAAAATTATCCGAAAACCACTTTCACTTTAGTATAACACTTCCGAATTCCGCATCAGTTTCGACCGCAACCATAAAGGAAGTACCACCCGGAAAGTTGTATTGACCCCGACACCGGTGGTGGAGCGTTATGCTGAAAAATCGCTGGCAAAAATGTTCCCCTCTCCCCTACCCTATTGGCACGATTATCTTTGGGATACACAGCCTGCTGTGGATGATGCATCCTTGTTGATTACACCCCAACAGGTACAGGATATCTCAAAATATTTGGCTGCCGATGGTACACTTACGTGGGATGTTCCCGAAGGTGAATGGATCATCATGCGCACGGGAATGGCGCCTACTGGTGTGACCAATGCCCATGCATCGCCCGAAGGTGTGGGACTTGAAGTAGACAAGATGAGCAAAAAGCATGTGGCCGATCATTTCGACGCATTTCTTGGCGAAATCATTAAAAATATACCCGAAGCCGACCGGAAATCATGGAAAGTTATTGTGGAGGACAGCTACGAAACCGGCGGACAGAACTTCACCGATGGCTTCCTCGAAGAGTTCAGGCAACGGTATGGCTATGACCCTACACCATATTTACCGGCATACAAAGGATATACTATTGGCAGCCCCGACCTGAGCGACCGTTTCCTGTGGGATATGCGCCGGTTGGTAGCCGATAAGGTATCATATGATTATGTGGGCGGCTTACGCGAAGTAGGCCACAAGCATGGACTCACCACCTGGCTCGAAAATTACGGTCACTGGGGATTTCCGGGTGAGTTCCTGCAATATGGCGGACAATCGGACGAAATTGGAGGTGAATTCTGGAGCGAAGGCAATCTGGGTGACATCGAAAACCGGGCAGCATCATCGTGTGCACATATCTACGGCAAGCGGAAGGTATCGGCCGAATCGTTCACCTGTGCTGGGAATGCATACAGCCGTTACCCGTACAAGATGAAACGTCGCGGAGACTGGTCGTTTACCGAAGGTATCAACAACACCCTGCTCCATGTATATATCCAACAGGCTTACGAAGACCGTTATCCCGGTGTGGATGCATGGTTTGGCAACGAATTCAACCGTAAAAATACGTGGTTCAATCATATGGATTTGTTTGTACAGTATCTCAAACGCTGTAACTTCATGTTACAGCAAGGGTTGAATGTGGCCGATGTAGCCTACTTCATCGGTGAGGATGCTCCAAAGATGACAGGCGTACGCGATCCCAAGCTACCCCGCGGTTATTCGTTTGACTACATTAATGGTGAAATAATTGAACGCGACCTTGCAGTGAAGGACGGAAAACTGGTGTTACCGCACGGCACATCATACCGCTTGTTGGTACTGCCCAAGCTCGAAACCATGCGTCCTGAGGTGTTGCAAAAGATAGAAAAGCTGGTAGCTGATGGCGCTGTCGTGCTCGGTCCACCGCCCAGCCGTTCGCCCAGCTTACAGGGTTATCCCGTAGCCGACACACAGGTACAGGAACTGGCCGTGAAGATGTGGGGCGACTTGTCAGCAAAACAACGTAATTATGGCAAGGGAATGATACTTACCGGAATGGAAATGCAGGAAGCCTTAGATTTGCTGAAAGCGGCTCCCGACTGCCTTTTCGGGGAAAAGGAACCGTTGTTGTATAACCACCGTACTGTCAATGGCAACGAGATATATTTTATCAGCAACCAAAGTGAAAATTTGGTGATGTTCACTCCACAGTTCAGGGTTAGTGGCCTGCAGCCAGAAATTTGGGATGCGGTTACCGGTAGTATCCGTCCGTTACCTGCTTTCGAAGTAAAAGACGGGCTTACCACAGTACCCATGCAATTGGAAGCTTTAGAAAGCGCTTTCATCGTATTTCGTAAATCTGGAAAGCCATCATCAACAGATCATTCGGCCAACTACCCCGAACCGTTTGTTGTTGCGGAGATCAGCTCGCCATGGGAAGTCCGTTTTGAGTCGGACGGGATCAAACGCGGCCCTGCCGAACCGGTAGTTTTCGAAAAACTACAGGACTGGACCCAACATGCCGACGAGCGCATCCGCTATTTCTCGGGAACGGCCACTTACAAAACCACAATTTACGTAGCCAAGCAACCGAAAAACAACAAATTGTATCTCGACCTTGGTAACCTGAGCGCCATGACAAAAGTAAAGGTCAACGGGCAAAACGCAGGCGGCGCATGGGCAGCGCCTTATCGTGTGGATATTACCAAATTGGTCAAAGAAGGCGACAATACGGTGGAAGTGGAAGTATGCAACACATGGATGAACCGCCTGATTGGCGATCAGCGACTCCCCGAAAATGAACGTCGCGTGCACTCGGGTAATAGTCCGTGGAAAGCCGAATCGTCATTGCAACCGTCGGGATTATTCGGTCCGGTGAGGGTATTGAGCCTTCAATAAATACTAACCGTAAATCCCGTCCCGTTGTAACCATATTATAAACAAAATTTTGTAATCGACTGATAAATAGCGGCAAAGCTTTATCATTCCCTGTTTTTACAAAAATAATATAGTTCTATTTGTAACCATGTTTAATTCTCGATAATGTCTATTATTTATTGATACGTTTCATTGGTTTTGCGAAAGCATAATCGATTGACCAGTTTTCGGATATAATTCCGGCAACTAAAGCAGGTGTACGTGGGGTATAGCTTTTATCTAGATTTCGACTCAATGTTCCA
>JAVBSH010000267.1:0-4320 GCA_031547085.1 Bacteroidales bacterium
ATTATCATACGAAAGTGGATACTTCGACCAATCGCATTTTATTAACGACTTTAAAACATTATGTGGATTAACACCTAAACAATATTTTGCAGATAATGAAGCCTGTTCAGATTTTTTTGAGCGATGAAAGCCGGCCGCTAACTCGCCACCTGCCTGCAAGCGGGCTGAAGTGGGTAATTGAGCTTTTGTCACCCGCATCAACTTTTGTGTCGGCGGATAGTGAAGTGCACCGCAAGCCCGCTCGCAAGCCGCCGCCGGAACGCAGGGGGCAAGGAGTCTAAGTGCATGTTGATAGCTCCGTGAAAAATTATTGATTTGTCATTGAGGCATCTCAGTTTTTAATTGTACTTTTGTTAAGTGCATTTTAATTCAAGAAATAAGATGAAAGTTGAAGAACCATTATTCGATTATGTAAGCCCCAATATTAATCATCAAGTAAAACATGGTGACTGTTTGACAATTTTAAAAAGGATGGAAGACGAAAAGTTTGACTTGATTATTACATCCCCACCATACAATATTGGGAAATCGTATGAAACTAAAACCTGTATAGAAGAGTATCTTCGTACACAAGAAGAAATTATCAAGGAGTTAGTACGTACTTTATCAGACAAGGGAAATATTTGTTGGCAAGTTGGCAATTATGTTGACAAAGGTGAAGTTTTCCCATTGGATATTTTTTATTATCAATTATTTAAAAAATATGGATTAAAGTTACGGAATCGCATTATTTGGCATTTTGGGCATGGACTTCATGCCAGTAATCGTTTTAGTGGCCGATATGAAACAATTCTTTGGTTTAGTAAAACGGATGAATATATTTTTAATCTTGATAATGTGAGAGTCCCGTCAAAATATCCGGGGAAAAGGCATTTTAAAGGACCTAAAAAAGGATTACCATCAGGCAACCCTTTGGGGAAAAATCCCAGCGATATATGGGAAATTGTAGAAACTGATTGGGATACTGCGATATGGAATATTCCTAATGTTAAGTCAAATCATCCTGAAAAAACCATTCACCCATGTCAATTTCCAATTGAATTGGTAGAGCGCTGTGTCCTTGCCTTAACGAGCGAGAATAGCTGGGTTCTTGACCCATTTGCAGGTGTTGGTTCAACGCTTATTGCCGCTCTCAAAAATGACAGAAATGCAATCGGAATAGAAAAAGAACATGAATATTGTAAAATTACAGAAAAACGAATACATGATTTAAAAGAGGGTATTCTTAAAATGAGGCCTATCAATAAGCCTATTCATGTGCCAACGAACAAAGATAAAGTTGCAAAAATCCCAAATGAATGGTTAGAATTAGAATTTGCCAATAATTTATAAACGAAATAAATTATGAAAATTGCCCAAAAATATTCGCACTTGAATGGAGAAGAATATCTTATTGTTCACCACAATAATCTTTACAAAGAAATCAAATCTGTTATTGAGAGTATTGATGCTGAAGAATTCAGAACAAAAATAAGTAAAGAAAAACGAAAAGTCGGAAATAATTTACTTTCACCAATTGATTTGAATGCAGCTTTTAATTCAGAATTCGACAAGCGTAAATGGGCTGAAAGTCGTTATAATTATTACATTACACTTAATCGTGAATTAATGGAGAAAAGTGTTTTAATGGATGCAAAAGAACAGAAAGCCTTTTTGATAGCAAATGGAGAGAAAGAACCAATATACAGCTATAATCAAACGGATTTTGTTAAGGATAAGATTGCTGTAGAAGTACAATTTGGGAAATATGCATTTGTTGCGTTTGATCTTTTTGTGAAACATATGCTATTTTATTCGGGAGGAGTAACAAACCTCGGCATTGAAATTCTTCCGACAAAATTAATGCAATCTCAAATGAGCAGTGGTGTTGCCTATTTTGAAGGAGAAGTCTATAATGTAATGAGACAAGGACGAAATAGTCCGCCTGTTCCACTACTAATTTTAGGAATTGAACCATAAATCCCGGCAGCCAACTCACGGTCTGCCGCTATTGCCCTGTGATATTTTGAAAGTTCGGCGCTCGTCCGAATTTTTATCATATACGAAAGGTTTGTACCTTGTGGAAACAACGGCAACAGCAGCAGCCGCCGAAACGTTGGGTGTCATTGTGCGAAGAATTTAGATGAATTAAAAAATAAAATTTCAATAACAATTAAAAATTAAGATTATGGCAAGTATCAATCCACACATTAATTTCAACGGCAATGCCGAAGAAGCATTTAACTTTTACAAATCGGTATTTGGCGGAAAGTTCGCAAAAATAATTCGTTTCAAAGATATCGCAAGCGATGAATTTCCGGTAGCCGAACATGAAGCAAATAAAATAATGCACATTGCTTTACCGATCGGTAAAAACCTTTTAATGGCTAATGATGTGCCTGAAATATTGGGGCGAACAAACGAAAATGAAAACAGGAGCAAAATTGTAATCACGGCCGAAAGCAAAGAAGAAGCCGACAAGTTATTCAACGGGCTTTCGGCAGGCGGACAAATTGAAATGCCTGTTTCCGACAGCCCTTGGGGTTCGTATTTCGGTATGTTTCGAGACAAATACGGAATTGAATGGATGGTAGAATTTGACCCGAATGATAAGGGATAAAGAAAACAGAAGTTATTCGATAAGGATATAAAAATTGAAAATATGGCAGAGCTTTTTAAAAATATGTGGAACGAGCAGTTTTTCGGCGGATTTACGAAAGCGCTGAAATGTATCATTGAGGATTTTGACGAACGTCTGTTCCTGTCTCAAGTAATAGACGATGAATGGGAAAACAAAGAACTCTTACAACGAGGAATGCATATCTCGGCTACGATGAAAAACTTTTTGCCGGAAGATTACAAAAACGCAATCGTTAAAATACTTGAATTAATCAATCACGTAAAAGAGACACAGTATTGGAAATCGGTACAAGAAACACAGTTCGGTTTATCGTTGGAATACGGGATACTATCCGGTTTTGTTGAACGATATGGTTTAGACGATTATGAAACATCCATTAATGCCATAGAAGAAATCACACAGTTTACAAGTTGTGAGTCTGCTGTTCGTCCTTTCATTGTTAAATATCCGGACAAAATGATGAAGCAAATGTTAACATGGTCGAAACACGAACATTGGTCAGTGAGACGGCTTGCTTCAGAAGGTTGTCGTCCGCGCCTTCCTTGGTCAATGGCTTTGCCGGACTTGAAAATAAACCCTGCGCCAATCATTCCGATTTTAGAAAATCTTAAAAATGACACTTCCGAAATTGTACGGAAAAGCGTTGCCAATAATTTGAATGACATAGCCAAAGATAATCCTCAAACAGTGATTGATTTGGCAAGAAAATGGAAAGGAAAGTCGAAAAATACGGACGGGGTAATGAAGCATGGATGCAGAACACTCTTAAAACAAGGCAATCAGGAGGTGTTTGAAATATTCGGATTGAATGCCGTGAAAAACATCAGCATTCAGGATTTTAAAATCTTAACGCCAAAAGTGAATATCGGCAAGTCGTTGGAATTTAGCTTCAAACTGTTGAATAACAATAAGGAGAAGGCCAAAATACGACTTGACTATGGAATTTATTACCAAAAGGCGAACGGTACTTTATCAAAGAAAGTGTATAAAATCAGCGAAAAGGAATATGCAGAAAATTCGGTGACACATATTACAAGAAAACAATCTTTTCGCGTGATAACAACAAGGGCGTTTCACCCCGGACTTCACCGGGTTTCTGTTATCGTTAACGGGAACGAATTTGAAAAATATGATTTTGAACTGGTTGAATAATCAAACACTGCACTTTTGCATAAAACTTGGCCGTGAAAAGTAAAATACCGTGAGCAGTTTAAACAGAATCGGCCGGCGCTGCCTTTCTCTGCGGAGACTGCGGGGGAGAAGATATCTGCGGATAAGGGCGATGCAACGCCGGTAATTATACCGCAATCAGCTATATTTGCGCCTTAAAACCCGAACCGAATGAACCACCCGATTGTACGCGTCGGCATTATGTCGGCAAAAGAAATAGATTTCACGCTGCACGGCTTTTTCAATTGCAACCGATTGTCCCGAAAAGTAACGGGAGCGCAACGGTTTGTTTGCAAAAACGGCATGATTTTCGATCCGGCAACGGGAAACAGTTTTCCCGACATTCATTTTTCTCCGGAAAGCGCTTCGGATCATTTCGTGTTGCACCGGGTAACCATCGGTATCGATTTCCATTGGGAACGAACGGAATCGCAATGTTTTAGAGGCGCGCTCGATATTATCGTCGACGGCGACCTGCCGGTGGTCATCAATACCGTCGACATCGAACAATACCTGCAAAGCGTTATTTC
>JAVBSH010000235.1:0-23738 GCA_031547085.1 Bacteroidales bacterium
TATCTTTCGTAATTTAGCATCCGAATTTCTTCTTCGGGGAGGTTCAATTTGGTAAGCATCTTATTGGCGGATTTGACACCTGCAAAGATGCTTACTTTTTTACTTTTTAAACGCACAATTTTACTCCGCGAGAAGTATAAAAAGACCTACCGCCTTGATACACTAAAACCTCGCAAACACACCTGCACATATCATCCCTTCGCTGCCTAATCCCGCTTCGGCAAATATTCCTATGCGGTCACCATATTTGATACCTATCGGGGTCAATTGGAAATTGAGGTGTACGACTCCAGCATCATCCGAATTGCCATCGTTTGCGGTAAAGCGCCTGGTACAATAGGTTACACCTGCGGCCATTGCTCCGTATAACAGAAGTTTGCCCTTGTCAAAATAAATCAGGTTCATTTTTCCCAACAACGTATAAAACCGGTCATCGAAGCGACCTGTTTCTGCATTTCCGGCAAAAGCATCCGATTGTGCTTGTTCATAAAGAAACGTCCCGCCGACGGCTACCGGCAGATAATGCGTCTTGTAATCGTAGTAACGGTAGTCAATATGAAATGCACCACTGTGCCTTCTATTTACACTGGTCATACCTGTCGACAATCCCGTCGAATGGATATCTGCCGACCGGATAACCGCATTAGCTGTGGAGAATAATCCGTAACCGACAGTTATTTCCGATTTCCCGTCACGTGCTATCAATGGTATACAGAAAAAGAAGTTCAATAGAAGAATATATGTTTTCATATCACATTAAGTTAAAATTATATAAATAATAACAATGGATTGATTATTTATGTTCGTGTCGAAATGCGAAAAACACATCAAACATACACAACAAATATATCCAAAAAATGTTATATTGTTAGTATTAATATTATAATTACAATGTGGATTCGAATTGGAAATTATTTCAGAGGGTTGCATTGTACCATTCGGGGAGAATTGTCATGAAAAACACAAATAGAAATCCGGATACCGGCCAAATATCGAACTATACGGAATTAAAAAAGAATGAAAATATCACAACAACAGAGAAGTGTCTATACTGCAAATCCTCTCCTAACACTGAGGTCATCGTTTCTGTATCGAATAACGTGAATATAAAAGTGGAAGCCGTATCCGGAAATATTTCCGCATACGGGTATGCCCCCGAGGAATTTACTTCGGGAGAAGTCGGTATTCAGGACATCATTTATGAGGAAGATGTCCGGGAAGTGATGATACGCATCGTAGAACATCTGAAAAACAAGTCGGAATATTTCACCTATGACTGCCGAATCCTCGACAAAAACGGTATGCTTGTGTGGATCGCCAATACAGTGATCCCTACATACAATTGCGACGGTAAGGCAATACATTCTTTCATCAAGTTCGAAAATATTAACCGGAATAAAGATAATGAACAGTTACCGAAAGACACTAACGAGAACCTGTTCGATACGCTTAAAACCATCGGCGAGGCAGTGATATTGATTGATGTTGACGGACGCATTGACCGGATGAACCCTGCCGCCGAAAAGATGATTGGCCTTTCCAACGCTAAAGCCCGATACAAACCGTTGAACAAGGTGATACGGTTCAGTTCACAGGAAAACTCTGCCACAACCATTGATCTCGTGAAGATTATTTCGAAGGAATATTCACCGATACAACTCGACGAAATCTTCATGCGGGACAGAATGGACGGGGCACAAAAGCATGTTTCATGCAATATATCGCCCGTATACGTGGGAGAAGATACTCCAAAACTTACCGGTTACATACTGGTGATTAAAGATCTCACCGATCTTTACAAATTGTGGATGACTACACAGAAAAACCAGAATACCATCCGCAGTATTTTCGAACATTCGGTGGACGGCATTGTACTTATCGGCGCTGACGGGATAATCAGGGAATGTAGCCGGGGATACGAACAAATTACGGGCCTGTCCGGAGAACAGGTTGTGGGAAGATTACTTTGGGATGTAGTAGACTCTTTGGTTCCACCCGAACAATATACCGCAGAAGACTATGAAGAATTGCATGTCGAATTGAAATCACAAGTCTCCGACAAAAGGTGGGGTACGGTTACGCGCAAGATTGTAAACCAGATGTCCGGTGAACAGAAAACGCTACAAGTAGTGTATTTTCCCGTCAATTTGGACAAAGAAATATCAATAGGCGCTATCTGCCGCGATGTCACCAAGGAACTTCATTCGCAGGAACTACTACGCCAAAGCGAACAAAAGTTACGGGAGAGCAACGAATTACTCGAAAGCATCATGGAGGCAGTTCCTGCACCACTCTATGTAAAAAACAAAAAAAGTAAATATATCCAGTGCAATGACTTATTCCCCAAAATGGTTAATTTGACCAAGAAACAAATTATCGGAAAAACAGCGGATGAAATTTTCCCGGATGCAGCCAAACAGATTAACGAATTTGACCAGAAGCAACTGATAGAAACAGTTGATACTGTAAATCATACCGGAATTATATCTGTATACGCCCCGGAAATCGAAAGTATCATCTATAGGAATTTCCTAATGCACAATGGCCGTAAGGAAGGTATTGTTGGTGTGATCATCGATGTGTCTGAATTGAAGCGTACCGAACGGCAGCTTACTGTCGAAAGGAACCGCTTGCAAGCGTTGGGCGATCATTTTCCCAACGGTTGTTTGTTCCGTCTCGAAATCGACAACCGTACCGATCAGGGAATTTTCACTTACCTGAGTAACACCTGTGAACAACTCACCGGGTTGAAGGTGGCAGATATCCTGCAAAATATCAATCTTGTCTTTGAAAAGCTATATCCTGACGATTTGCAACTGATCATGCAGTCAGGCAATAAGTTGGACGAACAAAACAATTTCAGCGCCCGGATACGTTACCGCCACCCCAACGGCAATCTGCTTTGGCTGAGGATATCGGCTCATCGTCATGATGAAGGAGGCTTTCGCGTGTTCGACGGTTTCATTATCGATATCACCGACAAGAAATTGGCCGAAATAGAACTGGAGCGTTACCGAAATGAACTTGAACTATTGGTAAAAGAACGCACCGAAGAACTTGAAGCGGCCAACGAAGAATTACACACCTCCAACGAGGAACTGCACCAATACCGTGATCATCTCGAACAGATGGTGGAGCAAAAAACCCGCGAAGTGATTACCGGACAGGAACGCTTAGTATCGCTGAGCAATCATCTGACAGGAGGAGTCATATTCCAGGTAATGGGCAGGGAACCACGCACGCTCCGGTTCAGTTACCTCAGCGCTCATTTCGCCGAGCTTTTCGGTATCAGTATTGATGATGTGGTGTCCCAAAGTAAACTATTTTACAAATGTATACATCCCGACGACCTGTTGAGGTTTAGGCGGCATTATATTAAAGCCCACACGGAGGGTGATCCGGGTATTGAATTCCGTATCCGCAACCGCCAAGGCGATATCAAATGGATACACATGCGTGCCAGCCATCATATCGTTGATGACGGAATATATGTGTGGGACGGGTTTATGCTCGATATTACTTCGCAAAAACTCGCCGAACAGGAACTTGAAAACAGCAGTAGCAGGCAAAACTTATTATACAAAGTATTGCAGACATTTCAATCGACAGAAGACATTCCTGATGCCATTAGGCTTGCCATGGCCGAAATGGGAAAATACACCGGCATAGACCGTATCTACATTGCCGAAAAAGATCTGAATAACACTTATGAATGGTGCAATACCGGCATTGCACCGCTGAAAGAACGGTTCCAAAACCTACAGGCCGTATATGACAGGTTCGACGAGGGCAAATATATCCAGACATCCGACCTGGCCGAACTTTCGCCCGATCTTCTACAGTTCCTCGAAGATGCCGGTATTTTATGTGCTTTGTGTTTTCCGCTAACAACCGATGGAGTTAACTACGGTTATGTTTGTTTTGACAATTGTACAACAATCCGGGAATGGGACAACAACGAAATTGAGCTATTGAGCGGTTTATCCCAGATATTCGCAAATGCGATACGCCGCCTGCAAGCCGAAACATCTATACGTCTCTCGCAGCAAACCTTACGAACAGTGATGGACAATATCAAATCAAATGTCCTTGCAATGGATTTTGACACGCACAAGGTTTTGTTTGCTAACCAGAACGTGAAAGACGAGATGGGCAGCGATATCGAAGATAAAATGTGTTGGGAGGTCTTGCGGATAGGTAAAAAAAGCCAGTGCGATTATTGTCCGCGCCTGTATTTACTCGATCCTGATAAGTGTCCTAATGGTCGTTATGAGTGGGAATATCTCAATAACCGTACAGGGAAATGGTATAAATGTAATGATGCGGCGATTGAATGGGTGGACGGGCGAACAGTCCACTTGCAGCACTCCTCCGATATTACCCACCGGAAGATGGCCGAACTGGAACTGATGCATGCTAAGGAAAAGGCAGAAGAAGCCGACCGGCTGAAATCAGCTTTCCTAGCTAATATATCGCACGAGATACGCACTCCATTGAACGGAATTACCGGGTTCCTCCAATTCCTCACCTCCGGTGATATTACCTCCGAATTCCGGCAGGAATATATCCAGGTGGTGAATACCTGTAGCCAGCAGTTGGTTCAAATAATCGAAGATGTAATTGATATTGCCAAGGTTGAAGCGAATCAATTGAATATTTTTCCTGTGGTAACCGACATCAACCAGATTATGCACGATCTGCAGGTTCTATTTGAAGCAGAGCTGAAAAATCAAAACAAGGATACAGTTGTATTATTGCTCGATGATACCGGGTTTATCCACCACGGCAACATCTACGTCGACCCGGTACGTTTACGGCAAATACTCTTCCACATAATCAACAATGCTATTAAGTTCACTCAAAAAGGTTATATACGTTTCGGATACAAATTACAACCATCCGGTATGCTCGAATTCGAAGTCGAAGATACAGGGATTGGTATACCAGAGAATATGCATGATGTTGTTTTCGAACGGTTTCGTCAGGTAGAACAAGGGAACAACCGCTTTTATGGGGGAACAGGTATCGGGTTGTCCATCTCGCAAAGCTTGGTGCAATTGATGGGTGGCCGTATATGGCTCCAATCAGCTGTCGGGATAGGTTCAACTTTTAACTTTACCATTCCCTACCTGCCTATTACTCCTGATGACACATGGTACTTCAACGGGACAAACGACCTCAAAACCGTCTCGTACAAACCTTTTGCCGATAAAACTGTATTGCTGGCAGAACCCGCAGTGCTGAAATACCAATACTACGAAAAGTTACTCATCACGGCGGGCATCAACGTTGTAGGAGCAAAGGATTTACAGCAATGGCTCGACCACATCAGCCGTTGCAACAATATTCATGTAATAATAGCAAGCGCAGCGATCATTGATGATACAAACAATAACCTTGTCCGGGAAATAAATTCTGTACATACTGAAGTACCATTAATCTTTCTGGGTAATATACACGATGACAGGCATTATTCCCTCGGCGAAGGCCGGAATAAGATTATAGTGGAAGAACCTGTGAATTATGTTCAATTGATGGAAGCAATGGGAAAAGCAATATAAACCGGGAAGATATGATTATCTGGTATAATATCAGATGCCTCCACTCTGCATGCTATGGGTATGCACGTGGAGACATCTTTAGGTATTAAACCGATATTCATAAAAAGGGACAATCATTAAGGCTCCCTGCTACACAATGATTGTAGCTATACATAGTGCCTATTCCGCCAAGATTGTCAATTCGGCTCCCGAAGCAAAATCCTGTCCGTTCTGTTCGCTCAAAGCAGTAAAACGGATGTAGCGGGCTTTTACCGGTTTTGAAAACAACACTTTTTTCTCTTTGGAATCCTTTTCAAAAGTTCCTTTTTGAACCGGATCTCCCCAGTTTTTACCATCCATGCTGACCTGAATGGAGTAATCCTTGACACTTCCATTACTCCCATTCTGGCGGGGAAGATAGGTAAATCCTTTGATCAGTTTTTCCTCTCCGGCATCCAGATCCACCCAATGCGGATACTTGGCCACGGTCACCGAATACATTGTGTGCCAGATGGTATTCGGATCCCCATCGACCAAGTGCTTGGCATTACCCTCTCCTACCTCCTGACTACTGGCATAAACGACTTCCATCTGGATACTTTCGATTTTATCAAAAGTCATTGTGGCTTTAATGTCCGGACGATCTTTGTACCAAGCGGTAATCGTTCCACCATTCCGCATCGGAACCGGTTGATCATATTCTTTTACTTTACCCTTATCGACCGTATAACAAATCACAGAACCTGCTTTAACCAAAGGGATAGATACATTACCCGCACGATCCCTGATAATAGAAAAAGGAACATCCCCGGCCGGTTTTACATTCCCCGTAACCGACAAATCTTTTCCAGCCGGGCGAATGATGAAACCTGTCTGGTGATAACCGGCATACACCCGGTCCGGTTCCAATGGAGCGCCCTGTCCGCAACTATTTCCTCCAAGGCCTGTTACAGCGGCGTCCAGATGAAGATAAGTATCTCCTACAGGAGGCAGTTGATATGGATGAGGGGCCAAAATCAAATCAAGGGCAGAGTATGGAAGGGCCGAAACCGATAAACGGTCGGTCGCCACAAAAACGGCTCCGTTACCTGATTGATCCGTCAAAGCACACCAACGAACGTCTTCATGATTTCCCATATCCTGGGGTTTAGGGAAATTCACGAACTCTCCGGCCACTGTATTTTTATGTTGTTCGATCAACTGCCCGGTCTTCCGGTCAGGATAATTGTCAATCGGACCGCGACCATAGTAGGTAAAATTAGAATAAGCCTGAGGCACTTTCATCACATAACCCAAACGAGGCAATACCAAGCTTTGTTTATTGGAAGTAATACTGGCTTCCAGTTCGATCGAACCATCCGGATAAACCGTCCATATCTGATTGGTCGTAAATTTGAAATCCTCGCTTCCAAATTTTCTGTCTTTCAGCTCCTCAATGCTGTTTTTTCCGGTAGTCGTTCCTCCGAGAATCTTAGCTGCATTCGGGGCTTGGGATTCCACAGTAAAAGAAAGGACAGTCTTATTATCTTTTATGGTCACACGGCTATCGAGCACCTTGTGGACTAAGTTATGTAATCCGTTCTCGAACCAAGAAGAGAAAAACCAGTTATCGTTATTAACAAACGCACGCAGGGCATCTAATTTAGGACCATTACCTTCTGCTATAATGGTCTTGTTTCCGTATACCAAGCTGTAAACAGATCCGGTGTTCAAGTCAAACTTAACTTCAAAGCCATCCCCTTTAATCGTATGAATCTTATCTGACACTGTAAATGTAAATTTATCGGAAGAGCCGGCAACGGCAACGGTGCTTATCAGCAGACGATCCGTAGCTTCTTTCACCAGCATCTGATCTTCAGCAACCACAAAACCTTTATCCGCCCAGAATCTTTTTTCTTTCAGGAGGAACTGGAATTTAATAAAATATTCAGAGGCGCTGTTTAACTGGTCAAACGAATAAGGAACAGTAACATCCACTTTTTTACGGGCCGGAATCGTTCCGGGAAATAATGTTCCACTTTTAATTTCTTTTCCGTTCTCATAAATCGACCATTTCACATCGTAAGCCGAAAGATCATTGAAATAATATTTATTGAAAATCTCAAAACTACCTTTTTTTACATCAATCGCCTTTACATCAATGTGCTGATAAACTTTTCTTACCTCATAATATTGTGGTTTAGGTTCCAGATCGGCGAATACGATCCCATTCATCACAAATTGCCCGTCGTTGGGATATTCACCGAAATCACCACCGTAACAAAGATAACGTTGTCCGGTTACCTTATCGTAGTTGTACATCGATTGATCCACCCAATCCCAGATTGCTCCGCCACAAAAGAAGTTGGTCGATTCGATTGCTTCCCAGTAATCCACTAAGTTTCCGCAGGCATTCCCCATGGAGTGGGCATATTCTGAAACGTGGAAGGGATATTTGATGTTGTACGTTCCTTTTACAGCGCCACGCATCCATCCGATGGAAGGATACTGGTTTGACCCCATATCCACAATGTCGTTATTGCGTTCATACTGAACCGGACGGGAAAGATCGGCTTTCTTCAATGCCTGATAAGCCGAAACGAAGTTTTTACCCGGTCCGGCTTCATTACCCAGTGACCAGATAACAATGGACGGATGGTTGATATTGGCATGAACCATTTCCATGACACGGGCGACATGCGCTGCCTCCCACTCTTTCGGATGGGAAAGGGAAGCATCGCCGTAGTAATATTCATGTGACTCAATATTGGCCTCATCTTCCAAGTAAATGCCATATTTATCACACAAATAATACCAGTAAGGATCGGTAGGGTAATGGGAATTACGCACGTGATTGATATTGGCACGCATCATCAGCTTAATCTCATTTTCCATCATCTCGCGGGTAATCGCTTTACCGACCGAAGGATTGGTCTCGTGACGATTGGTTCCTTTCAGTTTTACCGTTTTACCGTTCACATAATAGTAACGACCGGCTAATCCAAACTCGTCTTCCGAAGCAGGCGTATCTTTGATTTCTACCTTGACGAATCCGACAATTGTAGAAACAGTTTCGATGGTTTTATTTTTAGCATCTTTCAACTCTGCTACCAGAGTATAGCGGTAAGGATTTTCGGCCGACCATTTATTAGGGGACTGGACATTTAACACTGCTGCGGTTTCCAATTCCTGACCGGCAGTCAGGGAACCTACCGTGACTGTTGCTACGGCTCCGCTTACCGGAGTATTTCCATCGGAATACAATTGATTGGCAAACAGCGTATAAACCAACTTATAGCCTTTTGCTGCTTTGGTTCCCAAGTTACGGATTTCGGCACGAATATTCAGTATCCCATTGGTATAGGCTTTATCCAGATCCGGGGTAACCGTCAGGTTCCGGATTTGAATAGCCGGAGTCGAATACAGGGCTACCGTACGGAAAATTCCCGGTAAACGGTACATATCCTGTGCTTCCAGGAAAGAACCGTCGGAACTACGATATACTTCGATCGCTACCGTATTCTTTCCTTTTCGGAGATAACGGGAAATATTGAAACTGGCCGTATTACGTGAATTTTTTGAAAATCCCACATACTGACCGTTGATCCAAAGGTAAAAGAAAGAATCTACTCCGTCGAACTGGATAAATACTTCACGACCATCCCAATCCTGCGGAATTTCAAACTCGCGACGATAAGAACCTACCTCATTCCGGTGCTTATAGGTCGTCCAAGCGGTAGGAGGCGTACGCATCACTCCTCCACGCCAGTCGTCCACTTTTACACTGTGTTGGAAAATCACTGGCTGGTTCACATAAATAGGTACTCCGTATTTCAGGCTACCGTCTTTCTGAATACCATAAATATTCCAATTAGAAGGAACCGGAATATGATCCCAAGAGGAAACATCGAATTCGTTTTTATAAAAATCTTTCGGGCGGGAATCGGGATCGGGAGCCCAGTTAAACTTCCATGCCCCATTCAATGATTGCCAGAATTTACTGTTTTCCGGTAATACTTTACGAGCACTTTCCACATCCTGAAAGGAAAAGAACCATGCACGGGGCTGCTCTTTATTCAAAGCCAAATTTTCAGGAGCCTGCCACTCATCACCGGTAGGATTTGTTGCCTGAGAATAATAAAAACCTTTCAATAATGGTTGTTCAGCACATACATTTGCAACGAAGCAAAATAATAACAGCAAATAAATGAAAACAGGCTTATGCATTTCTTTTCTTTTAAAAATTATCCGATTTTTTCACAATTATGTATCCTGAATTATTCATACTCAAATACGTCGCTAAGTTGAGCGGCAATTGGATTGCCGCTCTTCATCTTCGTCGAATTTAAAATTGCTTGCGGCGAGCTGAAGATTCGACAATGTTGGACGACAGCATTACAAATGCCGCCGAACATGCTCTTTCTATTTTTTCCTATACATTCAGGATTTTAGTATGAAGAATCAGGCTACGAAATTACAAAATTTAATTCTATTCCTCATTCTTCTTTTACCTTCATCGTAAACGAAATCCGGCTCCGCGCCAAATCCACTTCCAACACCTTTACCCTCACATGCTGGTTCAGTTTGACTACCTCCGAAGGATGTTTCACGAATTTGTTTGTCAGTTGCGACACATGTACCAGTCCGTCCTGCTTTACACCAACATCGACAAAGCAACCAAAATTGGTGATGTTGGTAACAATACCCGGCAACACCATGCCCGGCTGGAGATCTTCCACACGATGTACATCCTGAGCAAATTCAAAAACCTTTGCTTGTGTGCGTGGGTCGAGGCCGGGTTTGGCCAGTTCCTTCATGATATCGTTCAGCGTGGGCAATCCCACCGTATCCGTCGCGTATTTTTCCAGTTTGATTTGTTTGCGGAGGCTTTCGTTTTTCAATAATTCATTCACTGTAGCATTCATATCCTCGGCCATCCGTTGTACAATATGATAACTTTCCGGATGTACGGCGCTATTATCCAAAGGGTTTTCGGCATCGGGAACGCGGAGAAAACCAGCACATTGCTCAAATGATTTATCGCCCATGCGGGGAACCTTTTTTAATGCTTTACGCGAAGGAAAAGCTCCGTTTTCCTTGCGGTAATCGATGATATTCTGCGCCAACTGTGGACCCAGCCCCGATACATAAACCAACAGATGTTTACTGGCCGTGTTGACATTCACACCCACAAGGTTTACGCAACTTTCGACCACAGAATCAAGGCTCTTCTTGAGCTTGTTTTGGTCTACATCATGCTGGTATTGCCCCACACCGATGGATTTGGGATCAATCTTCACCAACTCGGCCAATGGGTCCATCAGGCGACGACCAATGGATACCGCGCCGCGTACTGTTACGTCATATTCGGGAAACTCTTCGCGTGCCACTGGTGAAGCGGAATAAATGGATGCACCGCTTTCGTTGACAATGAACACCTGTAAGTCGCGACCAAAGGCCATGCTTTGGATAAACCTTTCTGTTTCGCGTCCCGCAGTTCCGTTTCCAACAGCAATAGCATCTATTTTGTATGCATTGACCAACTGCATGATCTTTCGCTTAGCTTCTACCACTTCGCTTTGCGGTTTGTGTGGATAAATGGTTTCGTTGTGCCGCAAGTTTCCTTGAGCATCTAAGCAAACTATCTTGCAACCGGTACGGAAACCGGGGTCAATGGCCAACACGTTTTTCTGTCCCAGTGGCGAAGCCAACAACAACTGCCGCAGATTATCGGCAAACACATTAATCGACTCGTCGTCTGCTTTTTCTTTTGCCAGCGCTTCGAATTCCGTTTCAATGGACGGACACAACAACCTTTTGTAGCCATCCTTCACCGCTTCTTCCACTTGTCGTGAAGCAGCAGTAAGGCCTTTTACGAACTGCTTGTCCAAAATATCCAATGCTTTCTGCTCATCCGGTTCAATCGTAATTCGCAGGAAAGCCTCGTCCTTACCTCGCAACATGGCCAACAACCGGTGCGACGGACAACGACGCAACGATTCCGAGAAATCGAAATAGTCACGGTATTTTTCGCCATCTTTTTCCTTGTTTTTCACTACCTTTGAAAAGATCACCGCATCATGTGCAAAAAGGCGGCGGATCGCATCGCGTGCTTTGGCATCTTCATTAACCTGTTCTGCAATGATGTCACGTGCGCCTTGCAAAGCATCTTCCACGGCAGGCACTTCATCGCTCAGGTACTTTTCGGCAAGCGCCTCCACATCGTTGTCTGTCTGTTTCATCAACTGCACAGCCAATGGCTCCAAGCCTCGTTCACGTGCCACCGAAGCACGGGTCTTGCGTTTGGGCTTGTATGGCAGGTAAATATCTTCAAGTTCCGACATGCTCTCAGCAGCTTCAATCTGTTTTTTCAGTTCTGCTGTCAATTTTCCCTGCTCTTCGATTGAAGACAGGATAGCCTCCCGGCGTTTATCCAGTTCCAGCAGTTTCTCATAACGGCTCTTGACGGCGGCTACCTGTACTTCGTCCAAGCTTCCGGTAGCTTCCTTCCGGTAACGGCTGATAAAGGGAATGGTCGCCCCGTCGGCCAATAGTTCCAAAGTGTTGCGTACCTGCTGTTCCCTCAGGTTCAATTCCTTGCTAATAACGAAAATATGTTGTTCTTTCATCATTGTATCGCTTTAATTAATTCGTCCGTAAATTCTTTTGTGTCAAGTGTGGTTCCTCCCGGCATGAAACGCGCCAAGTCGACCGTAGCCTTGGCCTGTTGTAGTGTTTGCTCCATGGCATTGATTATACACTGCCCGGCTTCGTACCAACCCATGTAATTGAGCATCATTGCTGCCGACAGGAGCAACGATGACGGATTGGCCATGTTTTTACCGGCAATGTCGGGAGCCGTGCCGTGCGTAGCTTCGAAAATAGCATGCCCCGTGAGGTAGTTGATGTTGGCGCCCGGTGCAATACCGATGCCACCAACCATTGCTGCCAATTGGTCGGAAATATAGTCGCCGTTCAGGTTCAATGTGGCAATTACAGAATAATCTTCCGGGCGCAAAAGTGTATTTTGCAGGAAAGCATCTGCGATCACATCCTTCACTACCAGACGCCCTGACCTGATAGCCTCGCCATATTCGCGTTCCGCCAAGGCATATCCCCAGGTTTTGAAGCCGCCTTCGGTAAATTTCATGATGTTGCCCTTGTGTACCAATGTTACCGAGGGTAGATTATTGGCAAGCGCATATTCAATGGCTGCCCGCACTAAACGTTCGGTTCCTTCCACCGACACAGGCTTTACACCGAAGGACGATGTTTCGGGAAACCGGATTTTATTCACCCCCATTTCATTTTGCAGAAAATCAAGCACTTTACGGGCTTCTGCAGTGCCTTGCATCCATTCGATACCGGCATAAATATCCTCGGTGTTTTCGCGAAAAATCACCATATCAACCTTTTGCGGCTCTTTTAACGGCGACACCACTCCCTTGAACCAGCGTACCGGGCGCAGGCAGACATACAAATCCAAGTCCTGCCGCAAGGCCACATTCAGCGAACGTATCCCTCCCCCGACTGGTGTGGTAAGCGGCCCCTTAATACCTATCAAATATTTACGAAAAGCCTCCATTGTTGCATCGGGAAGCCACGAACCGGTTTGATTGAATGATTTTTCACCTGCCAGCACTTCCTGCCAAAGAATTTTCCGTTCGCCGCCGTACGACTTCTCCACTGCGGTATCAATTACCGCACGCGCTGCCAACCAGATATCGCGGCCTATTCCATCGCCTTCAATATATGGAATCACTGGAGTAGAAGGCACTCTTAATACTCCGTTGTCTGAAGTTATTTGATTCATGATGTTTTTCGGTTTTAATTCGAATTTGACTGCAATCCGGCAACCTGCTCTTTCGTCAAACCCGTTGCCTGACATATTTGCTCCGGGTCCAATCCCATTTTCAACAAATTTTTCGCAACTCTTATGACGCCCTCCATTCTACCCTTCTCTTCTCTTGTGTTCAACACATTATTCATATCTCGGTATGCTTTCAGGCTATCTTCATACGCATCCTTTTCTTTTTTACTGAAATTAGCAATCTCGGCCACTTGAAACAATCGATCAAAAACTCTTTCTTGTAACTTTGACGGACGCTCTTGAAATTTCGGCAGATTCTTTAACACATACATCCACTTGTCAAAATGTGTTTCCAACTCATCTTCTGCCTTGTTGAATTTGGGCATTTCCAAGTAAATAAATGTCAACTTGTCATAAAATACAGTCTTTTTCTTGATGTCAAGTAATTTTACCTCCGAGTGAAAGTAATTCGAATCATTTTCATCATCATTAAAAGTAAAATTTAATATCCCAACCGTATATACAGCCTGTAATTCAAAATCCCAATCGCCTGTTTTGGCTTGGTCGCGAATAGGGAATGTTGCATAAAATATGCTGCGATCTTTGAAATATTTTTGTTCCGCCTTTTGCATTTCCACAATAAAGTGTTCGCCCTTTTCGCTTTGACAATAAATATCAAAAATAGCTTTTCGGTCGGTTTCCGTGTCACCCAATCGATAATCCTTTTTGTATTGAATGTCGGTAATACGTCCTTGTTCGTTAATCAATTCATTCAAAAAATCGATTAACAAATCTTTATTGACCTCCGTACCGAATAATTTCTTGAATCCGAAATCGGTAAAGGGATTTACATATTTTTCGGTAAACATATATTTTATCAATTGAATATGAATATTTTATTTCAAACCATTCAACGCGCTTCCGGCCTTGAACCACTCAATTTGTTGCCGGTTATAGGTATGTTGCGCTTGGAAATTTTCGGTTGTACCGTCGGCATGATGCAGCACAATGGTAAGCGGACGTTCGGGTGCAAATGACTCCAACTCCAACCCCAGCACATCAAAAGTATCATCTTCGCGGATGCGGTCGTAATCGGCCTTGTTGGCAAATGTAAGCGCCAACATGCCCTGTTTCTTGAGGTTGGTTTCATGAATGCGGGCAAACGATTTTACCAGAATCACTTTTACATTGAGAAAACGCGGTTCCATGGCGGCATGTTCGCGTGAAGAACCTTCTCCATAGTTTTCTTCGGCCACCACAATCGAACCGACATCTTGTTTTTTATAAGTGCCTGCTACTTCCGACACTTTACCATATGTATGTGCAATACTGTCGAGCACATAGTCGGTTTTGCCATTGAAAGCATTCACTGCACCCATCAGCAGGTTTTCGGAGATTCGTTCGAGGTGTCCGCGGTAACGCAGCCACGGACCAGCCATCGAAATGTGGTCGGTAGTACATTTACCTGATGCCTTGATAAGCAGACGCAAACCTTTAAATTTCTTTCCATTCCACGGGGCAAAAGGCTGTAATTCCTGCAACCTTTCCGACTGGGGATTAATTTGTACTACCACAGAAGCCCCGTCAGCGCTTGGTGCAATATAACCGGGATCGTCCACTGCAAAACCGGCCGACGGAAGTTCTACCCCTTGCGGTGGCTCCATGCGAACCTTTTCGCCCCGGTCATTGGTGAGAAAATCTGTTGCCGGGTTAAATGTCAGGTCTCCTGCAATGGTCTGGGCAGTTACGATATCAGGCGAAGCCACAAAAGCGCAGGTATTCGGGTTGCCATCGTTGCGTTTGGCAAAATTGCGGTTGAAAGACGTAATGATGGAGTTGCGGCGGGTAGGGTCGTCGGTTTGCCTTTTCCATTGCCCGATACAAGGGCCACATGCATTGGCCATGGTAATCCCGCCAATAGCTTCGAATGTTTGCAACAAACCATCGCGTTCAGCGGTATAGCGGACTTGTTCCGAACCCGGTGTAACAATGAATTCCGCTTTCGCTTTCACCCCTTTTTCCAAAGCTTGCCGGGCAATGGATGCAGCGCGTGTTAAATCTTCGTATGACGAGTTGGTGCATGAACCGATCAACCCCACTTCCATTTTCCGCGGATAATCCCTGTCTTTGACAATTTTGGCAAATGCAGACAACGGATATGCGGCATCGGGAGTAAACGGGCCATTGATATATGGTTCGAGTGTGTTCAAGTCGATTTCAATCACACGGTCATAATATTTCCCGGAATCGGTTGCCACTTCGGGATCGGCCTGCAAATGCACTTTGTTGGCATCGGCCAGTTTTACAACATCTTCGCGGCCTGTCGCTGCAAGATATTGTGCCATTTTCTGATCATATGGAAACAACGAACAGGTAGCCCCCACTTCGGCACCCATATTACAAATGGTCGCCTTACCCGTAGCCGAGATGGATGTAGCACCTTCGCCGAAATATTCAATAATAGCATTTGTACCTCCTTTCACTGTCAGTATCCCGGCCAGCTTTAGGATCATATCCTTTGGAGAAGCCCATCCGTTAAGCTTTCCTGTCAACTTCACACCAATGATTTTAGGCATCCGAAGTTCCCAGGGAATGGCTGCCATCACATCCACTGCATCGGCACCACCCACACCGATGGCTACCATGCCCAAACCACCGGCATTTGGTGTATGCGAGTCGGTACCTACCATCATTCCTCCGGGAAAGGCGTAATTCTCAAGTACTACCTGATGAATGATACCCGCGCCGGGCTTCCAGAAACCGATGCCGTACTTGTCGGACACCGATTGCAGGAAGTCGTACACTTCGCGGTTACTTTCCTTCGCTTTTTCAAGGTCGGTTTTTGCGTTTACATGCGCCAGAATCAGATGGTCGCAATGTACGGTTGCCGGAACAGCCGTTCGCTCCATACCGGCATTCATGAACTGGAGTAATGCCATTTGCGCCGTAGCATCCTGCATCGCCACACGGTCGGGCGAAAAAGTCACATAATCCGAACCGCGTACATAATCCTTTACAGGCATGTCTTTTGACAAATGCGTGTAAAGTACTTTTTCCGTAAGGGTTAGCGGACGGTTCAATATGCTGCGGATCTGTTGCTGCTTCGCATTCAATCCGTTATAAAATTGCTGTATTAATGACCAATCGAATATCATAACATATAGATTTAATGTTACAAAAATACGAAAAATGCTTCGCTAAAAACAAAAAGCAGCATGAATCCCCACCATAATGTGAGAATCGTTTTTCGCCCAGGAATAATCGATGGTTGGCCCCATATGAAGTTTCTCCCAGTGGAACAGGTCATACACTACCTCCAAATGTGCCGAAAAACGGGAATGGTATCCTGAATCGTCATGTTCATCGGTAGAATCGTGTTCATCGTGTTTGAAAAAGGTAACCCCGGGCAATATCCCGATGCTCAACCTGTCGATAACTTGGTATTTAACTCCTGCACCAAGGGTAAAATGGTTTCCCTCTATCCATACCTGCTCGAAACCGCCACCCAACGACCATTTACTATGCACCCCTAACGTGCGGAAATAATGTAAATGTACTCCTCCACCCCATGTCTTATGGTCGAACGTATAAATAGCGCCTCCGCTGAAACCGATTTCGTTTCGTTGGTGCTCATGATCGTGATGTTCTTGTGCCGGAAGTATTGCAGTGCGAAACATGCAAACTATTGCTATAGCCAATATTTTTGAGTATCTCATGATTCGAAATTATATTAATTCAACTACTAAATGTATGAAAGGGTTCACCCAACCATCATTTGTTGCACAATGCAGCATTTCTCCTGACAGCCTCATAACCGGTACGCCGTAAAGGTGAACGGAATGTCAATATATCAAATTCTTCTTCGGATAGTTGCAACCAATCGTCTGCCGTTTTTTCCAGCAATGCTGCATTGGGGAAAAGGTCGCCAATAGATGTGGGTTCTGCTTTCCTGTTCCAGGGACATACATCCTGACAGATGTCACAACCGAACAGGCGATTGTGCAGGTTTACCGATGTATCGAAGCTGCCTTTATGTTCGATAGTGAGACACGACAGGCAACGACGGGCATCCACCACGCGGGGAGCAACGATGGCCTGCACAGGACAAGAATCCATGCAGCGGGTGCATGAACCGCAACGATCGGCCACCGGTTGGTCGGGTTCCAGTTCAAGGTTGATGATCAGTTCGCCGAGGAAAATATACGATCCGTATTCCGGATGAATAGTAAGCGAGTGTTTACCTGTCCAACCCAATCCGCTTCGTGTTGCCCATGCATGTTCCAACACCGGGGCGGAATCGACAAAAGCGCGGCCGGAAACTTTCCCGTAATGCTCGTCAATGCGATGCAACAAGCGATAAAGCATGTCTTTCACCACCTCGTGGTAATCCGCTCCGTAAGCATATTTTGCGATTTGCGGCAGTTCCGGGTTTTGTACCGTTCCCGGAAAATAGTTGACAGCCAGCGACACCACCGTCCGGGCGTTCTCCACCAACAAAGCAGAATCAGTTCTTTTTTCGATATTGTGGGCCATGTAGCCCATTTGTGCATGCATACCATCTGCAATCCACCGACGAAGCCTGTCGGAATCCTCCATCAATGGCTCAACATGCGATATCCGGCATTCGATAAAACCTAGCCGGCGAGCTTCGTCTTTGATGAATTGCGGATTGAGCAATTTGCCTATATCATTAAGTACTTACCAACAAACAATCGACATACTTATTTGACACATGAAATTGATTTAATACGCTTTGCGTTCATTTTCAATTTTCATTTATCAATTGTCAATTACTTATGTTATCTTCTTTCTTAGCCTCTTCCCATATGGCATTCATCTCATCCAGACTCATGGACGTGAGTGGTTGCCCAACTTTGATAGTACGTTCCTCAAGATAGTTGAATCGTTTGATGAATTTTTTGTTCGTGCGTTCCAAGGCCGTTTCAGGATCAATTCCGTAAAGCCGCGCCGCGTTAACCATGGAGAATAACAAATCTCCAAATTCGGCCTCCATTTTAGCCGTATCCAGTTGTCCGATTTCGACCTTCAATTCGTCGAGTTCTTCGCAAACCTTATCCCATACCTGCTCGCGTTGATCCCAGTCGAACCCTACGGCACGAACCTTATCCTGTATCCGGTGTGCTTTCACCATAGCAGGCAAGGATTTAGGAACTCCGGCAAGGATCGACTTATTTCCCTCCTTAATTTTTAGATTTTCCCAATTCGTTTTCACATCATTCTCGTCTTTGACGAAAACATCGCCAAAAACATGCGGATGTCTAAAAATCAATTTATTGCAAATACCGTCGATCACATCCGTAATAGTAAAGTTATTTGTTTCGGAAGCTATTTTGGCATAAAAAACAATATGCAACAAAATGTCACCCAATTCTTTACGAATATCATCCATATCATTTTCGAGAATGGCATCGGCCAATTCATAAGTTTCCTCAATGGTCAGATGCCTAAGGCTTTCAATAGTTTGTTTCTGATCCCACGGGCATTTTTCCCGCAACTCATCCATGATGTCGACCAAGCGCCCAAAAGATTCTTTTACCGTATTATCACTCATTGTATGATTCGAACTTATTGGCGCAAAGGTAAGCAGAATTGGCAACTTTTTAAAAAGTTGCCAATTCTGTAATTTCATCAATCGGGAAAGACATACACTGTCTTATTGATCTTTTCGTTACCGTCAATATCCACTTCTATCGTCTTGGGAATACGCGGCGGACACAGTTTGATACTGAGAAACAACCCGAGCAGGAACGAAATAACCACTAATCCGAGCACCACAAGGGTCAATACATCAATCGGCAAATGGTAATAAAGATGAGTGATTACAATTTGAATTAATGATATAATCCCGCGGGCGGCAATCCAACTAAAAGTTTCAATGCGGTAAGCGATGGTTCCTACCAGCAACACAAGGTCTATAGCAACATTCAAACATGTAAAAAAATCGATGATCACGTTACCCCATTCCAACCGGAAAAGGGAAACGGTATCAAGTACCAACGCCGCCAAAAGCAAAACGGTTAACAGATGCTTATGCATCATGTATTTTTGTTTCATAAACTTGGAGGGTGTTGCCTCCAACAGTTTCACAATAGTGATTTTGTCCTTGTGTTCCTGCGACATTTCTTCAAGAATCATTTGCTTTGGTTCTCCTCTTCCGAGCCGGCAATTGACTTCTTTTTTAATCTTTTTTTTCTCTTTGGCCTGTTCCTTACTCATACTGTTACATTTTAAAAGTGTTGTCTCGAACAAATAAAATAAAAATCCTTTGAACCCTTTCCCTTTGCGGGGTGTAGAGGCGTCAAGGAGGGGGGCAAAGATACTTATGTTTGTCACTTTCGCAAAAGGAAAAGTACTTTTTTAGAAAAAAAAAATCGCTTGTAAAGCTTTGTTTATACGGATTCCGCAATTTGTTAATGCCGCAAAAGCAATGCGTCCAACAAAATTAGCTATTCAAACATCACGCGAAATTGAATTCTGCTCATTTTTGTTTGATATTCCAATTAACGCCTTCATAATGGCATATCCGTATTGTTTGAAACCGTCTACCTAAATACAACAGCTAATTAACAGAATAGTTGTATAAAAAGTTATTTTTACTCCCCACAAACAGGTTAAAATTACTACTCGACTTGTCCAACCTACCTATGGAAAACAATGTGCTACCTTTCAACGGAAAGCCTTTATGTGGTTTTCCATTGTTGTTGTACAGCCAGATATGATTGTTTTGCGGTTGAACGACACCTATTTTAAGGTCGTTAGAAGAAAATTCATAGATATAAGGCCGCATGGAGATAGTTTCTTCCGTATCTATATTAATTATTTGCTTTGCATCCTGCCTGAAAACTTCCAGCTTATTGCCTGAAGCATAAATAAAGTCACCCAACCCGTCGCCATCTACATCCTGGAAAACGAAGAAATGCGACAAAGGAAACTTTTTGATTTCCTGTTGGGTCATGCTTCCGTTGTCTAATGATATGAAATGCACCGTTCCCGTAGTATCAGCCAATACTAACCGCGACTGTTTGGATGAACGCATCTGGTCAAGGGCAATCATCGTCTGGTACCCAACCGGAAGGTTCCGCTCGGGTGAGACACGTGTCCGACCTTGCCGGTCAAGGATATATACCCGATACTTATCCGCAAAAACGACAAAATCCTTATTCTCGGCACGGAAGTGATAGATATCGGTCTGCACCGGATGTTCGCTCTGTTTGAAGCTCCATCCGTCAACCGGCTTGCCCGTTTTATCGTAAGCATATACCTTCCGGTCTTCGCAAGCAATCATCATCCGGTATTGCTTGTTATTGTCGTAATCGAACAACGCAACACCTCCCACAGCCGATGATTTCAGGGTTACAGGGAATTTATCCACGAAATTACCAAGCCTGTCGATCACATATAAATAATTCTTTGTACTGAAAAGCATCTGCAACTTCCCGTTTCGATATATATCAATCTGGTAGACAGGACTCAATATTGGTTCGGGAAGCGTCACTTTCCAAAGGATACGTCCCACATTATTCAGCAAATAAGCATTATTGGCCATATCCTGGACAAAAACATCGGTTTCGCCTGTGTTGTGGTTTTGTACCAATTGCGGCTTGAACGAAATAGCTGTATCCAACAGACTCTCCCACGAAGTCTGTGTTCCGGCAGGAACAGGTTCGTCCGCCGATGAATATTTGAGGAACAGGTTATTATACAACCGCCCACTGGTATTGTTCAATTGGAAAACCACCGCTTGAGTCCGCGACAACACGTTTGCGGCCTCCTGTATTTCCTTGAATTCCTCAGGTTTCAAACAATTCTCTAAAAGACTACCCGAAACTGACGGGTTATAATAAAACATCACATTGCTGCGCGTAGAAAAATAATTCACCAGCTTGCCATACGACAAATCTGTTTGCAAACTTGCATGCAACGCCGTGTAATGCAGATATTTCTTGAGATTCTCAGGAGAACTTCCGAAAACGAGGTAATTGTCGGCCACTACGCACCAATTGTTGCCGCCTGCAAAAATATCACCAAAAAGACTTGCCGGAACATCAAACGGAAGTTTGTAGGCCGTAAAAGACAACTGGTGGTCGAATTGTAGTCTTTCCCTGTCCTGTCCGCCGACATTATTACGTTTCCTGGCTTCCATCTGCCAGCTTTCAACCATATCGGTAACCGCCGAAGCGCTTTTGATGCGGAAAAGAGCAAAAGCGCCATCCGAAGAGGCTTGCCCGACATTTGCATACACCAAAGCAGCTTCATCTTCGAACTGTTCTGCGAAATCCTTCTGTAAATCAATCTGGAATGTATTCTTTATGCGGTTAAGTTCCTTTTTATAACCGGCTTCCTTATGCCATTCAAGATAGCGTCCATAATCTGCAAAATATTGCTGCAACTGGTGTATTCCCAACCAAAGGAAAGCATATGTTGTAGAAGGCATGGCATCGACCAGCGTCACCGGGATGGCTTGCTGCGAACGGAAAGCGCTCAACCACTGTTCCGATGCAGGATTGCATTCGGTAAAACCGTTGAACAAAAGCAAATCGGGTTTCAGGTTCAGGTCAAGCTCCGTCCAATCCGCATACCGGGCCAAAGATCCGAAAAGAACGCGGTGTTTGGAATGAAATACAGTCAATGCCGTCCGGGGCAACTGATTGTAGTTAATGTATATATTAGCCGGGGCGTTCTTTCCTGCTGTCCGCATCAGTTCGGCAAGCTTTCCCTGCTGTGTAATGTTATGGTCGGCTGCAATTTGACGTAAAGCGTTTTCGAGCAATATGGATGAGCGTGAAAAAACAAAAATCCCTCCACGGTATGCACATGAAAAATCATATTTTTTCTGGTTCTTATCATCAAAAGTAACATCAGTTACAGTAGTCTGGTCATATGAACGCTGTGAAACAACGGCTTTTCCCGCAAGTTGTCCTTTGAACTGTTCTACCACACTTTTGGCGTCTTTGTCGCTGTTCATTCGCACATAGCCAATACTGTGCATATCCTCTTTCCCGACAGGATGCAGCGAGAATATCACATGCCGGCGGAATAGCATGCCTTGTTCGTATTTCCGTACAAGACTATCCAGCAGCATGATGTCACGATTCAGATTCTCAATAGAAGCAATTTGGCAAAGTTGTTCCCATAAACGGTTTTCGCGTATCATATTACATAAATCGTTATAGTCGGGCACATCAACGATCATTCCCGCATCAAGCGGTATTGCATCGTAAAGTGTATTTGAAATATGTTCTTCCTCTTTCGAGAAAAGCACATACACCGATATTGCCGCTACCCCAATGGCCAAAACAACCAACAATATAACGAGTATTTTTCGCATGACTTACATTTATCGTTTACAACGATGCAAAAATACGATAAATTCCGGGGGTAACAGTTTAAAAATTAAAACCGAGGCGAAGAATTGGTCCGCTTCCGTAAAAATCGTTCAAGGTGGAATTCAGATTCCAAAGAATGGTCAGGTTCATGCTTGACCGCTTCCCCATCGGAAAACGAAACCCGCCGCCCACCAGGAAACTGTTCTGCAACTCGCGGCCGGTAGCATCATGTATATAGAATCCCTTTTCATAGCTCAAAGCCTCATATTCCACGTGTGCGAAAATCCTGAAATCAAAACCCAACGGTATCCAGTCACTCACATTATTGACGATCACATAATTGGTAAACAAACGTCCACCCCAAATATTGGTTTCGTAACGTTCATAGCTTCTGCCATCGGACCAGTGATATTTATTATTGTAGTATTCGTACGTAATACCGATCCCTGCCGCCCATCGCGGAGTGATGTAATATCCTACAAGAGGCGCAATCTCTATATCCGTATAATCACCTGCTACGATACCAAAGCTACCACCGAAAAATAACCGGTCACGAAATGAATAGTCCTTCTTTTGTGCTACGGCAGGTATAGCAAACATTGCGCACAAAACCAATGCAATAAACCTGTTTTTGAAGCGGAATAACCTTTTATTACCACTCAATTTCATTATATTCATTATCATAAATGTATCACAAATTATTCATCAACTTTCGTTTGTACCGCTACCAAAGACCTCATCTCCCCCTCAGGAATTTGTTTAATACGGTTACCGCGCTTGCGATCTTTACGCCCGGAAAAGCATGCAATGATAATAATTATCACAACAATAACCAAACAGATTTAGCATCTCGTTACATGGTAATTAAAAACATGGCAGAGTTTTGTTAACGCTCCTGACTTGCTGGGTCTCAAAGACCTTTCAGGTGGGGTGTAAAAAATTTGATAATATTAATAATAAAACTCGTTCCATATTTGTAACTTTGTATCCATAAATTGTAGATATGGACTCAACCGATTGGAAAGGAAAAGCGATCACCCGTTCCAAGGTGACTAAGCGACT
>JAVBSH010000241.1:0-6929 GCA_031547085.1 Bacteroidales bacterium
AGGTGGCATCAATCCCCGGGTGGCTCTTGGCAGTCTGATCATCAAACACATTTGTGATTTGAGCGACAGGGAAACCATCCAGCAGATACGGGAAAACGTGTACATGCAGTACTTCATTGGCTATTCCAGCTTCTGCGATACAGCCACTTTCGATCCGTCCCTGTTTGTGGAACTTCGCAAACGCCTTGGCCAGGAACAAATCAACACCATCAATGAGCGGATAGCCCGGTTTGTTGGAGAGAAGAACGAAAAAGACAAAGACAGGGCAGACAAGGAGCCACCAGTCACTCACCAGGGCACAATGCTCATTGACGCTACCGCCTGCCCACAGGAGATCGCCTATCCTACCGGCCTGAACCTTCTGAATGACGCCCGGGAGGAATCCGAAGAGTTGATAGACCTGTTGTATGACAAGTCCCTTCATGGGGAAAAGCCCCGGACGTACAGGCGCAAGGCACGCAAGTTATACTTGGGAGAGGCCCGGAAAAGGAGCAGCACGGCCAAAGCGATCCGTAAGGCGAATGGCAAGCAACTGGCTTTCCTGCGCAGGAACCTGCGTTCCATTGACCGTTTGCTGGACTCCTACCAGCGGATGCCCTTGAACAGGATATAGCAAAAGTACCTGATGGTGATCCATACGGTATTTGAACAACAGGAACAAATGCACAAAAGTCGCACGCACAGCATTGGGCACCGTATTGTAAGTATCCACCAGCCACACGTACGTCCCATGGCCAGGGGCAAGCGTACTGCCAAAGCGGAGTTTAGCGCCAAGATACAGGTGAGCCTGATGAACGGGTTCGTATTCCTGGACCACCTGCAGTGGGAAGCCTTCAATGAAGGGAGCCGATTACTGACTTCCGTGGAAAAATACAGGGAACGCTTCGGATATTATCCGGCAGGGGGGTGATGGCCGATAAGATATATTGTACCAGGGACAATCGAAAGCTTCTGAAAGGGCTGGGAATCAAACTGCGAGCTAAGCCACTGGGCAGGCCCAAAGTAACAGCAGTGGAAGACCACGTAAGACCAGGTGAAAGGAATCCTATCGAAGGGGTCTTCGGGCAGGGCAAGCGTGCGTATGGCATGAACCGTATCAAAGCAAGGCTTGCCTGCACAAGTGGCTCCTGGGTAGCTTCCATCCTGATGGTGATCAACCTGGTTAAATTAACCGGGGGGATACACCATGCCCTGGGGTTATCAGCACAAACTTTTTCAGCATGCCGTTCTTTTTTCCTGGAGAAGGTTTTTGCGGATGATACTACAAAAAATATCTGGGGGTTCAAGCTAAAAACTGATTGTCTGGCAGCTTGACTTTTTCAGCAGACCCTAAATATGAAGCGATGTAGCCTAAAGGAACCCTTTTGATTACTTCGGGTTCATATCTGATTAAATCTTTGTAGCGGTCTTCGGCAGATTTTGTTTGGAAGGAATAATTCCGCTCAATTAACATGTCGCAATATTCTTCAATGAGTTTCCTGCCGACAGTATTTACGTCATTGTATTTTTGATACAATTCTTCCATTTCTTTGCCCGGAATGTATTGGAATACGCAATTTTCAAGGCATTCGATGGCTTCGCGGGACGGCTTAAGTTAACGACATTGGGCTAAAGCCAACAGATTCGTATTATTTATTATTTTTAGCAGCAAGAACCTCTATAGCATCACCTTTGACAATCCGTTCAAGCTCACGAATACTTGTTTCTATCTTGCCGGATACAAACTCCGGAACATTGTACGATTTAAGAAAACAGTCGTAAAACAGAGGATCTTTTTGCGGAAGCAGGAAGGGTTTATGAAATTTTCCGCTGGTGTCAAAATAGGTAATATACGGGCGGGTATACAATCCATCCATCCTGCGGCTGCTAAAAATAACCCACCGGCCATTGGTCGACCATGAATGATAGCTGTCGCTTTCGGCACTGTTTACTTCGGACATTGGTGTTAATTCGCCTGTTTCAACATGCAATAAATATAAATCATTCTCTTTGTGCCATATAGGAAACGTCCCGTAATCGGACAGGCAAACGACTATATGCCGTCCGTCAGGTGAAATACGCGGAAAAGCAATACTTTTGCCGATCTTCGAAGGCTGCAATACGGTGTCTGTTTTGTTGCCGATCTTTCCTGTCTGCGGGTCAAAATCGACACGGAAAAGGTCGTACCGTAAAGAATCGTAGTTTTCGGGCATCTTTACTGCCGGGGCGCTGCAAAAATACAGGGATTTCCCATCGGGCGACCATTCGGGAAAAGTCTCAAACCTATCAGGAGAATGGATCAACGGATGAGTAAATATCGATTGTGTTTCCGTATCGTAGATGATGAGGTCGGAAGCGCTGTCGTATACTTCCACCAGATTATTATCCGTGGTATGGAATGCCTGCGATGTCTTATTGGTTGAAAAGGCAACGTATCTTCCCCCGGGATGCCAACGCGGATAAACAGCGGCTGAAACATTATCCGGGGTTTTGGTATCAAGTTTTGTAAGTTGACCATTGTTGTTGAGTATAGTTCCCGCATATGTAGCCCTAACGTGAAGGAGCATTTTCCGGGGATCGTTTTTACAAAAGGAATGGCAGTTCATACAACTCCCATCCGTCATTGTATTCAAAAGCACAGGTGTTTCATCAAAAGTTTCCAGACATCTTTGGTAAATGCCCATTTTTCCCCAAAACTCATATCCCGGTTCAATCAACCGGTAAACGATGTAAGGATCAATGGTTTCAGAAGCAATATCCAGCGTTATACCGTGGTATTTCATCCACCCTGCCGTTTCCCGGACAAAAGGGTATATGGCCAGCTTTTTTCCCGGGTTATCTTTTAATAACCTTCTCCACTTCTTTATTGGGATGGTAACATTATTACGGCAATATATATCGAAGGAATCATGGCCTGCGACAAAACGAATCATGCGTTTTTGATCATCACCCCCGATGTGGAAATTTAAAGGTGCAATGTTGGAAGGTATCACAATATCCGAATAGTCGGGGAATATATTCAACGGTTCGTCTACAGTAGTATATTGTTGTATCCGGGTGCAGGATGAAATAATACACAACAATACAATGGATATCAGTATCTCAGTATATGTTTTTTTCATCATTTTTGATTGTTTGCACATTGACCAACGGGAACCTGACGTAGAACCAGTACGTATCTTTGTATCCATCTTCCAGCGCTTTTTGTATCTGCTTATCCATTTCCGATGAAACTAATATATCCATCATCTCGAAACGTTCGCGGATATCACGTGAAACAGGATAGAGGGTATAGAAACTGTCGTCGAGCTTGTTGATACGTTTGTATAACATCAGGAATTCTGCATAATGAACCGGAATGTGCGGATACGAAAAGTTGGAAAAATAACGGTCATAACAAATTTTGGCTTTTTCATAGTCCCTTTCCAACAGGTAATAAGCCATCAGGTATTCAAAAACCGCCTGATTTCCGGGGTTATCTTCCAAGATAGATGCCAATACAACTGACATGTCGCGGATGAAAATATCTTTCATTACAATCGCCGATGGATATTTTACACCCTGCTTTTTAGTGTAATCCTTGTAGAATAACGTTTCGTCCAATATCTTTTCATATTTTGCCGAAAGGGCCTTATCCTGCCGGATTACAGCACATTCCAACAATCGTTTCAGGTTGCGGATATTCGGTTCTTTTACACTCGCATATCCTATCATTGATTCGTAGGCATAGTGCTGTGCTTCGTTGATTAATCCTAACTGGTAGAACAATTCGCTTCTTACCTGGCAGGAAAAATTGTCCTGCATATCAAGGATCAGTCCCGGTACCCCAATCTGATCGTAGCAAAACATTTTTTCGGCCAATTGCCCTGTTTTTTGTAAAGCAAGGTTGGTGTAAAAGCAATTAAGAGGCCCAACGGGTGTTTCTTTACCAGTATTGATCATACTTTCCCAGTTGTCATTTTCGGCGTCGTATCCCATCTTTACGATATTCCCGGTGGTGGGATTGTATTGTTTTAACACAATAATCAAGAGGATGATACTTAGGCCGATGTTGTATGACAACATCCATTTGCGGCCTGCTTTCACATTTTTAAACAGCATTCCAACTACAGGTACAATAACAACCGATAACCAGGCAATAACACGGAAATCAACCCAACGTGCATCAAGATAACGGAAAGGTGTAAGTGCAATACAAGCGTCTTTGAAGGAGATCAGGTAGAAAAAATACCAGAGCGCAACAGGAATAGATAGAGACAAAATGGCTGTCAGTATTTGCTTCCAATAACCCTTTTGTCGCTTGGAGAATGAATAAAGAATAAAGAGTACCAGGCTTAATACAACATTTCCACCAACAAGGATGTAGAAACCGGATATCACTAATGGAATGAACAAATAATCAAATTTTTCCCGGATCATCTTCGTCAATAATATGAATCCGGACAATGCAATCATGACTGCCAACTCGTCGGCTATATCGAATTGCAGATTGATATTTGCGGAAAGAAATAATAGCCCGGGAATAAATGCCACAATGAATGAACTTCCGAACAGGGAAAACTTGTCCAATACCAGCCTGAATATCTTATAGAATCCCAAAAAGACAAGAAGGTAAATACCTGTTCCCACCACAGGATAGTAGAAAAACTGGGCGAGGAAGGATGCTGCATAAGCTGTTATTCCACCCGGCTGTTCCAAGTATTGCAGGAAGTATTCCCAAGAAAATAAAAACATCTGTGATTGCTCCCTGTAAAACAAACACAGATGCCGGTTCAAAAATAAATACCACCAGACGACAAAACCCGACAAAAGGAAACATGCAACAAGCGGCAATATGTCCTTCTTTGTATGCTCATTGAAGAGTTTTGGCTTCATCAGGATGTGGGTTTATTACTGGCAAATATACAAAACTATGTGGAAAGTGAAAAAATGTCCTCACTGGCTGAACTTGCGCAAGCGAATATATTGATACCCAAACCCTAACTATTCCATATCCTTCATTTCAAATTTTCAGTACTACTAACCAAGTATTCCGCACTCAAAATAGCAGCCTCGGCAAATACCGACGAGCGAACAATATCAATCTGGTCGAAAGGAGCCCAACCGTAATGGCGGATCTTTTCCTTCACATACGGAATAATCACCCCGGCGCTTTGCATCACGCCACCGGCCATGACTACTTTTTCCGGGTCGTATGCATAAATCAGGTTGACAATGGTCGTAGCCCAGATGTCCATGCAATGATTACGGACCTTTATAGCAAAACGATCGCCGGTATCCGCTTTTTCGAAGATGCCCCGGAAGTCGGGAGTTGGTTGCGCCCAGTCTGCGTTATCGGCTCCGGTATATTGAAGGATTTCTTTCATGTTCCAAGTGGACGATTGGGCTTCGGCACAACCTTGATTGCCACAATTGCATTGAAGTCCGTTCCTGTCGACAATGAAATGTCCACCCAAAATACCGGCTATGTGGTGGCTCCCACGCATCACGCGGCCTTCCACAAGTGCAGATGTTCCCAACCCGGTACCTAATGTTACCATCACCAGATTATTACAACCACGTCCGGCTCCGTATTGCCATTCGCCGATAAGGGCACATCGCGCATCGTTGTCCATCGCCAACGGAAGGTTAAAAGTAGACCTTACCCAGTGGGCAAGGTCTAATCCGACCACATCGTTGAACTTGTCGTTGATCACCAAAACTTTTTTTGCATTGCAATCGACGATACCGGGAACGGACATCCCTATACCCGATAATTGCTGTAAACCGGCGCTATGCTCCGATAAAAGTTCCCGGATGACTTCCTCCATTGTTTTCAGTTGCGGTTGAAGCCCATGTTGCGACATAGCATCAATCATCCGTTTCCCGATGACTTTGCCATCATGTACCAACCCGACTTTTATATTGGTCCCGCCAATATCTATTCCTATAGTCAACATATCAATAGGGATTATATAGATTAGATTTATATCAAAATATATTTTTGGACAGAAATAACAGGCTTTACAAGATAAATCGCCTTAATCCTGTTAATCCTGTCTTACAATTTCAACTTGATGAACTTATTTTCAAAAGGAGCAAAATTGATTTCTTTCAGCCTATTTTGCATCGGTTCTTCAATGGCATTGACCACCGAAAATTCCAACACTTTTCCTGCATTGTCGGATATCTGTAAAGGAGTCGATTTTCCGTCCAGTTCCCTGACGTTGATAAGAACATAACCTTTGTCAACCGAGGGCGTTGCCGACGTCATCAGCAGATTGTCCTCACTGAACCGGAACGACGAGTAGCTTGTCGGCTGGTTGTTGGATTTGCCTTCGGGCATCACCCTTGCGTAGATAGGAACACGCGAACCCCAACCAAACCGGGTCGCCAGCGTATTGGAGATGTCGCTGTCCGAAGTAAGGTAGTAGCTCCACCGTAATTCGCCTTCCTGTGAGGCACGGAAGTTAGTGGTCCAGTAATTGTTGGTCACCCACGAATAAACGTGAGGTACTTCATACGTTTTTTTACGTTGGTACTGCCCGGTGCAAATCCCTCCCATCTGGAACAAAGGGACGAGGTTGCTCCCGACCACGAACTGCGCTTTCCCGTTGCGGGCGGCCACGAAGTTCTGCACCGTGTTCCAATCCGAAGCGGTTCCTTCAAGCTGGTTCTCGCCGGAAGTGACAACACCTCCCTGCACATCGAAGTACAATTTGGCATTGTCCAACTTGAACGGAAAGGCAACATAAATACCATCAGGTGCGGTAATCGGCGATTTTTTGACAGCATAATTCAGTTCTATCCGTTTTTCGTTGTGGAAAAGTCGCAACTCGATCTTCACTCCGAAGCTTTCTTCGCAGCAATTTGATTTGCCCTGTATCTGGATGCTTTGGTAAATAGGACCGTTGAAGCCTGCATGGATGCGAATATCCGTCAAACCGTTACGCTGAAAATCCGTCAATGTA